>NZ_DASXJD010000124.1:0-77014 GCF_036497585.1 Actinomycetospora sp. | reverse complement strand
GGGGAGCTCGACCGTCGAGGGGGCAGGGTCACGTCGTCCATCCTGCGCGCGCGACGATCCCGACGACGGGTGCGAGGGTGTCGCGGGCGTCACGGCGAACCGGATCACGGCCCCGCCCGAACGCGCTCCGACACACCACTGCCGGAAGGAACCCCATGAAGGCCGGAGACACCGCGCCCGACTTCTCGCTCGCCGACGACACCGGGACCACCCGGACGCTCTCCGGCCTGCTCGCCGACGGCCCGGTGGTGCTGTTCTTCTACCCGCTGGCGTCGTCCGGCGGGTGCACCCAGGAGAGCTGCCACCTCCGCGACCTCGCGGGCGAGTTCGCCGCGGTGAGTGCGCAGCGGGTCGGCATCAGCGCAGACTCGGTGGAGAAGCAGCACACGTTCTCGGTGAACAACTCGTTCGACTACCGGCTGCTCTCGGACCCGAGGGGCGTCGTCGCGAAGCAGTTCGACGCCAAGCGGTCGTGGCTGCCCGCACTGCCGATCAAGCGCAAGACCTTCGTCATCGACACCGACCGCACGGTTCTCGACGTGATCACCGGCGAGATGCGGTTCGACGAGCACGCGGACTCGGCGCTGGCGGTGCTCCGCAAGCGCGCGGAAGCCTGACCCCCGTCACCACTCCGGGGTGTGCGCGAACGAGTCGACCGCGATGCGCATGATCAGCCGCGCGCCGTTCCCGCCGCCGAAGTTCGGGTACGGGCGGCCGAGGTAGCGCTGCGAGAGCTCCTCGATGTGCTCCGCACCGCCCTCGGTCGTCGTCTCCACCACGTGCCCGCGCACGCCCCAGTAGCGCGCGGGCTGGTCGGGGTCGGTGACGTTGACCGCCACCCGCGGGTCGCGGGCGACGTTGCGCGCCTTCTGCATGCCCTCGACGACGTTGACGACGATGTGCTCGCCGTCGGTGTCCACCCAGGTCTCGGTGAGCTGCGGGGAGCCGTCGGGCATCACGGTCGCGAGGAAGCACGGGGCGGGGCGGCGCAGCAGGGCGACGAGACCGTCGGGGAGCGGATCGGTCACGGGTCGGGACTCCTCAGGTGGCGCGGGCGGGCGCGGTGTCGGGCGGCAGTGGGAAGAACCCGGAGGTCCGCCGCACGTACTCGTCGTACCCCGGCCGTCCGGACATCGACTTCTCGGTGAGCTCCTTGCCGGTGACCCCGATCAGCAGGTAGCTCATCAGGGCCGGCCCGACGACCGTCACCAACGCCGCCGGGTGCCCCGCGGCGACGACGAAGATGCCCCACCACACGCAGAAGTCGCCGAGGTAGTTCGGGTGGCGCGTGTACCGCCAGAGCCCGGAGTCGAGGACCGTGCCCTTGTTGTCCGGGTTCGCCTTGAAGCGGGCGAGCTGCGCGTCGCCGACCGACTCGAACACCATCCCGACCAGCCAGACCACGCCCCCGACGACGAGCACCGCGATCACCGTGGAGGCCCGCACCATCGCGGCGAGCACCGGCAGCGCGACGACGAGCATGACGCCGGCCTGGGGCAGGTAGACCTTGCGCACGACGGCCCAGGTGACCGCGCCGCCGGGCTGGTCATCGCCCAGCATCGCGGTGTAGCGGGGGTCCTCGCCCTTGCCGTGGTTGCGCCACCCGATGTAGATCGCGAGCCGCAGCCCCCAGATCGCCGGCAGCAGCAGCGCGACCAGCCGGACCGTCGGGTTCCCGACGCCCAGCAGGCCCGACGTCACGTAGGCCGCCGCGGCGATCAGCACGAAGCCCAGGCCCCACGTCACGTCGACGACGCTGTGCTTGCCGACCGCCCGCGCCACCCCGAGCGTCACCGCGAAGGTCACGACGACGACGGCCGCGGCGACGGCCAGCAGGAGACCGGCGGCAGCCCAATCGAAGCTCACGGCGCCGGAGTACCCCGCCCCGCCTCCGTCGCTCCGCTCGCCCCGACCTGTAGGCCCGCCGGCTCGAAGGTGGCCCGGGTCGTGGGCATGCCGGAACGGCCCGTCGCGGTGGGCCGCGCCAGGAGGATCTGGTCGACGCCCATGCGGTTCTCCTCGAAGGCGAGCGCACCGCCGGCGAGGTAGAGCCGCCACATCCGCGCACCGCGGACCCCGGCGAGGGCCACCGCCCGGTCCCAGTGCGCCTCGAGCGTGGCGAGCCACGCGCGGATCGTCGGGACGTAGTGCTCGCGCATGACGTGCACGTCGCGGACCTCGAGCCCGGCGCGCTGGAGCAGTGTGAGCGTGTCCCCGACGGGGCGCATCACCATGTCGGGCGTCACGTAGGTCTCGATGAACGCGCCGCCGCCGGGATGGTTCGCGCCGCGGCTCATCTGCTGGACCAGCGCCCGCCCGCCGGGGCGCAGCGCGCCGTGGAGCGTCGCGGCGAAGGTCGGGTAGTTCTCGTCGCCGACGTGCTCGCCCATCTCGATGCTCGAGACGGCGTCGAAGGTGCCGTACTCCTCGATCCGGGCGGGGATGTCGCGGTAGTCGACGAGGTCGACCTGGACGCGGTCGGCGAGGCCCTCGGCCCGGATCCACTGGTTGATGTGGTCGCGCTGCTCGGTCGCGATCGTCACCCCGCGGACCTGGGCCCCGTAGTGCTTCGCGGCGTGGACCGGCAGCGAGCCCCAGCCGCACCCGACGTCGAGCAGCGTCGAGCCCGGCCCCAGCCCGAGCTTGCGGCAGACCATGTCGAGCTTGGCGTCCTGGGCGCGGCGCAGCGTGTCGGGATCGAGCGGGGCGTCGAGGTCGGGCCAGTAGCCCGACGAGTACGCCATGTTCGCGTCGAGGATCAGCTCGTAGAAGTCGTTGCCGGCGTCGTAATGGTGGGCGATGACGGCGCGGTCGCGCAGCTTGGAGTGCAGCCGGGCGCACCGCGGGAGCCGGATCGCCTCGGGCGGCGGGGCCGGCTTCGGGCCGAGCAGGCCGAGCCGGGCCGCGTTCCCGACGACGCCGGGCAGCTCGCCGAGCCGTGGCCGGCGCGGCGTCACCGCGCCGTCGCGCACCAGGCCCCACATCGCGGCGAGGCCCTCGCCGAGGTCGCCGTCCACGTCCAGGTCGCCCGAGACGTACGCGTGCGCCAGCCCCATCTCCCCCGGCTGCCAGAGCAGGCGCCGCAGGGCGCGCCGGTGGTTCAGCACGACGACGGGGGCCCCGGAGTCGGCGGGCGCGCCGGCCTCGCTGCCGTCCCAGGCGCGGATCCGCACCGGGAGCGGCCCGTCGACGAACGCACCCACCGCACGTGCCACCCGTGCTGCTGCCTGCCCCATACGTGGTCCTCTCCCGGGATGCCGACGACGCCTGGATCATCGCGATCGACCCGCCGGCGGTTCGGAGGCAGAACTGCTCCTGCGGGGGGACCGAACGACACGACATGATCCTGGGCATGAGCTCGCAGCCCGACGACGCGCCTCGCGACGCCCCCCGCCTCGCGCCCCCGCCCGAGCCGCCCGCGCCCGACGTCGCGACCCGGGAGCCGGACGGCCCGCCCGCGCCCCGCCCGCACCCGCGGGTCCGGCGGGTCGCGCAGGGCCACGACGCCCGGCCGCCGGGCCGCGCGGTGCGGCTGTGGCGCAAGCTGGCGATCTGGGTGCTCTACGCCCGGCGCGACCGCGGGTTCGGCTACGGGTTCGCGATCGACCTGCTCTGGCCGGTGCTCATGGCCGTGGCCCGCTGGGACTTCCGCGGCGGCCGTCACGTGCCGCCCACCGGCGGCGCCCTGATCGCGGCGAACCACCTCACGCACGTGGACCCGATCGTGCTCGTCTCGTACGGGTTGGCGCAGGGCCGGGTGCCGCGGTTTCTGGCGATGAAGGAGCTGTGGGCGATGCGGGTGGTCGGCTCGCCGCTGCGCGGGGGCCGCCACATCCCGGTGGACCGCAAGGCCTCGGGCATCGAGGCCTACCGGGCCGCCGTGGAGGCGGTGAACCGCGGCGAGCTCGTCGTCGTCTATCCCGAGGGCGGGTTCGCGTACCACTCCGACGGCTGGCCGCGGAAGGCGCAAACCGGCATCGCGCGGATGGCGCTCGCGACGGGCGCCCCGGTGATCCCGGTGGCGCAGTGGGGCTCGAACCACCTGCTCCCGCCCACGGCGAAGCGGCCCACCCTGGTCCCGCGCGCGACGCTGCACGTCCTCGCGGGCGAGCCCGTCGACCTCTCCGACCTGGTGGGCAAGCAGGGCCGGCGCAGCGCCCTGCAGGAGGCGACCGACCGGATCATGGACCGGGTCACCGAGCTGCTCGAGGAGCTCCGGGGCGAGTCCGCCCCGCCGCCGGAGGAGCGGGTGTCGGACTAGGTGCCTCCGGCCCGTGAGCACTTTCCGGGGTGATCGCCCCGGAAAGTGCTCACGGGCGCGAAGCGCACCTAGCCCTGCTGCATCTGCTTCTGCATCTCCTCGACCACGGACGGGTCGACGAGCGTGGTGGTGTCGCCCAGCTCCTCGCCCTCGGCGAGGTTCTTGAGCAGGCGGCGCATGATCTTGCCCGACCGCGTCTTCGGCAGGTCCGGGGCGAAGATCACCGACGCCGGCCGGGCCAGCTTCCCGATCGACTGGGCCACCTGCTCGCGCAGGGCCTGCTCCAGCTCTTCGGTGCCCTGCGTGTCGCCCTTGAGCGAGACGAAGGCGACGATCGCCTGCCCGGTGTCGGGGTCCTTGCGCGACGCGACGGCGGCCTCGGCCACGGACTCGTGCTCGACCAGCGCGCTCTCCACCTCGAAGGTCGAGAGGCGGTGCCCGGACACGTTGACGACGTCGTCGATGCGCCCCATCAGCATGATGTCGCCGTCGGCGTCGTACTTGGCGCCGTCACCGGCGAAGTACGCGTCCGAGTACTTCGACCAGTACGTGTCGCGGAAGCGCTGGTCGTCCTTGTACAGCGTGCGCATCATGCCCGGCCAGGGCGCGGTGAGCACGAGGTTGCCGGTCTGCTCGGTGCCGAGCACGTTGCCCTCGTCGTCCCGGATCTCGGGCCGCACGCCCGGGAAGGGCTGCTGCGCCATGCCCGGCTTGAGCGTCGTGATCCCGGGCAACGGGGTGATCAGGATGTGCCCGGTCTCGGTCTGCCACCAGGTGTCCATGATCGGCGCCTTGCCGCCGCCGACGTACTCGCGGTACCACTCCCAGACCTCGGGGTTGATCGGCTCGCCGACGCTGCCGAGGATCTTGATCGACGAGAGGTCCGCGGACTGCGCGTACTTCTCGCCCCACTTCATGTGGGAGCGGATCGCGGTGGGCGAGGTGTAGAGGATCGTCACCCCGTACTTCTCGACGATCTTCCACCAGACGTCCTTGTCCGGGTAGCCGGGGACGCCCTCGTAGAGGACGGAGGTCACGCCGTTGGCCAGCGGACCGTAGGTGATGTAGCTGTGCCCGGTGATCCAGCCGATGTCGGCCGCGCACCAGTAGACCGAGTCCTCCTTCACGTCGAAGACGAGGTTGGTCGTGGTGGTGACACCGGTCAGGTAGCCGCCGGTGGTGTGGACGACGCCCTTCGGCTTGCCCGTCGACCCCGAGGTGTAGAGCAGGAAGAGCAGGTCCTCGGACTCCATCGGCTCGCAGGGGCACGACGACGGGTCGTCGGACTCCCCCTCGAGCAGGTCGTCGAGGTAGACGTCCCGGTCGGTCATCGGGATGTCGCCACCCGTGCGCTTGACGACGACGACCTTCTCGACGGTGGTGTCGCTGCCCAGGCCGTCGTCGGCGTTGGTCTTCTGCGAGCCGACCTTGCCGCCGCGCATCGCCTCGTCCTGCGTGATGAGGACCTTGGCCTCGAAGTCGTTGCAGCGCTCGGCGACCGCCTTGCCGCTGAACCCGCCGAAGACGACGGTGTGCGGCGCGCCGAGGCGGGCGCACGCGAGCATCGCGACGACGGCCTCGGGGATCATCTGCATGTAGATTCCGACGCCGGTGCCCTTGCCCACGCCCAGCTTCTTCAGGCCGTTCGCGAACCTGACGACCTGCCGCTGCAGCTCCGCGTACGTGATGTCGCGCGCCTGGTCGGAATCCGGCCCGTCGTCCGGGACGACGTGCAGGGCGACCTTGTCGGCCTTGTCGCCCTCCGCGTGGCGGTCCACGCAGTTGTAGCAGGCGTTGAGCTTCCCGCCCTCGAACCACTTGGCGTGGGGGAGGTTCCACTCGAGGACCGTGTGGTACGGCTCGAACCAGTCGAGCCGCTGCTTCGCCTGCTCGTCCCAGAACTCCTCGAGGCCCTGCTCCTTCATCTCGGGGCGGGCGTTGGCGGTCTTCGCCAGTTCGGGGTCCGGCGGGTACTGCTTCCCCTGACTCCCCGTCGTTGTGCCCTGCTCCGACATCCGCTCACCCTCCGGATCGCTCGACTACGGATCGGCCGGCCGGCCTCGACGCCGCGCCGCACCAGGTGTGCACAGCGTCACGCGCCGACCGCGATCGGGCAACCTTGCCACGATCTCCGCGGCACTGTCCCCTCTCGTCGGACAGGCTGTTTCCCCATTGGGGCGCTGTGCCACACGTCACAAGGTCCGGGACGGTGGTGAACCGATCCCGGACGGTCTGTCCGAGACTGTCCCCGTGAGCGCACCGACCCCGGACGCCGGACCGGCCCTCGCCGCCCTGCCCGAGCTGGCCGCCCGCCTCGCCGACCCCTTCCGCGCGGCCGCGTTCACCGTCGACGGTGTCGCCGGGGCGCTCGGGGCGGACGCCGGGGCGGCGCTGGACCGCGGGGAGCCCGAACCCGCCGCGCGCGCGGTCGGCGACGCCGGCCCGCTCGCGACCCTGGTCCGCCTGTTCCTGCTCGGCGAGGCGCGACCCGCCCCCGACGTCGCGGCGGCGCTGCACCCCGTCGGTCTCGACGACGCCGTCCGCGCCGGGCTGCTGCGCCGCGACGGCGGAGCCGTGACCGCCGCGCTGGACGTGCGCCCGCACGCCGACGAGCACGGGTCCTGGTGGGTGCTCTCCGACCTCGAGCTGCGTCCCGACGACGCGGCCGGGTCGCCCGACCGGGCCCGGGAGCACGTGCTGGGCACCGGCGCGGCGTCGCTGTCGCTCGCGCGGGCCACGGTGCGCCGCCCCGTCGGGACGTTGCTCGACCTCGGCGCCGGCTGCGGGGTGCAGACCCTGCACGCGTCCGGGCACGCCGCGACGCTCACCGCCACCGACGTCTCGGAGCGGGCGCTCGCCCTCGCGCGGGCGAGCTTCGCGATCTCCGGGGTCGAGGTGGAGGTGCTCGCCGGGCCGTGGTGGGAGCCGGTCGCGGGACGGCGCTTCGACCAGGTCGTCTGCAACCCGCCGTTCGTGCCCGGCCCGCCGGAGATCGAGCACGTCTACCGCGACGCGGGTCTGGGCGGCGACGGCGCGAGCGAACTGCTCGTCTCGACGTTGCCCGCGTACCTCGCCGAGGGCGGCGTCGGGCAGCTGCTCGCCTCCTGGCTCATCACCCGGCCCGACGTCGAGGCGGCGCGGGCGGCCGGGGATCCGCACGACGGGTGGGACGCGCGCCCCCGCCGCTGGCTCGCCGCGGCCGCCGAGGCCGCCGCGCCGGGTGAGCTGGACGCGTGGGTGGTGCAGCGCGACGTCGTCGACCCCGGACTGCACGTCGGTTCCTGGCTGCGCGACGCCGGCGTCGACCCCGCCTCCCCGGCCGGGCGCGCCCGCTCCGCGCGCTGGCTCGACTTCTTCGCCGAGCACGACGTCGTCGGGATCGGCTTCGGCTTCGTGACGCTGCGGCGGACGACGTCGGGCGTGCCGGGCACGGTGGTGTGCGAGGACATGCGCCAGGCCCACGGCGACCCGCTGGGCCCCGAGGTCGAGGCCTGGCTGGACCGGGTGGCGTGGCTGCGGGGGCACGACCTGCTCGACGAGGCCCTCGTCGTCCCCCCGACGACGGCGCTCGAGCGGGGCTACACGCCGGCCGCGCCGGAGGAGGACGACGGCGGCGACCCTGCCTGGCGGCGGATCGGCGGCACGCTGGTACGTCTCGACGGGCCGCAGTGGCGCCACGACCTCGACGAGCTCGGCGAGGCGCTGCTCGCCGGGTGCCGCGGCCACCTGCCGCTGCGCGACCTCTGCGTGCTGCTCGCCCTGGCCCACGGCCGCGACGCCGGGGAGCTCACCGCCGCGGCGCTGCCCGTCGTCCGGGAGATCTTCCTGCACGGCATGGTGGTGCCGCGGTGAGGGCGGTGGTCGCCCGGGTGACCCGCGCGTCGGTGGTGGTCGCCGGAGACGCAGCGGAGCGGAGCTCGACCATCGGGACCGGAGACGCAGCGGAGCGGAGCTCGACCATCGGGACCGGCCAGACCGTCGGGGCGCTCGACGGGCCGGGGCTGCTCGTCCTGCTCGGGGTCCACCGCGACGACCCCGCCCGGGTGGGCACCGCGGACGATCCGGTGCCGGTGATGGCCCGCAAGCTGCACGAGCTGCGGATCCTGGGTCCGGGCGAGCGCAGCGACGGGGAGTGGGCGCGCGAACGGTCCTGCGCCGAGACCGGAGCGGGCCTGCTCGTGGTGAGTCAGTTCACGCTCTACGGCGAGACGCGGACGGGGCGACGACCCTCGTGGTCGGCGGCGGCACCGGGCCCGGACGCCGAGCGGCTGGTCACCGGCGTCGTCGAGGCCCTGCGCGGGCGCGGCGCCCCGGTCGCGAGGGGGGTGTTCGGTGCCGAGATGGCCGTCGAGTCGGTCAACGACGGCCCGTTCACGGTGCTCGTCGAGGTGTGACACGGGTTGCTCGCCGATGGCTCGGAACACGCGTCGGCACCGTCACAAGCGGTTAACCGGACGGTGCGCGGCGCGCGGGAACGATCGCGTCCCGCCGTGCGTTCGACCATGTGACGCGGCGCGCCAGACCAACGCCGCGCAGGGAGGATTCCATGACGGCGACACTCGCCCCGCAGCAGTCTCGTGACGCCGAGGCCGTCCTGCCCGAGTCGACCCCCGACGTCGTCCCCGAGACTACCGCGCTGCAGACCGAGGCGGAGGCCCAGAGCGACCTCGACGCCCAGAGCCCGGCTGCCGACCTCGTTCGCGTCTACCTCAACGGTATCGGCAAGACCGCTCTGCTGACGGCCGCCGACGAGGTGGAGCTCGCGAAGCGCATCGAGGCCGGCGTCTACGCGGCCCACCTGCTCGAAGACGACACGCTCGACGCGGACCGCGCCCGGGACCTCCGGGCGGTGGCCCGGGACGGTCGGCGGGCCCGTGCCCACCTGCTCGAGGCCAACCTGCGGCTCGTCGTCTCGCTGGCCAAGCGCTACACCGGCCGCGGGATGCCGCTGCTCGACCTCATCCAGGAGGGCAACCTCGGCCTCATCCGGGCCGTGGAGAAGTTCGACTACTCCAAGGGCTTCAAGTTCTCGACCTACGCGACATGGTGGATCCGGCAGGCCATCACGCGCGGCATGGCCGACCAGGCCCGGACCATCCGCCTGCCCGTCCACCTGGTCGAGCAGGTCAACAAGCTGGCCCGCATCAAGCGTGACCTGCACCAGACCCTCGGCCGCGAGGCGACCAACGAGGAGCTGGCCGAGGAGTCCGGGCTCCCGGTCGAGAAGGTCTCCGACCTGCTCGACCACAGCCGGGACCCGGTGAGCCTGGACATGCCGGTCGGCTCCGAGGAGGAGGCCCCGCTCGGGGACTTCATCGAGGACGCCGAGGCCACCGACGCCGAGTCGACGGTGATCTCCGGCCTGCTCCACGACGACATGCGCCGGGTCATCGCGACGCTCGACGAGCGGGAGCAGAACGTCATCCGGCTCCGCTACGGGCTCGACGACGGGCAGCCCCGCACGCTCGACCAGATCGGCAAGCAGTTCGGGCTCTCCCGGGAGCGCGTCCGCCAGATCGAGCGCGAGGTCATGTCGAAGCTCCGCGAGGGGGACCGCGCCCGCCGACTCAAGGCCTATGCCGCGAGCTAGGACTGCCGCGAGCTAGGACTGCCGCGAGCTGACCGGCTGCATCCCCCCGCCGCGGTCGGGGCCCGTCCGGGGTCCCGGCCGCGCCGCAGGGTTGCGCCCCGCGCCCGCCGTCGTCACCGACCGTCACCGAATCGGTGCGGAGGCGGACGATCGTGACCGCCCACCTGACTGCTTGACCCCTCCGTTCGGAGGGCGGCATGCTCTACCCACGCGCAGGCGGTGTGACCCCGGGCACGCCGGATCGGCGGTACCGCCCGCGCGTCCGGACAGGACGACCACCACGGTCGTCGGCGACGAGGGACCGGGACGGCCGGGGGCCGGCCCGGTCTCTCGGCTTTCCCCGGACCGACCGCCGGGGCCACGGGGCGGCACCGTCAGCGCACCTCGCCGGTGAGGACCACCCGGCGCGCTCCCAGGTCCTGCGCGAGCGTCACCTCGAGCGGCGGATAGCGCAGCTCGCGCGTGCAGGGGCCCGGCGAGGTCGTCGTCTGCAGCACCCGCACCGTCACCTCCTGCGCGGTCTGCTCCACCAGCTGGGCGCTCGCCTCGGTGCACCCGCCGGCGCGCCCGTAGACGCCGAGGGTCCGGGGCCCGCGGGTCCAGACCAGCGTCGGGAACCCCGGGGGCAGGCCACGGACCTCGACGCGCGAGGGATCCAGCGCCGTCGTCCCGTCGGGGGGGTCCGCGGTCAGCGGGTCGGCGGGCACGGGTGGCGTCGAGGTGCCGCCGGGCGGCGCGCCGGTGGCCACCGTCGGCGGGGTGGCTGGGTCGGGCGGCGGGGTCGCGCTCCCCGCGCACCCGGCGAGCAGCAGCGCGACCCCCAGCAGGGCCGACGGGAACAGCAGGGTCATCGGGGCGGCACGCATCGCCGCAGATTGTGGGCGGGATCGGCCGCCCCGACGACCGAATCCGCTCACATGGGCTACTCCGGCAGCCGCCGCGGCCCGGCGTCGAGGGGCCCGGGCGGCGGGCCCAGGACCGCGCGCATCGACGTCGGATGGGCGCCGCGCTCGGCGGCGAGGATCGGGTCGAGCGAGAGCGCCCGCAGCTCCGGGACGTGGTCGGCCAGCTGCCCGACGCGCAGCAGCAGGTCCTCCAGCGCCGCCAGGTCCATCGGCCGGCTGCCCCGGTAACCGTCGAGCAGTGGCGCGGCCCGCGGCGCCCGGACCAGCGTGTGCGCGTCCATCGTCGACAGCGGGGTCGCGCAGTACGCCCGGTCCCCGAGCAGCTCGGTCACCACGCCGGCGAGCCCGAACGACACCAGCGACCCGAACGACGGGTCGTCGCGCAGCTCCACGACCACCGGCAGCCCCGGCGGCACCTGGGACTGCACGTCCACCTCGGGGGAGCCGGAGAGCTGGGCGAGCTGCTGGTAGGCCGTCGCGACCGCCTCGGGGTCGGTGAGCCCGAGGCGGACCCCGGCGAGGTCGCTGCCGTGGCGCCAGGTGCGCACGACGGTCTTCAGCACCACCGTCCCGCCGAGCTCCGCGGCCACGTCCACCGCCTCCTGCGCGGAGCGGGCGCGGCGGAACGGCGCCACCCGGATGCCGACGCTCGCCAGCAGTGCGTCGGCCTGCTCGTCGGTGAGCACCGCCGCCGTCTCGAACGGCCCCCACGAGTCCACCAGCGCCCGCGCCGCGGCGAGGTCGCAGCCCGGCGGCACGACGAAGTCCCCCACCGGGCGCTGGAGCCACTGGGTGTAGCGCACGACGCGGGCCAGCGCGAGCACCGCGCGCTCCGGCGAGGGATAGGACGGGACGCTGCCGCGGGCCGGCACGTCCGCGCCGCCCGCCTCCGGCGGCGAGGGCACCACCAGGTGCTCGGGCACCCCCGCGGAGGCGAGGAACGTCGTCGTCACCGGCTTGTCCGCGCCGGTCACGACCTCGGCGAGCGCGTCGGCGTGCTCGGCGCCGTCGGTGGAGACCGGCGGGGAGAACACGATGACGAGCGCGTCGCAGCCGTCGTCCTCGAGCGCGCGCGCCGCGGCGTCGGCGAGCTCCGCCGGGTCGGCCATCGCCCCGACGTCGACCGGCGGGAACGCCAGGTGCATGCCGGTGGCGAGCGCGACGTCGGCGGCGAGCACGCCGAGCGCGCTGGAGTTCCCGACGATGCCGATGCGCGGGCCGGCGGGCAGCGGCTGGTTCGCCACGAGCAGCGCGACGTCGAAGAGCTCGTCGACCGAGCTCACCCGGATCACGCCCGACTGGTCGAACACCGCGGCGACCGAGGCGTCCTCCAGCGGCGAGGTCGATGCCGCGAGCCCCGGCGTCGCGTGCCGTCCGCTCGCGACCGCGACGACGGGCTTGCGCCGCGCCAGCCGCCGCGCCACCCGCGCGAACTTGCGCGGGTTGCCGAAGCTCTCGAGGTAGAGCAGGACGACGTCGGTGGCCGGGTCGGTGTCCCAGTACTGCATGAGGTCGTTGCCCGAGAGGTCCGCGCGGTTCCCGGCCGAGACGAAGGTGGAGAGCCCGAGCCGGCGCTGGGCGGCGGTCGCGAGGATCTGGATGCCCAGGGCGCCGGACTGGCAGAAGAACCCGACCCGGCCCGGGGGCGGCAGCTGCGGCGCGAGGGTGGCGTTGAGCCGGTACGCGGGGTCGAGGTTGACGACGCCGAGCGCGCTCGGCCCGACCACGCGCATGCCGCGCGACCGGGCCAGGGTGACCAGCTCGCGCTGCGCCGCGACGCCCGCGTCGCCGGTCTCGCCGAACCCGGAGGTGACGACGACGAGGGCCTTGACCCCCTTCGCCAGGCAGCCGTCGACCACCCCGGACACCTCGGGCGCGGGGACGGCCACGACGGCGAGGTCGACGTCGTCGGGGATGTCGAGCACCGTCGGGTAGGCCCGGACGCCGCACACGGACCGGGCCTCGGGGTTGACCGGGTAGACCGGCCCGGTGAACCCCTGGCGCAGCAGGTTCGCGAGCACGACGTGCCCGAGCTTGCCCGGGTCGACCGACGCCCCGACGACCGCGACGGAGCGCGGGTGCAGCACGTTGGCCACGCTGCGGGCCTCGGCGGCCTGTTCCCGGGCGAGCCGCACCTCGGTCGAGCGCTCGGTGGCGGCGACGTCGAACTCCAGGTGCAGCGTCGAGCCCTCGACGGCGCGCGCCACGTCGTAGCCGGCCTGGCGGAAGGTCCGGATCATGGCGCGGTTCTCGGTGAGCACCTCGGCCACGAACCGGGTGATGCCGACCTCCTCCGCCGCCGCCGCCAGGTGCTCGAGAAGGATCGACCCGAGGCCCCGGCCCTGGTGGTCGTCGCGGACGACGAACGCCACCTCCGCCGACGGGTCGTCGGGACCCAGGCGCACGTAGCGGCCGATCGCGATGATCTCGTCGCCCAGCCAGAGGACCAGGGCCACCGAGTCGTGGTGGTCGACCTCGACGAACCGCTTGAGGTCGCGCGCCGGGATCGTCGGGTACGGGCTGAAGTACCGGTAGTAGCGGGTGCGCTCGGAGAGCCGGGAGTGGAACGCGACGACCGCGTCGGCGTCGTCGGGTCTGATCGGGCGCAGGTGGGCGGTGGCGCCGTCGGCGGCGACGACGTCGGCCTCCCAGTGCCGCGGGTAGGGCGCGTCCGGTGCGGCGTGCATCGGCATCGTGGCCGCGTCCATGTCGGTGCGGTCGTCGGCGCCGGTGGTCTCGGGTGCCTGCGAGCTCATGCCTCAGTCCAGGATGTTCTGCGGTTCCAGGCCGTGCAGCGGGAACACCGCCCGGCGGGTCTCGAGGACGAAGCGGTCCACGTCCAGCTCGGTGTACCCGCCCCACGGCGTCCAGTCGGTCGGGGCGTCCTCGGTCATCGACGTGGGCAGCGGCCGCGTGGAGATCTCCGCGGCGTAGGAGGTCCAGGAGGCCGGGATCGAGCGGTCGGGGTCGAGGTCGCGGTCGAGCACCGTCGCGAGCAGGTGGGTCCAGGAGCGGGGCACGCCGCGGACGAGGTTGTAGCCGCCGCCCCCGAGGGCGAGCCACTTGCCGCCCGCGTGCTCGTCGGCGAGGTCGCGGCACGCCCGGTAGATCGCGCGGTGCCCGTCGACGGTGAGCGAGAGCTCGGCCAGCGGGTCCTCGTGGTGGGTGTCCGCACCGCACTGCGTGACGAGGACCTGGGGCTCGAAGGCCCGCAGCAGCGACGGCACCACGGCGTGGAAGGCGCGCAGCCACTCGCGGTCGCGGGTGCCCGGCGGCAGCGGCAGGTTCACCGAGGTCCCGGCGGCGGCGCCCTCCCCCAGTTCGGAGGCGAAGCCGGTGCCGGGCCAGAGGGTGCGCGGGTGCTGGTGCATCGAGATCGTCATGACCCGCGGGTCGTTCAGGAACGCCGCCTGGACGCCGTCGCCGTGGTGCACGTCGGTGTCGAGGTAGGCGATGCGGGTGTAGCCGTGGTCGAGCAGCCAGGAGATGGCGATCGCGCAGTCGTTGTAGATGCAGAAGCCCCACGCGTGGTCGCGCATCGCGTGGTGGAGCCCGCCGGAGAGGTTGACCGCGCGGTCGGCCCGGCCCTCGGCGATCTCCCGCGCGGCCGCGATCGAGCCGCCGGCGACGAGGGCGGCCGCGTCGTGCATGCCCTCGAAGATCGGGTTGTCCATGGTGCCGAGCTGGTGAAGGGGGTCGTCGCCCTCGCGTGGGGCGCGCCGCACCGCGTCGAGGTAGGACGCCACGTGGACGCGCTCGAGCTCCTCGTCGGGCGCCGGGTCGGGGATCAGCGGCTCGATCCCGTCGAGCACGCCGAGCCCGCGGGCGAGCCGCATCGTGAGGTCGAGCCGCACCGGGTGCAACGGGTGGTCGGTCGAGAGCTTGTAGGCGAGCAGGGCCTCGTCCCAGACCACCGTGGTGCGCATGGGCCCGACGCTACCGAGGACCCGTTCCGAGCGAAGGTGCCCTTCGGTCCGGACAGCGGGCGGTGGGTCCCTTCGCCCGAAACGGGGCGGGACCGGGCCGGGGGGCGTCACGCGCCGGTGGCCACCGGCCGCTTCGCGGCGCACCAGTTCGACCAGGAGCCCACGTAGAGCGCCACCGGGTCCTCCGGCGGGCGCAGCCCCGCGATCTCGGCGGCGAGCACGAGCATCGTCGCGCTGACCCCGGAGCCGCAGTACGCGCCGACGGGTCCGGTCTCGCCCACGACCCCGCGCAGCGCCTCCGCCAGCTCGTCGGCGGGCCGCCACCGGCCGTCGTCGGCGAGCAACGAGCCGGCCGGGAGGTTGGCCGCGCCCGGGACGTGGCCCGCGACCGGGTCGATCGGCTCGGTCTCCCCGCGGAAGCGCTCCGGGGCCCGCGCGTCCAGCAGCACCCCGCGGTCCGCGACGTCGGCCGCGGCGTCGGCGGTGAGCACCGGCATCGCGCCGGCCGTGACCGCGATCGCGCCCGGCCGGCGGGCGCCGCCGGACTCGGTGGAGGTCTCCCCGCCGGCCTTCGTCCACGCGTCGAGCCCGCCGTCGAGCACGCGGACCCGCTCCGGGGCCAGGCCCGCCCAGCGCAGCACCCACCACGCCCGCGCGGCGGCCATGCCGTCGCCCGCCCCGACGCCGTCGTACACCACGACCGGGCTCTCCGACCCGATCCCGGCGCGGCGCAGCGTGGTCTGCAGGTCGTCGGGGTCGGGCAGCGGGTGGCGCCCGGCCGGGCCGGGCGGGCCCGCGAGGTCGGTGTCGACGTCGAGGAACACGGCACCCGGCACGTGCCCGGCGTCGAAGTCGGGCTCGCCGACGGGGTCGGGGCGCCGGCGCGGCTTGCGGCCCTTCGGCGGCGGGACCAGACGCCAGCGGACGTCCAGCACGACGGGACGCCCCTCGGTCCCGGCCGGGCCGTCGGCGAGCTCGGAGATCAGGTCCGGGGCGGCGACGAGCGGCGTCGCGGTGGTCGGCACGCACTCCATCGTGCCCCGGCCGTCGCCGCGCCGCGTCCACGGTGTCGGGTCCCTCGGTAGGATCGGGCACGGGACGGAAGGGGTGGGGATGAACGACCTCATCGACACCACGGAGATGTACCTGCGCACCATCTACGAGCTCGAGGAGGAGGGCGTCACGCCGCTGCGCGCGCGGATCGCCGAGCGCCTCGAGCAGAGCGGCCCGACGGTGAGCCAGACGGTCGCCCGGATGGAGCGCGACGGCCTCGTGCACATCGCCGGGGACCGCCACCTCGAGCTCACCCCCGAGGGGCGGGCCAAGGCCGTCTCCGTCATGCGCAAGCACCGCCTCGCCGAGCTGCTGCTGGTCAACGTCATCGGCCTGGAGTGGGAGCACGTCCACACCGAGGCGTGCCGCTGGGAGCACGTCATGAGCGAGGCCGTCGAGAAGAAGGTCTTCGCGCTGCTCGGGGAGCCGTCGGTCTCCCCCTACGGCAACCCGATCCCGGGGCTCGAGGAGCTGCGCGGCGGGCTCACCGAGCTCCCCACCCGCACCCCGACCCCCGACGAGGCCGGCCTGGTCCGCCTCGACGAGTTCGCCCGGTCCGGCGGCGGCAAGGTCGTCATCCGCCGGATCGCCGAGCACGTGCAGCTCAACGAGTCCCTCATGGCGGGCCTGAAGACCGCGGGTGTGCTGCCGGGCAGCGACGTCGAGGTCACGGGCATCCCCCGGTTCGGGGACGCGGTGAACGTCGGCCACGCCGGGCAGCGCTCCGACGTCGACCCGCTGGTGGCGCACGCGGTGCTCGTCCGCGCGGTCTGATCGTCCCCGCGGCTCGCCGTCCCCGCCGCTCACCGTCCGCACAGCGGCGTGCGACAGACTCGTGCTCATGAAGCTGCTCGTCACCGGAGGCGCCGGCTACGTCGGCAGCGTGTGCACCGCCCACCTGCTCGCGGCCGGCCACGAGGTCACCGTCCTGGACGACCTCTCCACCGGGCACCGTGACGCCGTCCCGGATGCCGCCGCGTTCGTCGAGGGCGACGTCGCCGCCGCGGCGGGCGACGTGCTGGGCTCCGGCGAGTTCCGCGGCGTGCTGCACTTCGCGGCGCGCTCGCTGGTCGGCGAGTCGGTGGTGGACCCGGCGAAGTACTGGCACGGCAACGTGGTCACCTCGGTCGCGCTGCTCGACGCCGTCCGCGCCCACCGGGTCCCGCGGCTGGTGTTCTCCTCCACCGCCGCCACCTACGGCGAGCCGGAGACCAGCCCGATCACCGAGGACTCCCCCACCCGCCCCACCAACCCCTACGGCGCGACGAAGCTCGCCATCGACCACGCCATCGCCTCCTACGCCGCGGCCTCGGGCGGGGAGCTCGGGGCGGTGTCGCTGCGCTACTTCAACGTCGCGGGCGCGCACCGCCCGGCCGAGGGCCCGATGCTCGGCGAGCGGCACACCACCGAGACCCACCTCATCCCCCTCGTGCTCCGGGTCGCCCTCGGCGAGCGCGATCACGTCTCGATGTTCGGCGACGACTGGCCCACCCCCGACGGCACCTGCGTGCGGGACTACATCCACGTCGACGACCTCGCCGCCGCCCACCTGCTCGCGCTGGAGCACGCCGAGGCGGGCGGGCACCTGGTGTGCAACCTCGGCAACGGCACCGGGTTCTCGGTCCGCGAGGTGGTCGAGGCCTGCCGGCGGGTGACCGGGCACCCGATCCCCGCGGTCGTCGCGCCGCGGCGGGCCGGGGACCCCGCCGTGCTCGTCGCGTCCGCCGAGCGCGCCCGGACCCGCCTGGACTGGACGCCGCGGCGCGGCGATCTCGACGGCATCGTCGCCGACGCCTGGGCCTTCGCCCGGGCCGCCCGGGTGGGAGCCGCCTGATGCTGGTCCTCTTCGACCTCGACGGGACCCTCGTCGACTCCGGCCCCGGCATCCAGACGTCGGTCCGGCACGCCGCCGGCGCCGTCGGGATCCCCGAGCCCACCCCGGAGCAGCTACGCCTGCTGATCGGGCCGCCGTTCCCCGCCGCGTTCCGGGACGTGCTCGGGGTCGACGGGCCGACCGGCGACGCGATGATGACGGCCTACCGCGAGGTGTACGGCGCGAGCGGGATGTTCGACGTCTCGCTCTACGAGGGCGTCACCGACGCGCTCGACGAGCTCCTCGACCGCGGCGACGTCCTCGCCGTCACCACCAGCAAGCCCGCCCCCTATGCCCGCGAGGTCGTGGCGCACCTGGGTCTCGTCGAGGCCTTCGCCGGCGGGGTGCACGGCGCCGCGTTCGACGGCAGCGTCGAGGGCAAGGCGGCCGTCGTCGGGCTGGCGCTGGCGCAGCACGGTGGCGGCCCCGTCGTCGGGCTGGTCGGCGACCGTCACAACGACGTCGAGGGCGCCCGCCGTCACGGCCTGCCCTGCCTCGGCGTCTCGTGGGGCTTCGGGGGCCGCGCGGAGCTCGAGGCGGCGGGCGCGGCCGCCGTCGTCGACAAGCCCGCCGAGATCCCGGCCGCCCTCGCCGAGCTGGGCTGAGCCGGGCCCGCCCCTCACGCCGCCAGCCTCGCGCCCGCCTCAGCGGACGCCCCGGCCACCATCTCCCGGACGTCGGCCGGGTCCATGCCCGCCGCGACGATGCTGCCGAGCAGCCGGCTGAGCTGGTGGCCCGGATCGGCGTCCATCGCGCGCACGAGCGCCGTCGTCAGGGTCGCACCGCCGCCGTGGTCCAGGGTGGCGAACGCCAGCAGGGTGGCGGGCTCGGCGACCTCCGGGGCGGGTACCGCGCGCATCAGCAGCGTCCACAGCTGCCAGGCGTGGTCGGGGTCGACCGCGTCGTCGTGGCCCGCGGCGAAGCCCAGGCACACGTCGCGCACCCGCGGGTCGCACAGCGCGACCGCGAGCCGCGCGATCTCGTCCTCGGTGAGCACCACCCCGCGCCCGACCTCGGCGGCCGCGTGCCGCACCGCGTCGAGGTCGCGGCGGGCGGCGGCGAGACCGGAGAGCTCCCGGTCGGTCAGCGCGGCCTGGTGCGCGTCGTCCACGAGCTCCCGGCGGCGGCGCGCACCGGCCGCGGGATCGGGGGCGAGGGACGCGTCCACCTCGGCCCGCGAGCCGTAGGTGACCCGCCCGGTCGCTGCGGTCTCGGCGGCGGCGAGGGTGCCGGTCGGGTCGGCCAGGACGCCGGTGCAGCCGCAGTCGTCGTAGCAGCGCCAGAGGGCGCCCGCCGCGACCCGTGCCGTCCAGACCGCGCTGGTCACGGGCACCCCGATCGCGGCGAACGCCTCGGTCAGCGCGTCGACGAGCCCGCCGTGCGGTGGTCGCCCGACCGGGTCGGCCTCGGAGACGACGACCACGACCAGCGAGTCGGGCACCGCAGGACCCAGCCGCTGCACGATCGCGTCGGTCAGCACCCGGTCGATCTCCGCGCGTTCCGGCGCATCGGCGGCGGCGACCAGGTCGATCCGGGCCATGCCGCCGACCCGGGAGCGGGCACCGCGCCGGTGCATCGCGACCGCGATCACCGACTCCTCCGGGACGAACCCGAGCATCGAGGGCAGCGACGCGACGAGGTCCCCGGGGCCGCCGAGCTTCACCACCACCTCGTCGTCGGGCGGGGGCTGGGAGGGACGCGGCGCGGACCGGGGCGAGGAGGACCGGGGGGCGCGGCGGACGCGCTTGCGGGAGCTCATGTTCCTTCGAGGAGGGCCGCCCGGCTCCCGTTCCACGGATCACCCGGACGGCCGTACCCGGCCCGTGGGTGCCTTCGGCATGTGAGCACTAATCCGTGTCATGACACGGATTTGTGCTCACATGCGCGAAGCGCACCTAGCTCCCGGTCGGGAAGCGCAGCAGCGCGCCGACGTTGTCGGTGAGCTCCGCGCCGGCGCCGAGCACCGCGATGTCGCCGCCCATCGCCCCGGTCGCCCGGACCAGGACCTGCTCGGCCGGCCGCGCGACCGGCTCCGCGTCCGAGATCGAGCTCAGGTTGGCGGGGTCGGTGGAGAGCGCCTCCGGGCTGTCGCCGACGTAGAGCTCGCCGGGCACCGGGTGCGCGTCGACGAGGATCAGCGTCGCGATCGCCCCGGTCCGGGCGGCCTCGAGGACCGGCTCGAGGCCCTCGGCGGCGTTGGCGTGACCCTTGGCCTCCTGGAACTGCTGGTCGATCGCAGTCTCGCGCTCGGTCGCGAACCGCCCGACCTCGTTGAGCAGGGCCTCCTCGAGCGCGTCCTCGCTCGCCCCGGCGGCCCGGCTGCCGGCCTCGACCTCGCGGGTGATCTCGAGGAGCCCCTTGGGCATCTCGGTGCGGACGACCTCGCGACCGCTGACCTCGCCCGCCAGGACGATCAGTTCGGGCCGGAACGACGAGACCGCCGACTGCACGCCCTTCACGACGTCCGCGGCGTTCTGGTACGCGGCCTCGGCGTGACGGCGCTGGCGGTGCTTGTGGGCGTTCCCGCCCTCGCGCGGCTTGTGCACCGACTCGACCGCGGAGCCGCGGATCGTCTCCTCGTCCAGCTCGCGCGCGCCCTCGACGTTCGAGGCGACGAGCTGGTGGACGTCGCCACCGGTCTGGTCGGCCACGACGAGCAGCACGCGCACCGAGCCGGACTGCGACCGGTAGTACGCGCCGAGCTCGGGCAACGGGGACCACGTGGCGGAGTCGCCCGAGCGGTCGACGCCCTCCACGGCCTCGTCGAACAGCACGCCGTCGGCCGACGCGACGACCACGCGGCCGTACGCGTTCAGGTCGCCGCCGGCGGTCGAGGAGAACAACTCGTCCAGCGCCGCGATCGTCTTGTCGTCGGCCCCCTGCTCCGAGAGCGAGTCCGAGAGCCCGCGCCAGCGCAGTTCGGTCTGCTTGGCCGCGTTCTCGCCGGGGTTCGTCGCCTCCAGGTAGACCGTCGCGAACGGCCCCTGCCGTTCGAAGAGATCCCTCGTGCGCGACAGGTCCATCCGGTCTTCCTCCTTCTCGCCGCGCCCGCTGGGGTGAGCGCGGATGCCTTCGGTTCTCGCGGGGAGCGGTACCCGGTCGACCCGGGGCACCATGCGCGTCCGAGCGGGTACGTCCTGGGCGAGGTGGTTCACCAGCCACGCAGGTCGACCGGCCAGGTGTCGAGGACCTCGCCGTCGCGCACCAGGTGCATGCGTTCGTGCAGGGCGGCCGTCGGGTCGATGTGGGCGGGTACGACGAGCACGTGGTCGCCGACGCGGGCTGGCTCGGTGCCGGCGTCGGCCGCGAACGTCACGTGCTCGTCGGAGCGGAACCAGACGTGACCTCCCCCCGTCGCTCCGCTCGCCCCAGGAGCACTGGCGATCGACGGATTGCCGTGGTCCATCCCCAGCGCCTTGAGCCCGACGTCGGCCACCGCGTACGCGGGCATGTCCGGGCCCGCCGCGGACGCCGACACCACCGTCCCGAGCACGTGCAGCGCCTGCCGGTACCCGACCCCCGCCGCCGTGTACGCCGAGTCCATCAGCGCGTACGACCCGGCCGGCATCTCGGTGACCCACGTGTTCACCGCCGAGGTCCCGGTCCCGCCGCCCGAGACGACGTCGCCCCCGACGTCGGCGTGCGCCGCCAGCAGCCGCGCCATGCACTCCCCGGTGAGCCGCGCCCGTTCGGCGACGTCGGGCAGGGCCTGCAGGTGCCCCTCGTAGCCCATGACAGCGGCCTGCCGGTGGGCCAGCGCCGTCGTCTTGTGCGCCTTGACGTGCGGGCGGAGCGTGGCGCCGGGCCTCCGGGCGGCCATGTCGGCGAGGTTGGCCTCCAGCGCGTCGGCGTCGACGACGAGCGCGGGCGTCTGCCGGTCAGCGAGGTGGGGCACCGCGGATCCGAGCGAGGTGGGCGTTGGTGCGGCCGGTGCCGCCTCCACGGGGTCAGCCTCTGGCGTGTGTCACGTGGTGCACGACGACGGCGGGTGCGGTAGGCCTGGCACGTGCCCGAACTGCGGACGGTCGACGTCGCCGAGGTCGAGGCGGTCGTACGGAAGCTCTGCGTGGAGACCAACCACGCGCTGCGCGCCGACCACGTCGCGGCCCTCGAGCGCGGGCGGCTGGCCGAGGAGTCGCCGACCGGGCGCGAGGTGTTCGGCCGGCTGCTCGAGAACGCCCGTGTCTCCGCGGCCGAGCAGATCGCGTTCTGTCAGGACACCGGGTACGCGGTGGTGTTCCTGACGATCGGGCAGGACGTGCACTTCACCGGCGGCTCGCTGGCCGAGGCGATCGACCGCGGGGTCGCCGAGGGCTACCGCGACGGGTACCTGCGCGCCTCGCTCGTCCGCTCCCCCGTCGACCGCGTCAACACCGGGGACAACACGCCGGCGATGGTCCACTACGACCTCGTGCCGGGCGGCGGCATCGAGCTGACGCTGCTGGTCAAGGGCGCGGGCTGCGACAACATGTCGGCGCTGCGGATGCTCACCCCGGCGGCCGGGGTCGAGGGCATGAAGCGCTTCGTGGTGGAGACGATCGAGAAGGCGGGACCGTCGGCCAGCCCGCCGGTGACCGTCGGGATCGGGATGGGCGGCACCTTCGACGGCGCCGCGGTGCTGGCCAAGTGGGCGCTGACGCGCGATCCCACCGGCTCGCCGTCGCCGGACCCGGAGCTGGCCGAGCTGGAGGCGGAGCTGGTCGACGCGATCAACGCCACCGGGATCGGCCCGGCCGGGTTCGGCGGGACGGTGACGACGGTGGCCGTGCACGTCGAGGCCTACCCGACCCACATCGCCGCGTTCCCCGTGGCGATCAACCTCGACTGCCACTCCCACCGGGTGCGGAGCGTGACCCTGTGACGACGTCGCTGTCGCTCCCGCTCGAGGACCCGGCCTCGCTGCACGCCGGCGACTCCGTCCTGCTGAACGGGATCGTCTACACCGCGCGCGACGCCGCCCACGCCCGCTTCGCCGAGGCGCTGTCGGTCGGCGAGGACCTCCCGTTCGAGGTCGAGGGCGCCACGATCTACTTCGTCGGCCCCACCCCGGCCCGCCCCGGCCACGTCATCGGCTCGGCCGGCCCCACCACCGCCAGCCGCTGCGATGCGTACTCCCCGATGCTCGTCGAGCGGGGACTGCGGGCGATGATCGGCAAGGGGCGGCGCAGCCAGGACGTCAAGGACTCGATGCGCAGCCACGGCTGCGTCTACTTCGGCGCGATCGAGGGCACCGCCGCACTGCTCTCCCGCTGCATCACGAGCGCCGAGATCGTCGCCTACGAGGACCTGGGCGCCGAGGCGGTCCGCCGCCTGACGATCGAGGACTTCCCGGCCCTCGTCGTCAACGACACCCACGGCGGCGACCTCTACGACGACGGCCCGGCGCGCTGGCGCCGTTGACCTCCGGTACGCAAACGGGACGCGCGTCGCCCCGGCCCTGCCCCGCCGTCGCCGAAGTGCTCTGATCGACCGGGAGAGCGGTGCCGCCGGCACCGACGAGGAGGGAGTGCTCGCCATGAAGTACGACGCCGTCCTGGCCGAGACGGTCGGCATCACGGGACACGGCGGCGACCTCATCGAGGCCTACACCGCGCGTCCGATGGACGCCGCCCCGCACAGCGGCATGATCGTCATCCACCACATGCCGGGCTACGACGCGGGGACCAAGGAGATCACCCGTCGTTTCGCGACGATGGGCTACTCCGCGATCTGCCCGAACCTCTACACCCGCGAGGCCCCCGACGCCGACCCCGACGATGCCGCCGCCACCGCGCGCGCCAACGGCGGGGTGCCCGACGAGCGCTTCGTCGGCGACGCGGGCGGGGCGGCGGCCTGGCTGCGGGCGCTGCCGAACGCGACGGGCAGGGTCGGCGTCATCGGCTACTGCTCGGGCGGGCGCCAGGCGGTGCTCACCGGCATCGAGGTCGACGTGCAGGCGGCGGTCGACTGCTACGGCGCCTTCGTCGTCGGGACCCCGCCGGAGGGCTTCCCGCTGCAGGTCTCCCCGCTGGCCGACCGCATCGGCGAGCTCGGCGCGCCCCTGCTCGGCCTGTTCGGCAACGACGACTCCTACCCCTCGCCCGACCAGGTCGACGAGCTGGAGAAGCTGCTGCAGCACCACGGCAAGACCTACGAGTTCCACCGCTACGACGGCGCCGGGCACGCGTTCTTCTCCGTCGACCGGCCCGCGTACCGCCCCGAGGCCGCCGTCGACGCCTGGCAGAGGATCGAGTCGTTCCTCGGCACCCACCTCGGAGCCGCCTGATGTGCACGTACTCCACCGAGAAGGTCGCCCTCGCCCGCTCGTCGGGGAAGACCCGCGACGGCTGGCAGGCCATGTCCGAGGCGACGGTCTACTACGACCACCCGGTGCACGCTCCCGACGCGCACACCGTGAACATCGACTTCCTGGCCCCGGACCGCGGGCCGGCGTCGCGCATCGCGGTCGAGCTCTCGCTCGACTCGGCCCGCGAGCTCCTCGCCGCCCTGCAGACGACGGTGGAGCGCGCCGCCTTCCACTGAGTCAGGACAACTGGGTTCAGGACAGCGCCGCCTCGACGCGCTCGAGGACGGCGGCCGGGCTGGGCTGGGTGGCCATCTCCGCCCGGACCTGCGCGGCCGCCGTCGTGAACGCCTCGTCCGCCAGGAGCCGCCCCACCGAGAGCCGCACCGTCGCGACGTCGAGCGTGGCCGGGTCGTGCGAGAGGCCCACCCCGCGCTCGGCGACCCGCGCCGCGGCCAGCGGGTTGTCGGCGAACGAGGGCAGCACGAGCTGCGGGACGCCGTAGTAGAGCGGCGCCGCCGTGGAGCCCGAGCCGCCGTGGTGGACGATCGCGGCGCACGTCGGGAGGAACGCCGACAGCGGCAGGTAGCCGACGGACCGCACGTTCGCCGGAAGCGTCCCGAGCCCGGTGAGGTCCGCGGTCCCGGCGGCGAGGACCACCTCGAGGTCCATCCCGCCCAGCCCCTCGAGCACCACCGCCAGGGAGCTGAGCCCGCTCACGGCGGGCACGACGGTGCCGAGGGTGACCGCGACGCGGGGCCGCTCGGGACGGTGCAGCGCCCAGTCCGGCACGAGGGTGCCGCCGTTGTAGGGCACGAACCGCATCGGCCACCAGGGCGCGCCGTCGCGCTCGTCGTGGGTGACTTCGTCAGCGGCCAGCCCGCCCATGCTGGGTGCCCGGGGGTCGATCCGGGCGACGGGCACCGGGGTACCGGCGATGCCGAGTTTGCGCCGGACGATCTCGTGGATCTCGGGGTCGCCGAAGCCGTCGTGACCGGTGCGCCAGTCGACGTCGCGCATCGACCACGACACCCGGTTCCCGACCTCGAGCGCCGGGACCCCGAGCGCCGCGGCGGTGAGCATGCCCGCAGCGTGGTCGGAGGGGTAGGCGGCGAGGTCGGCCCCGAAGGCGCGGCCCGCCTCGACGGTGCCCCCGGTCATCGTCACGGTGAAGAGCCCGAAGGGGTTCCCGGCCTTCGCCGCCAGCCGGTACTCCTCGGGGAGGTCGTCGGCGGGCTCGCCGCCGCCCATCACCCGAGCCATGAGGTCGGCCCACACGTCGCGGTCGGGGTACACGTCGTGCACCGGGAGCCCGGCCGCCGGCCCGACGGTGGCCATCTCCGACGTCGTCGCCAGCAGCACCTCGTGCCCGGCCGCGCGGGCCGCCCAGACCAGCGGGACCAACGGCAGCGTCAGTCCGTACCCCGGGGCCGAGGCGAAGAGGATCCTCACGGCGACGAGCCTGTCAGAAGGGCGACGGCCCCTTGCTCGGTGGCAGCAACGGCACGTTCCTGGCGTCCGACGTCAGAAGGGCGCCGCTCACTCGTGGGCGGCCGGTCGCCACCGTGGCAGCAACGGCACGTTCCTGGCGTCCGACGTCAGAACGGCGACGCTCACCCATGACCTCGGTGTGA
Source organism: Actinomycetospora sp. (assembly GCF_036497585.1). Lineage (GTDB taxonomy): Bacteria > Actinomycetota > Actinomycetes > Mycobacteriales > Pseudonocardiaceae > Actinomycetospora. The sequence goes on along the minus strand of NZ_DASXJD010000124.1, from coordinate 51,489 downwards.
TACAGACCACTTTGCTCGGCGACAGTTAACGATATATCGTTGAACCATCGCCGACAGCCGGCGGTACATCAACGAAGGGAACATCCACATGTTCACCAACCACGAGCGCCCCGAGTGGACGCAAGGAAAGCGCGGCCCGGGTGGGCCGCAGGCGCATCGAGGCGAGCCCGGCGGGCCACGTCGCGGTGCACGCCGACGGGGTGGCCCGTTCGGCAGGGACTTCTCCGACTTCGGACCGCCCTTCGGTGGCCCGTTCGGCCCCGGGGGACCCCGTGGCCGCGGACGCGGGCGCGGCCCGGAGGACGAGGAGGCCGTCCAGGTGCCCGGTGAGGACCCGGGTCCCGGGTTCCCCGGCCCGTGGGGCCCGGGTGGGCCGCGCGGTCGTCGTGGCGGTCCGGGTGGTCGCGGACGCGGCCGTGGCCCGGGTGGCCGTGGCGGCCCGCGCCGACGCTCGCGGGGCGACGTCCGCCTCGCGATCCTCGCCCTGCTGCGCGAGGAGCCGCGGCACGGATACCAGATCATCCAGGAGATCGCCGAGCGTTCGGGCGGTTCCTGGAAGCCCAGCCCGGGCTCGGTCTACCCGACCGTCTCCCAGCTGGCCGACGAGGGCCTGGTCCACACCGAGAAGGAGTCCGGCCGCACGGTCGTGCACCTGACCGAGGAGGGCAAGCGCTGGACCGAGGAGCACGCCTCCGAGCTCGACGCGGTGTGGTCGCAGGTCGAGGCGGGTGCGGACGACGGGTTCACCGCGCTCCGCACCGCGGGACGAGGACTGGCCGGCGCGGTCGCGCAGGTGGCCCAGGTCGGCACCGCGGAGCAGGTCACGCAGGCCACGGGCATCCTCGACGAGGCCCGGCGGCGGCTCTACCTGCTGCTCGCCGAGGTCGACGCCACTCCGGCCGACGAGACCGGCGGCGACGACGAGCCACGCGACGACGGGCCGGAGGGCTCGGCCGCAGGGACCTCGTGACCGCCGACCGCGCCGCCACGTCGGCGCAATCTCCCCGTCACCGGACGTCACACGGCGCTCCTACGCTCGATCTTCCGTGGCCCCCAATCGGATCGGGTCCGGAGAGGAGCACGAGGTGCTGGGTCGACGTCCGGGGCGGGGAGCCCCGCCGGCGCCCGGTCCGGTCGCACGCCCGGTCGCCGGTGAGCGCTGGGCGCTGCAGTACCGGACCGTCCACGGGTACCGGCGGGCGTTCCGCATGGCCGGGTCCGGCCCCGTCCTGCTGCTGATCCACGGGATCGGCGACGATTCCTCGACCTGGGGGCCGGTCCTCGACGACCTGGCCCGCGACCACACCGTCCTCGCCCCCGACCTCCTCGGCCACGGTGGCTCCGACAAGCCCCGCGGCGACTACTCGATCGGCGCCTACGCCAACGGTATGCGGGACCTGCTCTCGGTCCTCGACATCGACCGCGCGACCCTCGTCGGGCACTCCCTCGGCGGTGGCGTCGCCATGCAGTTCGCCTACCAGTACCCCGAGCGCACCGAGCGCCTCGTGCTGGTCGGCGCCGGCGGCGTCGCCCAGTCCGTGACCCCCGCGCTGCGGGCCGCGTCGCTGCCGCTCGCCGACCTCGTGCTGCCGATGCTGCGCTGGCCCGGCGTCCGCTTCCCGACCGAACTGGTCCTGCGCACGCTGCAGGCCCTCGACACGTCGCTGGGTCGGGACGCCGAGGACCTCGTCCGCCTCGTCGACGCCCTGCCCGACGCGACCAGCCGCTCCGCGTTCCTGCGGACCCTGCGCGCGGTCGTCGACTGGCGCGGGCAGGTGGTGACGATGCTCGACCGCTGCTACCTGACGGCGGGCATGCCCACGCTGCTGGTCTGGGGCGCCGACGACATGGTCGTCCCGGTGGAGCACGGCCGCACCGCGCACGCCGCGATGCCCGAGAGCCGCCTCGAGGTGTTCGAGCGGGCCGGGCACTTCCCGTTCCACTCCCACCCGCAGCGCTTCCTCACCGTCCTGCGGGAGTTCCTCGCGACCACGGAGCCCGCGCACTGGAGCCCCGCCGAGTGGCGTGAGCTGCTGCGCACCGGGCGTGAGAAGGCTCCCGACGACGAGCCACCGGCACCCGCCGCGCTTCCCCCGGCCTGGTCGATACCTCCCGCCCCGGCCGAGACGGTGGCCGGTCGGAACGGTCACGCCCACTGACGGTGGGTCCGAGCCGTGGGGCGTGAACATCAGGGCCCGGCACGGCTGGTGTAGGTGTGTCCGGTAGGGGTGGTGGTCCGGACGGTGTGGGGTTCGTCGCCGAGTCCGTCGTGGACGGTGTGGAGCTGCCAGCCGGGCATCTCGCGGACGTAGTTGCCGCGGGCGCATACTCCGCGGCCGTTGGCCAGGCTGGTCGGCCCGCCGGCGCGGAAGGGCCGGATGTCTGGTCGTGAATCAGGGGAGCACGCCGATAGGGTATGGGGGCGTCGCAGGAGGAATCCGGGCAACGGCCGTGATCACGCAGGTCGATCAGCGTGGCGAGGAACCCGTCGAACCGGCGCAGTTTCGGGTCGCCGCCGACCAGGGTGCCGTTCGTGGGGTGGGTGAACAGCCGCCGCCACCACCGCTTGCCCTGCGTGCTGGCCAGGAGGTCGCGCACGATCCCGCCGGGCAGCGGCCCGTGCCCGACCAACTCCCCGGGGGTCTCGTCGTCGGGGTCGAGCAGGGCGTCGAGGGGCAGCACGATCCCCACCTCGACGTCCACGTCGGCGGCTGCGGCTTGTCCGGTGACACGTTCGACGAGGGTGTCGGCGACGAGCTGGTCGCGGGTGCGGCCGTCGGTGTCCCCGGAGGCGATCAACGAGTCGGCGTGTTTCCGCAGCGCGGCCAGGCACGCCACCCCCTGCTCGACCGGCAGCAGCCCGGAGAGCACGGCCATGGTGTCCGGCGCCGGACGCAACGTCACCCGACGATCCTTGCGGGCGGTGCGGCCGCGGGCGGTGAACCCGGCCCGGTCGGCCTCGTAGGCCTGCTTCTTCACCGTGGCCTCGGCCTCGCGCAATCCTTGGTTCTCGAGGCCGGCCTCGGCGAGCTGCTTGTCGACCAGTCGGCGCTGCTCGGGCTCGAGGTGACTCGTCAGCGACACGATCGTCTCCGCGAGCCGCTCGGGAATCCGCCCCGCCGTCAGCAGCGCCCGCGTGGCCGGGAGATCGATGTGCAGGGCGCGGGCCACCCCCAGCCGGCGGGAGCCGGTGACCGGGGAGACGTGGCAGGCCAGCCCGATCTGGTCGGCCACACCGCGACCCAGCGTGCGCGGGTCCAGCCGACCTGCGGCGACCTGAGCGGACTGGACCTCGACCTGGGTGCGGGCGAACGCGACCATGGCGGTGTGCTGCGCCGCCGCGAGCGAGGACCGCATGCGTTCCAGGACGGCGATCCGATCGACCAAGGCGGCGCCGCCGTCGGCGGCGGGATCGGTTGCGGCGTCGGCGAGTTCGGCGAGGCGCGCGAGCAGCGCGGTCAGCTCGGCGCTGACCGCGTCACCCGCCCCGCCCGCATCGCTCGAACTTATGTTCGAGAGACTAGCGGGACCCTCTGACACTCTGGGGCGCCTGATCGGCACGGCGCCCGCCGGTGGGCAGACTGGACGCGTGACCTCCACGCCTGCCCCGACCGAGACCAGCACCGACGACCCCTACCTCTGGCTCGAGGACGTCACCGGCGACGAGGCCCTGGACTGGGTCCGAGCCCGCAACGGCGAGAGCCTGGGGGTGCTGGCCGAGGGCGAGCGGTTCACCGCCCTGCGCGACGGGCTGCGCGCCGTCCTGGACTCCGACGACCGCATCCCCTACACCCGCCGTCGGGGAGAGCTGCTCTACAACTTCTGGCAGGACGCCGAGCACCCGCGCGGCCTGTGGCGGCGCACCACCCTGGACTCCTACCGCACCGGCGACCCCGACTGGGAGCTGTTGCTCGACGTCGACGCGCTCGCGACCCGGGAGGACGAGAACTGGGTCTGGGCGGGCGCGGGCGCGCGCTGGCCGGACTACACCCGCGCGCTCGTGCAGCTCTCCCGCGGCGGCGCCGACGCGACCGTGGTCCGCGAGTACGACCTCGAGGCCAAGCGCTTCGTCCCGGAGTCCGAGGGCGGGTTCGCGCTGCCCGAGGCCAAGAGCCGGATCTCGTGGATCGACGACGACACGGTGTTCGTCGGGACCGACCTGGGGCCCGGGTCGATGACGACCTCGGGCTACCCGCGCGTGATGCGCCGCTGGACGCGCGGCACCCCGGTCACCGAGGCCCCCGTCGTGTTCGAGGCCGCCGAGACCGACGTGTCCGCCTTCGCCGGGCACGACCACGCCGTCGGCTTCGAGCGGGACGTCGTCGGGCGCAGCCCCGACTTCCACACCAGCGAGGAGTTCGTGCTGCGCGCCGACGGCACCCGGGTGCTCGTCGACGTGCCCCCGGACGCCGACACCGAGATGGAGCGGGCCTGGCTGCTGGTCCGGACGCGGTCGGCGTGGACCGTCGACGGCACCGAATATCCGGCGGGCACCCTGCTCGCGTTCGGTGCCGAGGACTTCCTCGACGGCGGACGCGAGCACACCGTCCTCTTCACCCCGACGCCGAGCCGATCGCTCGCCGGCTGGGCCTGGACGAAGACCCACCTCATCCTCACCCTGCTCGACGACGTCGCGACCCGGCTCGAGGTGCTCACGCCGCCCACGGGCCCCGAGCAGGCGACGCCCGGCGACTGGCCCCGCCGTGAGCTGCCCACCGGCGACGACTTCTCCGTCGTCGGGGTGGTCGGGGTCGACCCGGACGAGAGCGACGAGGTCTTCCTCGACACCGACGGCTTCACCCGGCCCTCGACGTTCTTGCGCACCGAGATCGGTGACATCGCCGAGCAGGACGCCCCGCTGGAGACGCTGCGCTCCGCGCCGGAGTTCTTCGACGCCACCGGGGTCACGGTCCGGCAGTTCTTCGCGACCTCCGACGACGGCACGCAGGTGCCCTACTTCGTCGTCGGGAAGGAGCGTTCGACCCCGGGTCCGGTGCTGATGACCGGCTACGGGGGGTTCGAGATCTCCCGGACGCCGTCGTACTCCGGGGTGATGGGACGCGGCTGGATCGAGGCGTCGCCGGAGCAGGGCTGGGACGGCGGGATCTACGTCGTCGCGAACATCCGCGGCGGCGGCGAGTACGGCCCGGAGTGGCACACCTCGGCGCTGCGCGAGCACCGTCACCGGGCCTACGAGGACTTCGCCGCGGTGGCGCGCGACCTGGTGGCGCGGGAGATCACGACGCCGGGTCGGCTCGCGATCCACGGCGGGTCCAACGGCGGCCTGCTCATGGGCGTGATGATCACGCGGTACCCGGAGCTGTTCGGGGCGGTGGTGGTGATGGTGCCGCTGCTGGACATGCGGCGGTTCCACCTGCTGCTCGCGGGCGCGTCGTGGATGGCCGAGTACGGCGACCCCGACGACCCCGACGACTGGGCCTTCCTCTCGGGCTACTCGCCGTACCAGAAGCTGGCGCGCGGGGCGTCCTACCCGTCGATCCTCGTGACGACCTCGACCCGCGACGACCGCGTGCACCCGGGGCACGCGCGGAAGTTCGTCGCACGGCTGCGGGAGTACGGGCACCCGGTGGAGTACTACGAGAACGTCGAGGGCGGGCACGGCGGCGCGGCCGACAACGCGCAGCGGGCCTTCCAGTGGGCGCTGGTCCTGGAGTTCTGCCGCCGCCAGGTGGGCTGAGCCTCAGACGAGACGCGCCAGCAGGCGGTCGGCCTCGGCGTCGGGGTCGGCCGTCAGCCCGGTGTGCACCGGCCCGGGCTGCACCACCGTCGAGCGCGGCGCGGTGAGCCAGCGGAACCGCTCCCCCGCCGACAGCACGCCCGCCGGCCCCTCCCCCGCCACGGTGCGCGCCCACGCGTGCACCGCCGTCGCGACCTCCTCGACGTCGAGGTCCGGCGCCAGCGCCGCGAGGCGCGCCCGGTCGAGCGCCAGCCGGATCGTCAGGTGCACCTCGTGACGGCAGTAGAGCAGCACCCCGACGTTGACGCACTCGCCGCGGTCGACGCGCGGTACCACCTTCAGGGCGGCCCACTCGTAGGTGTTCTTCGGGGTGGCCGTCACGGCACCCACGCCCGCTCGGTCAGCCGCGCCAGCAGGTGCTCGACGTACCCCTCGCGGGCCGCCGCGACCGAGTCGAAGAACGTGTCCTCGGCCAGCCACTCCTCGGGCACCGCCGCCGCGACCGCCTCGAGCGCCCCCCGCGTCACCATCGGCGCCAGCGCCCCGTCGGCCGCCGCCCGCGACGCCGTCGTCGTGAAGGGCGCCAGCACGTGGTCGGAGGCGTCGTAGGCCCGCCCGACGACGCCGGCCGCGCGCGCCCACGAGTGGTGGAAGTACAGGCAGGCGCCGTGGTCGATGCACCAGAGGTCGCTCGAGGGGCGAGCGGAGCGACGGGGGAAGGAGGTCGGCCAGCGCAGCAGGTTGGGGTTACGCCAGGTGCGGTCGACGTTCTCGACGAGCGCGTCGAACCACAGCACCCGCGCGGCCTCGTCGGGGTCCACCCGGTGCGCCACCGGGTCGAACCCGATCGCGCCCGGCAGGAAGTCCATCCCCAGGTTCGGCCCGCCGGAGCGGGCGAGCAGCTCCTGGACCTCCCAGTCGGGCTCGGCGCGCGCGACGACGGGGTCGAGGTCGACGACGACGAGGTCGGGCACCCGCAGGCCCAGCGCGCGGCCCAGGCCGCCGGCGACGACCTCGGCGACGAGGGCCTTCACGCCCTGCCCGGCGCCGGTGAACTTGACGACGTAGGTGCCGAGGTCGTCGGCCTCCACCACCCCGGGCAGCGATCCGCCCTCGCGCAGCGGCGTCACGTAGCGGGTCGCGGTCACGCGCCGCAGCGTGGTGGCGGCCCCGGGCGTCACCGCAGGTCCAGCGCGTACCAGACCTGGGCATGGGGGTTGTCGTTGTACCGCGCGACCTCGACGAAGCCGGCGCGCTCGTAGAGGGTGCGGGCCTCGACGAGGTCGGCGCGCGAGTCGAGCACCAGCCGGGCGCACCCGCCGTCGCGGGCGCGACGGACGACCTCGTCGAGCAGCAGCTTGCCGACGCCGTGCCCGCGCACCGCCGGGGAGGTCCACATCCGCTTGAGCTCCGCGGCGTCCGCGGGGACGCCCGCGCCGCGCCAGCGCAGCCCGACGCAGCCCACGGCCTCGCCGTCGCCCTCGACCGCCACCAGGAACGTCCCGTCCGGCGCGACCAGCCCGTCGTTCGGGCTCTCGGCGGCGAACGCCGCCACCTCGTCGTCGGTCGCGGGCCGGCCCTGCATGCGGCCGATGACGTCGTGCAGGTAGCCGGACAGCGCGCCGAGCCCGGGCTCGACGTCGGGGTGGGCCTCGCGCAGGACGATCGTCGTGCTCACGGCCTCATTCTGCGACGCACACGCACCGTCAGGGACCCGGGGTCCATCCCCGAGTACATGTGCGGGAACAGGACGAGGTTGTCCTTGCGGGCGTTCAGCGTGCCGTGGCTGCGGAAGGCCAGCGTCGCGCCCGGCAGCGTGTAGCCGGACCCGAGGACGAACGACCCCAGGTCGAAGTACTCGTGCTCGCCCTGGACGGCGTGCGAGTGGAAGCCCTGCCGGTCGGTGCCCGCTGCCATGCCCCGACCTCCATGTCGACCCGATCGCGGCGTAGTGGGCGGGGTCGTCCGGGGACGGACTCAGCCGGCCGCGGGCCAGCGCACCGCGAGCCGGGCGCCGCCGTCGGGCGAGTCGCCCGCGCGGACGGACCCGCCGCGGCCCTCGACGAGCCGGGCCACGAGCGCGAGGCCCAGGCCGGCCCCGGCGGTGCCGCCCGTGGCGTCGAGCCGCGTGAAGCGGTCGAAGATCCGCTCGCGGTCGGCGGGCGGGATGCCCGGCCCGTCGTCGTCGACGACCAGGCGCACCCACCGGCCCGCGGGCACCGCGGAGACGTGCACGACGCTGCGCGCGTGCCGGCGGGCGTTGGCGAGCAGGTTGTCCAGGACCAGCCCGACCTCGGCGGAGGTCGCGGCCGCGCGGACCCGGACGGGAACCCAGACGGTGACCGCGACGGCGCCGTCGTCGTCCGGGGAGCGCGCCAGGGCCTCCCCGAGCGCGTCGGCGAGGTCCACCGGGACCGGCTCGCCGCGGACGCCGCCCTCGGCCCGGGCGAGCGCGAGCAGGTCCGCGACCAGGTCGGAGAGCCGCTGCGCGTCGCGGGCCACCGACCGCCATGCCTCCCGTTCCTCCTCCGACGAGCCCGGCGACGGGTGCGCGACCGCGACCTCGGCCTGCGCCCGCAGCGACGCGATCGGCGAGCGCAGCTCGTGGGCGGCGTCGTCGGAGAAGCGCCGGAGCCGGTCGACGGCGTCGTCACGGCGGGCGAGCAGGGCGTTGATCTCGACGGCGAGGGCGGCGGGTTCGTCCGCGGTCGACGGCACCGGGAGGCGCTGCCCCGGGCCGAGATCCCGGGCGGCCCGGCGCAGGCGGTCGACGGGGCGCAGCGCCGCCCCGCTCGCGAGCCACGCCGCGGCGGTGAGCGCGGCCGCCGCGAGGAGCACCCCCGGCAGGAACCAGCGGGCCGCGCCGGCCAGCATCACGACCGCGCCGAGCAGGTCGCGCGAGGCGAGCACGAGCCGGCGGGATCCGTCGGGCAGCGTCACCGGGACGGCCACCCAGCGGGTGAGCGGGCCGGCCGCGTCGTGCGCGCGGCCGGGCGGGCCGCCCGCGGTCACCGGCTCGCCCGCCGCGAGGCTGCGCGCCTCGGCGGGGTCGAGCGGGAGGGGGCCGCGGCCGTCGGTCGGGGTGCCCGCCACGTCGGTCACGCGGATCCCGGGCGGGGCCGGCGCTCCGCGGGTGACGGCGGCGCCCGCTGCGCTCGCCCCCTCCCGTAGCTCGCCGTCACCGGAGGTGGTCACCGCGGAGAGCAGCAGGCCGGCCCCGAGCCGGGCGAGCGCGGCGAGCACGACGACGGCCACGACCGCGACGACCAGCGTGATCCGGGTCCGCAGTCCGCGGCGGGCCCACCAGGCGCGGAGCCCACTCCGTGAGGAGCCGGCTGATTTCGACCGAAAGTGCCCTTCGGTCGGTCTATCCGGCAGGGGGTGCCCCTCGCCGGAATCCCGCTCCGCCGATGGTTCCGACCGAAGGTGCCCTTCGGTCGATCTATCCGACCGAAGGTGCCCTTCGGTCAGTTCTCCGCCACTCACGATGACGGCGGGTCGAGCCGGTACCCGCGACCGCGGACGGTGACGACGAGGTTCCCGGCCCCCACCGCGGCGAGCTTGCGGCGCAAGTAGCCGACGTAGACCTCGACGACGTTGCGGGCCGCGGCGCCGTCTCCCCACACGACGGCGAGCAGCTCGTCCTTGGTCATGGTGCGGCCGGGTCGGGTGGCGAGGGCGTGCAGCAGCGCCGCCTCCCGTCCCGAGAGCTCGACCTCGCGGCCCTCCCAGCTCGCGGTCCCCGCGCCCGGGTCGATGCAGAGCGGCCCCAGGACTACCCGCGCCGGCGCCGGACCGCGACGACGCAGCAGGGCCCGGAGCTGGGCCACGAGCACGACGAAGGAGAACGGTTTGACGAGGTAGCCATCGGCGCCGAGGTCGAGCCCGTCGGCCTGGTCGACCTCGCCGTCCTTGGCCGAGAGCATCAGCACCGGGGTCTCGACACCGCCCGCGCGCAGCCGCTCGAGGACGCGGTAGCCGGAGAGCCCGGGCAGCACGACGTCGAGCACGACGACGTCGAACGCGCCGCTCTCGGCCTGGGCGAGCCCGGCCCGGCCGTCGGCGACCGCGACGACGTCCATGCCCTCGGCGCCCAGCCCGCGGGTCAGGGCCGCGCGGACGCCCGGCTCGTCGTCGACGACCAGCACGCGCGGCACACCAGCGACGGTAGCGCCGGGAACACTGTGGGCGTCTCAGGGACGAACCCTGAGTATTGGCGCCATGAGCAGTCGGAAGCGTTGGGGCGCGGGTCTCGGGGGGATCGTCGCGGCCGGGGCGATCGCGATCGGGGTGGCCATCGCCCCGTCGGCCGCCGCCGCGCCGCCGCTGCCGCCGGTGACCCCGGAGGCGCTCGTCGCCTCGGTCATCACCGCGCAGCCCGGGCCGCTGAACGGCACCGTCACCGTCGACAACGAGCTGGGGCTGCCGGCCCTGCCGAACGCCCCGCAGCTGGGCAACGGCACCCAGACGGCCCGGGTGTGGTCGAACGGCGACGGCAAGGGGCGGGTGGCCCTGCCCTCCTCCCAAGGTGAGCGCACCCTCGTCTCCGACGGCACCACGCGGTGGTCCTACGACTCGACCGACCGCACCGCCACCAAGGCGCCCGCGCACCCCGCGAACGAGCCCTCCCACCCCGGGCGGCCCGGCGGGATCGACCCGCAGACCGACCCGACCGGCGCAGCCACGCAGATGATCGCCGACCTGCGCAAGACCAGCACCGTCGCCGTCGACGGCACCGCCGACGTCGCCGGCCGCTCCGCCTACCAGCTCGTGCTCACCCCGCTGCCGACCGAGCGCACCCTGCTGCGCGAGGTCCGCGTCGCCGTCGACGCCGAGAAGCGCATTCCACTGCAGCTCACCGTCCTCGCGACGGGGCAGCCGCAGCCGGCGCTGACGATCGGCTTCTCCGACATCACGTTCGGCCCGCAGGACCAGTCGCTGTTCACCTTCACCCCGCCGCCGGGCACGACCGTGAAGGACGCTCCGGCGCGGGGCCAGGGCGCGCACCCCGGTCCGCCGGCCGGTGCGCAGGCGCCGAAGGTGGTCGGTGACGGGTGGGACCGCGTCGTCATCGCACAGCGGCCCGCGAACCAGCCGAACCAGCCGGGTCGCCCCGACGGCTCCATCGACCTCAACAGCCTCGGCACCCCGGTCAGCGGTCCGTGGGGCCAGGGGCGCCTGATCACCACCGCGGTGGCGACCGCGATCGTCACCAACGACGGGCGCATCGCCGCCGGGGCCGTGCCCGAGCAGGTGCTCTCCGAGGCGCTCGGGCAGTGACGGCGTCGCCTGGAACCCTCGGCGTCGTGCCGCCACCCGAGGGACCCGTCCCCGACGCCGAGCCCGCCGCCCGCGTGCGGGGGCTGCGCAAGACCTTCGGGCGGGTGGTGGCCGTCGACGGGGTGGACCTCGACCTGCCGAAGGGGGCGATCGTCGGGATGCTCGGGCCGAACGGCTCGGGCAAGACGACGCTGATCCGGATGCTGCTGGGGCTCACCCGCCCGACCGCGGGGAGCGTCGAGCTCCTCGGCCGCCGCGGCGACGACCTGCCCGCCGCCCTGCCTGACGTCGGTGCGCTCGTCGAGGGCCCCGGGTTCCACCCGTTCCTCTCCGGACGCGACAACCTGCTGCGGGCGGCGGCGACGGAGCCGCGTCTCGACGGCGATCTGCGGGCGCCGGTCGACGCGGCGCTGGAGCGCGTCGGACTGGGCGGTGGGGCGAGCGGAGCGACGGGGGGAGGTGACGCCGCCCGCCGGCGCTACCGCGGCTACTCGCTGGGAATGAAGCAGCGCCTCGGCCTGGCAGCGGCGCTGCTGGTGCCGCGGCGGCTGGTGGTGCTCGACGAGCCCACCAACGGTCTCGACCCGGCCGGCACCCGCGACGTGCGCCGGGTGATCGCCGAGCTGCACGAGGCCGGGACGACCGTGCTGCTCTCGTCGCACCTGCTCGCCGAGGTGGAGGCGGTGTGCACCCACGTCGCGGTGCTGCAGCGGGGCACGCTGCTGGTCTCGGGTGAGCTCGCCGGCCTGCTCGACGGCGGGGCGGGCGAGCTCGTCCTCACCGTGGACGACCACGACGCCGCTCTCGACGCGCTGCGGGCCGCGGGCGCCGGTCCGTACGTGCGCGACGGCGGGGTGGTCGTCCCGGCCGGCACGCTGGAGCCGCCGGAGGTCGTCGAGGCGCTCGTGCACTGGGGGGTCGGCGTGTGGGAGGTCCACCGCCGCCGCGCCCACCTCGAGGAACTCTTCGCCCGGCTGACCGAGGAGGACACGTGAGCACCACCGTGGCGACCCGGGGTGCCGCTGCCACCCGCACCACCGCGCCCCTGAGCCGGCTCCTCGCGGCCGAGCTGCGGTGGGTGCTGCGCCGGCCGCGGACGCTGGTGGTGCTCGGGCTGCTCGCGCTCGTGCCGCTGGCGATCGCGATCGGGATCGCCACCACCGGTGGTCCGTCGGAGGGCCGGGGACCGGGGCTGGTCGCCCAGATCGCGGGCAACGGGTTCGTCCTGCCGGTCGTCGCGCTGGGTCTGTCGCTGGCGCTGCTCCTGCCGCTCGCGGTGGCGAGCGCGGGTGCCGACGCCATCGCGGGCGAGGCCGCCACGGGCACGCTGCGGGGTCTTCTCCTCGCCCCCGTCGGGCGGATGCGCCTGGTGGTGATGAAGGCGGCCGGGGTCGTGACGGTGGCGGTGCTCGCCGTGCTGGTCGTCGCGGTGGTCGGGATGATCGCCGGCACCGTGGTCGTCGGCGGCGCCCAGGGCACCCTCGTGACGCTCTCGGGCACGCAGCTCGGGATCGGCGAGGCGCTCGGCCGAATTGCGCTGGTCGCGGTGTGGACGGTGGGCCAGCTGCTCGCGGTGGGCGCGGTCGCGCTGGCGATCTCGACGTTCACCGAGCACCCGCTCGTCGTGCTCGCCTGTGTGCTCGGCGGCCTCATCGTGTTCGGGGTGCTCTCCGCGGTCCCCTCGCTGGACTGGTTGCAGCCGGTGCTGCTGACGACGGGCTTCTCGGCGGGCACCGATGTACTGCGCGACCCCCTGCCGCTCGGCGGGCTGGCGTCGTCGTCGCTGCGGGCGCTGGTCTACGTCGTGCTCGGTCTCGGGGTGACCCTCGCGCGGATGCGCCGCCGGGACGCCTGACCCGATCGGTCCTTGAGGCAGATCACGCGATCCCATTATCGTACCGAGGCATGAGCACCCCGACGGGCACGCCGACCACCGTCACCAACATCGGCGTCGTCATGTTCACGGTCGCCGACGTGGACGCCGCCATCGCCTTCTACCGGGACCGCCTGGGCTGGGAGCTGCGCGGCGACACGAGGTTCGGGGAGAACGGTGAGAACCGGTGGGTCGAGGTGGCCCCGCCGGAGTCGCTCACGCGGCTCGCGCTCAACCCGCCGATGTTCGACGAGCCGGGCGGGACCTCGATCGGCGTCGAGACCGCCGACGTCCTCGGGGAGCACCGGCGGCTGTCCGCGATCGGGGGCATCGACCTCGACCCCGAGCCGATGCAGACCCCCGGCGCGCCGTTGATGTTCATGCTGCGCGACCCCGACGGCAACCACGTCGTGGTCGTCGAGGCCCCGCCGGCCGGCTGACGGGCCGGGGCCGGGAAGGAGTGGGGAGGGTGGACGCACCTCCCCACCCCGCCCTGTCAGCCGCTCGATCAGGTCCTGGCGCCACGCCCCCGGTCACGCATCGTTGAGATGACCACGTCCTGACGGTCGCCGCGCGGCTCGGTGATCACCGGGTGGAGCCGGTCGAGGTGGGCCCCCACCCGCGCCCTGCGGAGTAGCGTTCCGGGTGTCGAGTGCTCCTCGCTTCTCCGGCGATCAACGCCGGGCGCCCCCGATGAACGACACCACGGCCGCCCGGCGGCCGGGAACGGCGGCGCCGACCATGCCGGACCCAGCACCCACGGCCGAGGCGCTCCCCGAGCCGATCGTGGCCGCGTCGCATGGATGAGCCCAAGCGGGGCCGCCACGAGCAGCGCACCGGGACGACGTGCCCCGCGTGCCCGCACCAGTGGGCCGAGCACGACGCACTGGGGCGTCGCTTCTGCGAAGCCACCCGTAACGGCGGCTGGAGCCGCGGCTGCATCTGTCGATGAGCCGGCGACCGCCCTGAGCGAGGCCCGACGCCGCCGCTGGTCGGGCGGCCGCCGGGCTCGGCGCGGTGCTCCGTCGCCACTGGCACCGGACACCTGTTCGAGAGGTGGGAGCTGTGCGGCGAGAGAGATCCCGTCAGCACTCAGGGCCGACCAGGGACGGCCGATGACGAGCCATCGCCGCGCGTCCTCAGCTGCAGCCGCTGGTGGAGCCGCAGCCCTCGCAGACGTAGCAGGAGCCGGCGGGGCGCATCTTCGTGCCGCAGGTCAGGCAGAGCGGCGCGTCGGCCGCCTTGCCCAGCTGCAGCTCGAGGAGCTCGGTGGAGCTGCCGACGGAGACGTCCGCCTTGCGGGTGCCGACCGGCTCCGCGTTAGCCACCTCGGCCGCCGCGTCGACCGTGGAGCGCAGTTCCTCGACGTCGACCGACCCGCCGGTGACGGGCGCGGCCGCCGGCGCCGAGCCGTAGTCGGCCTCGACCTGGGCGGAACGCTCGTCGGCCGAGAAGATGCCGAGCTGCGCCCGCTTCTCGTAGGGCAGGTGGTCCAGGGCGATCCGACGGAACAGGTAGTCGACGATGCTCGTCGCCATCCGCACGTCCGGGTCGTCGGTCATGCCCGCCGGCTCGAAGCGCATGTTCACGAACTTCGACACGTAGGTCTCCAGCGGCACGCCGTACTGCAGCGCGATGGAGATCGCCATCGAGAACGCGTCCATGACGCCGGCGAGGGTCGACCCCTGCTTCGACATCTTGACGAAGATCTCGCCGAGGCCGTCGTCGGGGTAGGAGCCCGCCGTCATGTAGCCCTCGGCGCCCGCGACGGCGAACGACACCGTCTCGCTCGGGCGCTTCTTCGGCAGCCGCTTACGCACCGGACGGTGGTCGGTGGTGGCCACCTCGGCACCGGTCGTCGACTCCGCGGTCGAGCCGCCCGGCTTGCCGGTGGAGAGCGGCTGGCCGACCTTGCAGTTGTCGCGGTAGATCGCGAGCGCCTTGAGCCCCAGCTTCCAGGACTCGAAGTAGATCTCCTCGACGTCCTCGACGGTGGCCCGCTCGGGCATGTTCACCGTCTTGGAGATCGCGCCGGAGATGAACGGCTGGACCGCGGCCATCATCCGGACGTGGCCCATCGGGGCGATCGCACGCTCGCCCATCGCGCAGTCGAACACCTCGTAGTGCTCGGGGCGCAGGCCCGGCGCATCCACGACGTGGCCGTGCTCGGCGATGTACTCGACGATCGCCTCGATCTGCTCGCCCTGGTAGCCGAGCGCGGCGAGCGCGCGCGGCACCGTCTGGTTGACGATCTGCATCGAGCCGCCGCCGACGAGCTTCTTGAACTTGACCAGCGAGAAGTCCGGCTCCACCCCGGTGGTGTCGCAGTCCATCATGAAGCCGATGGTCCCGGTGGGGGCGAGCACGCTGGCCTGGGCGTTGCGCCAACCGTTCCGCGCGCCGACCTCGAGACCGGTCTGCCACTGCTCGGTGGCGGCGCCGCGGATGCGTGCGTCCTCGCGGTGCAGCGTCCGGATCGCGTCGTTCGCGGCCGCGTGCTTGCGCATCACCCGGCGGTGGGCGTCGGCGTTGCGGGGGTAGCCGTCGTAGGGTGCCACCGCCCCGGCGAGCTCCGCCGAGCGGCGGTACGCGGTGCCGGTCATCAGCGAGGTGATCGCGGCGGCGAGGGCCTGCCCGCCCGCCGAGTCGTACGCGTGGCCGGTGGCCATGAGCAGGGCCCCGAGGTTCGCGTAGCCGATGCCGAGCTGGCGGAACGCCCGCGTGGTGTCACCGATCGCGTCGGTCGGGAAGTCCGCGAAGCAGATCGAGATGTCCATGGCCGTGATGACCAGCTCGACCGACCGCACGAAGCCGTCGACGTCGAAACGGCCGTCGTCGCCCAGGAACTTCATGAGGTTCAGCGAGGCGAGGTTGCAGCTGGAGTTGTCCAGGTGCAGGTACTCCGAGCACGGGTTGGACGCGGTGATGCGTCCGGACTCCGGCGAGGTGTGCCAGTCGTTGATCGTGTCGTCGTACTGCAGACCCGGGTCGGCGCACTCCCAGGCCGCCTCGGCCATCTTCCGGAAGAGGCCCTTGGCATCGACGGACTCGATGACCTCGCCGCTCAACCGGGCGCGCAGCCCGAACTCGCCGCCCGACTGGACGGCGCGCATGAACTCGTCGGACACGCGGACCGAGTTGTTCGCGTTCTGGTACTGGACCGAGGCGATGTCCGCACCACCGAGGTCCATGTCGAACCCGTTGTCGCGCAGCACGCGGATCTTGCGCTCCTCGGAGCGCTTGGTCTCGATGAACTCGGCGACGTCGGGGTGGTCCACGTCGAGGACGACCATCTTGGCCGCGCGCCGGGTGGCGCCACCGGACTTGATCGTCCCCGCGGACGCGTCGGCGCCGCGCATGAACGAGACCGGACCGGAGGCGGTCCCGCCCGAGGAGAGCAGCTCCTTCGAGGAGCGGATGCGCGAGAGGTTCAGGCCGGCGCCGGAGCCGCCCTTGAAGATCAGCCCCTCCTCGCGGTACCAGTTCAGGATCGACTCCATGGTGTCGTCCACGGAGAGGATGAAGCAGGCGCTGACCTGCTGCGGCGACGCGGTGCCGACGTTGAACCAGACCGGCGAGTTGAAGCTGAAGTACTGGTGCAGCAGCATCCAGGTCAGTTCGTCGGAGAAGACCTCGGCGTCGGCGGGGGTGGCGAAGTAGCCGTGCTGGCGGCCCGCCTCGGTGTAGCTGCGCACCACGCGGTCGATGAGCTGGCGCAGGCTCGACTCGCGCTGCGGCGTTCCCACGGCGCCGCGGAAGTACTTGCTGGTGACAATGTTGGTGGCGTTCGCCGACCACGTCGAGGGGAACTCGACCCCGCGCTGCTCGAAGTTGATCGAGCCGTCGCGCCAGTTGGTCATGACGACGTCGCGGCGCTCCCACTCCACCTCGTCGTAGGGGTGGTGCCCCGCGGTGGTGTGCACGCGCCCGATCGACAGCCCGCGGCCCGCGGCCGGACGGCCGGACGCTCCGTCCGCGGCGCCGCCCGTGCTCGTGTCGGACCCGACGGTTTCCGTCATCCGCTCATCCCCTCGTGCTCGCGTGTGCCGGGGACGCTTCCCCACGACCCGGCATCGATGTCCCCGACCGGTCACCATCGGCGGCGCCCTCGGCACCGCTCCCGTCCGGCCGCTCGTCCGTCCCGTCCGTGCTGCTCACCCCGCCGACCCCGGCGCCGTCCCCCGCATCGCCGTCGACGGACATCCGCCCGCGCAGATCGGCGATCTCGGCCTCGAAGTCGGCCACGGAGGAGAAGTTGCGGTAGACGCTGGCGAACCGCAGGTAGGCCACCGCGTCCAGCTCCCGCAGCGGGCCCAGGATCGCCATCCCGACCTCGTGGCTCGGCACCTCGGCCGTACCCGACGCCCGCACCGTCTCCTCCACCTTGTGGGCCAGCAGCGCGATCGCGTCCGGGTCGACCGGGCGCCCCTGACAGGCCCGGGCCACACCGCGGACGACCTTGTCGCGACTGAACGGCTCGGTGACCCCACTGCGCTTGACCACCGCGAGGACTGCTTCCTCGACGGTGGTGAACCGCTTCCCGCACGCGGTGCAGGAGCGGCGGCGACGGATCGCCTGGCCCTCGTCGGCCTCGCGCGAGTCGACGACCCGCGAGTCGTCGTTGCGGCAGAACGGACAACGCACCCTCGGCTCCCCTCCCGTGTCGAGACCCGGAGTCCCTCTGGATCGCCGGCCGACGGCCGTCGTCCTGGGGACAACCCTGTGGACCTGGCACCTCCGGCCGTGGACCGGGCGGCGCCGCCGGTGGACGGACCACCGACCGCGGTGGACTTCCCTGTGGACGGGGCCTCCACCTACATGCACAACCTGTGGACTAACTACATCAATGTAACCACAAGATGTTGGGGCGGGACGCTAGCGACACCCGAGGAATCGGTGCAACTCCCATCACGCCTCCCGGGGACCCGCGCGCCGAGCGGCGGCGGGTCGGGTGACGGGCGGCGGCGCACCGGGAAGGCCCGGACCCCTGGGACCCGTGGGAGTGAGACCGGAGGCCGGGCCGTTCAGGAACCGGCCGGGACGACCAGCGGACGCCCCGGGATGACCACCGAGCCGTCGAGATGGTTGTCCGTGCGGATCCGCGCGAGGACGGCGTCGGTGTCGGCCGCGGGCGCAGCCCGCCGCGCGACGTCGAGCAGCGTCTCCCCCGGCGCCACGACCACGACCGTGCTCCCCGCGGGCACCGGGCCCGGCGGCGCCTCGGGCGTCGCGGCACCGCCCAGGCGCACCGCCAGGACGACGAGCCCGAGCAGGACCACGCCCAGGACGACCGTCGCGACGGTGCGTCGCCGCCGCGCGGCCACCCCCGGCGCAGGAACCCGCCCCGACCCCGCGACGGGGTTCACCCGGTCGGGCGAGAGCGGCGGCCGCACGAGCGGCGTGACGAGGGCGGCCGGCCGGCCGGCCGGCCGGCGGGCGTCGCGCCGCCCCGCGGGCCGCGTCGGTGCCGGCACCCATGGCGCCGGGGCCGGGAACGCCGGCCGCGCCACTCCGGGGACCACGCCACGGGCCGCCGCCACGCCACCCCGGCCGACCTGGGCCGGGACCTCCGCCGCGGAGCCCGGCCGCGGGTCGGTCACGGTGCTCCTGCGGGCCGCCGTCGGGGTCGTCGTCGGTGTCGTCATCGGAAGCCTCTCCCTCGCACAGGCGTTCGATCGAACGCGTGTGCGATGTCTAGCATCGACCCCTGACAACGTCGACGGACCGACCGGCGTGTCGTTCGAACACGTGTTTGATCCCGTCGGCCGTCGGCGCTACCTTCGGGTCTCGGGAGCACGCAGCGTCACCGGCGCCCCGGCGACACCGTGATCGCAAGATCGCTGTCGGCCGCGGCGCCCGCTGTCGGGCCGGACGGAGGAGGAACCATGGCTGGACGCAGGCGCGGAGGCGACTCGCCCCCGCCGGGAGCGGGGGACGTCGGCGCCCCGGAGGGTCTGGGGGACGTCGACGCCGTCGTCACCGCCGGTCCGGTGGAGGGCGGTGACCCGGCGCCCGCGGTGGTCACGGCACAGGTCCACGCGTTCCCGGACCGCGAGCCGGAGCCGTCGGCCTCGGGCGCCCCGAGCCTGACGCCCCGGCAGCGCAAGGTCCTCGAGGTCATCCGCGACCACGTCGAGCGGGTCGGCTACCCGCCGAGCGTCCGGGAGATCGGGGACGCGGCCGGCCTCACCTCGACCTCGTCGGTCGCGCACCAGATGAAGGTGCTGGAGAAGAAGGGCTACCTGCGGCGCAACCCGAACCGCCCGCGGGCCCTCGACGTCCGCCTGCCCGAGGAGCTCGACCCCGAGCTCGGCGCGGCCGCCGACACCGAGTCGCTCCGCGCCGATCGGCCGACGCCGTCGTTCGTACCCGTGGTCGGCCGGATCGCGGCGGGTGGGCCGATCCTCGCCGAGCAGGCCGTGGAGGACGTGTTCCCGCTGCCGAAGGAGCTGGTCGGCGAAGGGTCGCTGTTCCTGCTCAAGGTGGTCGGGGACTCGATGGTCGAGGCCGCCATCACCGACGGGGACTGGGTGGTGGTCCGCCAGCAACCGGTCGCCGACAACGGCGAGATCGTGGCGGCGATGCTCGACAACGAGGCCACGGTCAAGACCTACAAGCGCCGCGACGGCCACGTCTGGCTGCTCCCGGCGAACCAGGCCTACGAGCCCATCCCCGGCGACGAGGCGACCGTGCTCGGCAAGGTCGTGGCGGTGCTGCGCAAGCTTTGAGCCACACGCCGACCCGCGCCGGGAACGATCACCGGCGGCCCCGTGCCCGGCGCCGGACGGTCCGCGTCCGCACCGCCAGGACCAGAGCCCCGAGCAGCACCGCCGCGCCCAGCACCGCCCCGACGACACCGACGACCACGCCCGTCGACGGACCTCCCGTCCCCGGCGTGGACGTTGCCGCGTCACGGCTTCCGGAGCCCGGCGGCGGTGCCGACGACGAGGGCGCGGGTGACGCCGGGTCGGAGGTCGGGACGAGCGACGCGGCGCCGGCGACCGCCCGCAGGGAGGCCGTCCCGCCGCCCGCCCGGGACGTCGGGGACTCCCCCGCGGAGAGCAGCGTCCCGTCGGCCGTGAACGCGACCGCCTCGCCCTGGGGTTCCCCGGCCAGTGGCACGTCGACGGGCGTTCCGCGCAGCGCGGCGACGACGGCGTCGGCGGAGGCGGTGTCACCGTCGACGCGGTAGAGCCAGGCGTCGGTGTAGGTCCGCACCGCGACGACCCGCCCGTCAGCGGAGAGTGCCCCGCCGGTGAGCAGGCCGCGTCCGAACGGTCCGGCCGGCCCGCCGTCGGTGGCCGAGAGCGGGACGACCAGCTCGCCGACGTGCCGTAACGGGGTGGGCGACGACCCGACGGGCGGCACGTCCGTGGTGTAGACCCCGCTGCGCCCGCCGAGGTCCTTGGTGACGATCACCGGGCGGCCGTCGGGCGGCAGCAGGAGCGTCTCGGCGTCGTGCGGGCCGTCCGGGTACACCAGCCGCCGGACCGACGCGGGGCCGCGCACCGGCAGCCGGATCAGGGCGATCGTCGTGCGCCGGCGGTCGTTGTCGCCGATGTCGGCGAGCCAGAGAGTGCCGTCCGCGCTGCGGGCGAGGTCCTCGACGTCGCGGCCCACGACGCCGACCGACCGGGCCGAGACGACCGAGCAGTCCGGCGCGAGGGTGTAGACCACCGTTGCGTTGCCGCTGTCGTCCACGACGGCGGGTCCGGCCGGCGTCACCGCCATCCCGGAGACCTCGTCGAGCCGCGGATCACTGAGCACGCACCGCCTCACCGGCGCCGCCGGGGCCGCGGCGGCGGGCACCGCACCGGGAGCGACGAGGACCGTCACGGTCCCGAGGACGGCGAGGGCCACGCAGAGCACCCGCCGGGGCGGCGGCAGCAACGGCGCGTTCCTGGCATCTGACGCCAGGACGGCGCCGCTCACCCGACGACGAGCCCGGCCGCCCCACGGCAGCAACGGCGCGTTCCTGGCATGTGACGCCAGGACGGCGCCGCTCACCCGAGGGCGGACGTCACCGGACCGACATCCCTGCCGGGACCGTCGTTCACGAGACCGGGAGGTCCGCGCCCACCGACGCCCGCTCGACCGCGGCGGCCAGCTCCGGCCCGACGCGGGCCTGCAGCACGGTGCCCTCGGCCACGTGGCGCTCGGCGAGCACCTCGCCCTCAGCGTGCACCCGACCGACGAGGGCGCCCTCGGTGAAGGGCAGCAGGACGTCGACTTCGACCTCCGGGCGCGGCAGCGCCTCGGCGACGCGGCGCCGCAGGAGCTCGATGCCCTCCCCGGTGCGGGCCGAGACGAACACCGCGCCCGGCAGCGTCGCCCGCAGCTGGGCGAGCGCGAGCGGGTCGGCGTCGTCGACCTTGTTGACCACCAGCAGCTCCGGCGGCGTGGCCTTCGCGTCCCCGATGTCCGCGATCACCCCGCGGACCGCGGCGATCTGGTCGGTGGCCGAGGGGTCGGAGCCGTCGACGACGTGCACCACCAGGTCGGCGTCGCCGACCTCCTCGAGCGTCGAGCGGAACGCCTCCACCAGCTGGTGGGGCAGATGGCGCACGAAGCCGACGGTGTCGGTGAGCGTCGCCTCCCGCCCGTCCGGGGTCTCCCACCGGCGGGTGGTCGGGTCGAGCGTGGCGAACAGGGCGTCCTCGACGAGCACGCCCGCGTCGGTGATGGCGTTGAGCAGCGAGGACTTGCCGGCGTTGGTGTACCCGGCGATGGCGACGGCGGGCACCTCGCGGCGGCGACGACGGTCGCGCTGGGTCTCCCGGACGGTCTTCATGCCCTCGAGCTCGCGGCGCAGCTTCGCGATCCGCTGGTGGATCCGCCGTCGGTCGGTCTCGAGCTTGGTCTCACCGGGACCACGGGTGCCGACCCCGCCGCCGCCGGCACCGCCGCCACCGCCGGCGCCGCCACCCTGGCGGGACATCGACTCGCCCCAGCCGCGCAGGCGGGGCAGGAAGTAGCGCAGCTGGGCGAGCTCGACCTGCGCCTTGCCCTCTCGGGAGCGGGCGTGCTGGGCGAAGATGTCGAGGATCAGGGCGGTCCGGTCGACGACCTTGACCTTGAGCTTCTCCTCGAGCTGGCGGAGCTGGCCGGGCGAGAGCTCACCGTCGGCGATCACGGTGTCGGCGCCGGTCGAGGAGACCGTCTCTCGCAGCTCGGCAACCTTGCCGGAGCCGACGAACGTGGCCGGGTCGGGGTGGGAACGTCGCTGGACGAGCCCGTCGAGGACCTCGGAGCCCGCCGTCTCGGCGAGCCGGGCGAGCTCGACCATGGAGGCATCGGCCATCGCGGCGCTGCCCTCGGTCCACACACCGATGAGCACGACGCGCTCGAGGCGCAGCTGCCGGTACTCGACCTCGGTGACGTCGGTGAGCTCGGTCGACGCACCCGTGAGACCGGGGACGCGCCGCAGCGACGAGCGCTCCTCGAGGTCCAGGGCACCGCGGGTCGGATCGGTCTCCTCGGGCGCGTCCGCGTCGAGCGGCGCCGGGTCGATCTCGATGCCCGCGTGGTCGGGACGACGGCCGCGGCGCGCGGGCACGCTCGACTCGGCCGGGACGAAACGATCGGATGCAGGTTCTGTCATCGTGCGTTCCACTGTCCCACGGTCGACGCGCCGTCACCACGTTTTCCGGCGCGCGACGCGGAGTCACACCCCGGCTGCGGAGCGGAGACCGACGCGGGCCCGCATCTCCCCGGGACGGTCCGGGTCGTCCTCGAGCGCCACCTCGCCACGTGCGACGAGGACGGCGGGGCCGGTCAGCGTCGTCGTCGAGCCCGGACCCGAGCCCAGACCGACGCCGACCCCCACCCGCAGCACGCCACCCGGCGTCGTCACCGTCACCGTGCCCGCGTCCAGGCCTGCGGCCCGCAGCCCCGCGACCGCACCCGCGACCGTCCCGGTGCCGCACGAGCGCGTCTCGCCGGACCCGCGCTCGTGCACCCGCAGCCGGGTGGCCCCGTCGGGGGTCAGGGGCGTCAGGAACTCGACGTTGACCCCGCCCGGGAAGAGCTCGGCGTCGTGGCCGGGGGCGAGGGTGAGGTCGAGGGCGTCGAGGTCGGCCGTGGTGACGCAGGCCAGGTGCGGGTTGCCGACGTCGACGGCCACCCCGGCGTAGGAGGTGACCGACGCCGCGGGCCCGACCGCCGACGGCAGGATCGCGACCGACTCCTCGCCGAGCCGGGCCGGGCCCATGTCGACCGTGACCTCGCCGTCGGGGTCGTCGCCGAGGGTGACGGTGCGCAGTCCGGCGCGGGTGGCGACGGCGAACGTCCCGGCCGCGACGAGCCCCGCCTCGACCAGGTAGCGGGCGAAGACCCGCACCCCGTTGCCGCACATCTCGGCGAGCGAGCCGTCGGCGTTGCGGTAGTCCATGGCGTACTCGGCGCCCGGCTCCCGGGACGGGACGACCCGCAGCACCCCGTCGGCGCCGAGCCCGCGGCGGCGGTGGCACAGCGCGCGGACGGCGGCCGGGCCGAGGTCGAGCCGGTCCTCGGGGTCGGGCAGCAGCACGAAGTCGTTCTCCGTGCCGTGGCCGAGCACGAACTCCATGCGGCGCCTCCTCCTGACCAGCCTACGAAGCGCCGGCCGGCTCACGCGTGAGGGTGACGACGTCGTCGACGAGCGTGGCCGACGACGCGTCGAACCACCGCACCCGCAGATCGCGGCGGAACCACGAGCGCTGCCGGCGGACCAGGCGGCGGGTCGCGACGACGATCCGGCGGCGCGCCTCCGCGAGCGCGGCCGGGTCCGGATCGCGGCCGTCGTCGTCGAGGACCTCGAGGAGCTCGCGGTAGCCGACGGCCCGGGACGCGGTCTCGCCGTCGCGCAGGCCCCGCGCGACGAGCCCGCGGACCTCGTCGAGCAGGCCCGCGGCGAGCATGTCGTCCACCCGCGCCTCGATCCGGGCGTCGAGCGCCGTCGTGTCCCGGTCGATCCCGACGAGCAGCGTGCCCCGGCGCGGCGCTCCCGGGCGGGGCAGGCTCGCGGCGAACGGCGCCCCGGTGATCTCGACGACCTCGAGCGCCCGCACCACCCGCCGGCCGTTGCTGGGCAGGATGCCCGCGGCGGCGTCCGGGTCGACGCGGGCGAGCCGCTCGTGCAGCGCCCCGGGCCCGAGGTCCGCGAGCTCCGCCTCGAGCCGGGCGCGCACCGCCGCGTCGGTGCCCGGGAAGCGCAGGTCGTCGACGAGGGCCTGCACGTAGAGCCCCGAGCCGCCGACGGCGACCGGGGTGCCGCCGCGGGACAGGACGTCGTCGACCGCGGCACGGGCGTCGCGCTGGTAGGCCGCGACGGTGGCGGTCTCGGTCACGTCGAGGACGTCGAGCAGGTGGTGCGGCACCCCGCGGCGGGCCTCGACGGGCAGCTTCGCAGTGCCGACGTCCATGCCGCGGTAGAGCTGCATGGCGTCGGCGTTGACGACCTCGACCCCGGCCAGCCGCCCGGCCAGCGCCAGGGCCAGCTCGGACTTGCCCGTCGCCGTCGGCCCGACGAGCGCGATCGGCCGGGACGGCGCCGCCCTCTCGATCACGGGCCCACGCTATCGGGCGCGTGGAGCGCACCGCCGTGACCAGCGGCTCGTTGCTCCCCGCCGCCGCAGTACGAGCACGACGCCGACGGCGGCACCGGCCACCACTACTACGGCCGGTACTGGGACTGGGCCGCCCACTGCTGGCGCTACACCTCGACGAACTACGTGCCGCAGAAAGTGGTGGCCACCCAGGTGGTGTCGGTCCCGAGGGGCGGCGTGGACACCGGGGACGGATCGGTCCGGTGGATCGGCTCGCCGCGGCAGGAAAGTGCGGGTCGTCGCAGGTCGGGGGTGCGACGCTGACCGGGGAGCTGTTTGAATGCCCGCACGATCGGAGCGGGAGGTGTACGGCGAATGGCCGACGAGCAGGCCACGGAGGTGGCCGGCGCGGTCCCGGACGCGGTCGGGACGCGGTCCGGTGCGCTGACGAGCGAGGACGGGCAGGGCGCGGGCACCGTGGACAGCGTGGACACCGAGGACGTCACGGAGCGGGAGGGGACCGTCGCGACGACGGATGACGACGTGTCCAGGGACGGCGTCGGCTCCGCGACCCCACCGTCGATCGAGCACGTGCCGGATCCGGAGCCCGACCCGCTGCCCACACCGGCCGACCTCGCCTCGTCGTCCATGGCCGAGTCCCCGGCTCCAGAGGCACCCGAGCCCGCCGCTCCGGAGGCCCCCGAGGCACCAGCCGCCGAGGCCCCCGAGGCGCCGGCCGCCGAGGCCCCCGAGGCACCGGCTCCCGAAGCACCGGCTCCCGAGGCACCGATCCCCTCGCCCACCCCGGCCACCCCGGCCGCGGACGTTGCCGAGCTGCCGACCGTCCTGCCCGCCTCGGACGAGCCCGCCCGCTGGGGGCGCGTGGACGCCGACGGCACCGTCTGGACCGTCGCCCCCGAGGGCGAGCGGGCGGTCGGCTCCTGGCAGGCCGGGGACGCCGCCGAGGGGCTCGCCCACTACGCGCGCCGCTTCGACGACCTCCGCACCGAGGCAGACCTGCTGGTCCGGCGACTGCAGTCCGGCCGCGGGGACGCCGCGGGCGCGCTGCGCAGCGCGACCGTGCTGCGCGAGCGCCTCGACGTCGCGTCCGTCGTGGGCGACGTCCCCGGACTGGTCACCCGGCTCGACGCCGTCATCACCACTGCGGAGCAGGCCGGCCGCGCCGAGAAGTCGGCGAAGGCGACCGCCCGCGAGCAGGCGGTGGCGCGCAAGGAGGCGCTCATCGGCGAGGCCGAGACCCTGGCCGAGGAGACCACGCGCTGGAAGCACGCGGGCGACCGCTTCTCGTCGATGCTCGAGGAGTGGAAGACGATCCGCGGGATCGACCGCAAGACCGACGACGCCCTCTGGAAGCGGTTCGCCAAGGCCCGCGAGACGTTCACCCGTCGTCGGGGAGCGCACTTCGCCGAGCTCGACCGCGCCCGCGCCACCGCCAAGGCGCGCAAGGAGGAGC
Organism: Actinomycetospora sp.; assembly: GCF_036497585.1. Classification (GTDB taxonomy): domain Bacteria; phylum Actinomycetota; class Actinomycetes; order Mycobacteriales; family Pseudonocardiaceae; genus Actinomycetospora. Next base: position 25,639 of record NZ_DASXJD010000124.1, on the reverse strand, counting down.
TGGTCGTCGAGGCGGAGTCGCTGCAGGAGTCGGAGGACTGGGGCACGACGGCGGGGCGGTACAAGGAGCTCATGGCCGAATGGAAGGCCGCCGGGCGCACGTCGAAGGACGCCGACGACGCCCTCTGGGCGCGCTTCCGCGGGGCGCAGGACCACTTCTTCGCCCGCCGCTCGTCGACGTTCGACGCCCGCGACGCCGAGTTCGCCGGCAACGCGACCGCCAAGGAGAAGCTGCTCGCCGAGGCCGCCGCGATCGACCTCTCCGACGTCGACGCCGCCCGCGCCGCGCTGCGCTCGGTGCAGGAGCGCTGGGACGAGATCGGGAAGGTCCCCCGCGAGCGGGTGCGCGAGTTCGCGGCCCGGCTCAAGGAGGTCGAGGACCGGGTGCGCGCCGCGGTCGACCGTCGCTGGTCGCGCGTCGACCCGGAGCGGGAGGCCCGCGTCGGGCAGTTCCGGGAGCGTGTCGCCCAGTTCGAGTCGCAGGCCGCGAAGGCCCGCGCGGCCGGGGACGAGCGCCGCGCGAGGGAGGCCGAGGCCCAGGCCGAGCAATGGCGGGAGTGGCTCGCCGCGGCGGAGCGCGCCACCGGCTGAGCTCGACCACGACGCGCACCCCTCCGTCACGGGCGGGACGTCTCCGACACGGACGCCCGGCGGAACCGGACCGTGGCCCCCGGCCGGAGCTGGCCCGCGCGGTCGGTGTCGGCGTCGAGCACCACCCCGATCACGGGGTAGCCGCCGGTCACCGGGTGGTCGGCGAGGAACACCGTCGGGCGCCCGGACGGCGGGACCTGCACGCTCCCCCGGATCACCCCCTCGCTCGGCAGCTCGGCGCCGTCGCGCTCGGCCGTGCGGGCGAGCTCGGGGCCCTCGAGCCGGAACCCGACCCGGTTGGCGTCCTCGGTCACCGTCCACGCCGCGCGCAGGAACGTCGCGAGGGCGGCGTCGGTGAACCAGTCGTGGCGGGGGCCGGGGACCACCCCGAGCACCAGCTCCCCCACGAGCCCGGCCTCCGGCGCGACGTCCACCGCGGGCACCGGCGACGACGGCGGCGGCCCGACCGGCAGCTCGGTGCCGACCGCGAGCACCGGCGGCCCGAGGCCCGCGACGGTGTCGGTGGCCCGGCTGCCCAGCACCGGGTCCACCGCGATCCCGCCCCGCACCGCCACGTAGCTGCGCAGTCCACTCGGCGGGGTCCCCAGCGCCACCTCGGTCCCCGCGGGCACGACGACGGGTCGGTGCGGGTCACCGGGGCGGGCGCCCACCGTCATCGGGGCCGGGGCGCCCGTCAGCGCCACCACCGTCGTCGTCGTCACCCGGAACCGCAGGCCGCCGAAGGTGACCTCCAGACCGGCCGCGGCCTCGTCGTTGCCGACGAGCCGGTTGGCCCGCCGCAGCGCCGCCCGGTCGGCCGCGCCGGAGACCCCGATGCCGAGGTCGGCCCGCCCCGGCCGCCCGGCCGCGTCCTGCACCGTGCAGAGCGGGCCGGTCGCCGTGATCTCCACCCACGCGCTCATGTCGGACGGAACCGGACCCGGGCCCCCGGCACGAGGACGGCCGGCGGGTCGCGCTCGAGGTCCCACAGCACGTGGTCGGTGCGCCCGATGAGCTGCCAGCCCCCGGGCGACTCGCGCGGGTAGACCCCGCTGAACTCGCCCGCGAGCCCCACCGCCCCGGCCGGGACGCGGGTGCGCGACGACGCCCGCCGCGGCACGTGCAGCCGCGGGTCGCCGTCCTCGGGCGCGAGGTAGCCGAACCCGGGCGTGAAGCCGGCGAACGCCACCGTCCACACCCGCCCGGCGTGCGCCTCGAGGATCTCGTCGTGGTCCAGGCCGGTGTGCGCGGCGACCTCGTCGAGGTCCTCGCCGTCGTAGGTCACCGCGATCTCGGTGACCTCGCCGCCCGCCTCGCGGGTCCCGGGCGACGTCGCCCTGCGGTCGCGCACCTCCTGCGCGACGCCGGGTAGATCAGCTGCCGAGCGCACGCGCAGCAGCACGGTGCGCGCCGCCGGGACGAGGTCGACGACGCCCTCGGGCGGGTCGGCGGCGAGGGCCGCGTGCAGTCCGAGGACCTCGGCCAGGGTGTCCAGCTCGACGAGCAGACCGGTGTCGCCGCACGGCCGCAGGGAGCGGGTCACGGCGCCCATCCTGCGCGACCGTGCCCCACCCGGCTCACCGGAAGATCGACGGGATCGCGGCGGGCCCGGCGGCGGACATCGCCATGAGGAACATCGCGCCGGCGACGGCGACGAAGCGCTTCACCGACACGCCGGGGCGTGGGGTCTCGGGTGCCGGCGCGCCGCGCTCCTGCTCGACGGGGTGCTTCTCCGGGACGTCGGTCATGGGGTCTCCCTGACGAAGTCGGCCCAACGTAAGGATCGTTCAACAATCCGTCAACAGGGGTGGACGCCGCCAGGGGCCCTGAAGCTCAGTCGCGCGAGAGCGCCCAGGTGGCCCACCGGCCGGCGAGCACGATCATCGCGACGAGCGCCAGCCACAGCCCGAAGCCGGCCCCGTGGCCCGGGACGGTGTTCTGCGACCAGATCGCCCACAGCCCCGTCACCGACGTGACGCAGCACCCCGCGGCCGTCGCGAACACGACCACCCACCGACGCGTCAGCACCGACGCCACCGAGAACCCGACCCCGAAGACCAGCGCGAGGATCGAGAACAGCCGCGGCAGCTTCGTGACCCCGGAGATGCCGGACACGACCTCCCAGCCGGTCGCCCCGTCGGCCGTCCAGCGGAAGATGACCGCCACCAGCAGCACCAGCACCGCGACCGCGGCGACGAGCACCTTCGGGCCGAAGTCGACCTCGCGGGAGATCGACGGACGCGCCGGCTCGGGGGCCTCGACCTGGCCGGCGGGCTCGTCGAACGGGTTGGGACGGCTCATGCGTTCGGACTCCCCACACCGCAGCCGCTCGACACCGCCAGTGGCGCGGGACGCCCCACCGTCGGCAGCCCCAGCGTCACCCGCGGCGTCGTCGGGCGGCTCCCCGCCTCCTGCGCGTCGCCCGCCCGCGTGCGGCGGTGGGACAGGACGTCGCCGTCGGCCACGACGTGGTGCGGCGCCCCGTAGGTGGCGCGGACGGTGACGACGTCGCCGGGCCGGACCTCGCCGTCGAGGGCCGGTCCGGTCGGGGTGAAGTGCACCAGCCGGCCGTCGCGGGCCCGGCCGCTCATCCGCCGGGTCGCGGTGTCCTTGCGGCCCTCGCCGCTGGCGACGAGCAGCTCGAGGTCGCGGCCGACCTGTTCCCGGTTCCCCGCGAGGGACATCTCCTCCTGCAGGGCCACCAGCCGGTCGTACCGCTCCTGCACGACGGCCTTGGGCACCTGGTCGGCCAGCGACGCGGCCGGGGTGCCGGGGCGCGGCGAGTACTGGAAGGTGAACGCCTGCGAGAACCGGGACTCGCGCACCACGCGCAGCGTCTCGACGAAGTCCTCCTCGGTCTCCCCCGGGAACCCGACGATGATGTCGGTGGTCAGCGCCGCGTCGGGCATCGCGTCGCGGACCTCGTCGACGATCTCGAGGTAGCGCCGCGCCCGGTAGGAGCGGCGCATCGCCTTCAGGACCCGGTCGGACCCGGACTGCAGCGGCATGTGCAGCTGGGGGCAGACGTTCGCCGTCTCGGCCATGGCGGCGATGACGTCGGAGGTGAAGTCCCGCGGGTGCGGGCTCGTGAAGCGCACCCGCTCGAGGCCCTGGACCTCCCCGCAGGCGCGCAGCAGGTCGGCGAACGCGGTGCGGCCGCTCGCGCGGTCGGTGAAGCCCACCCCGTAGGCGTTGACGTTCTGGCCGAGCAGCGTCACCTCCAGCACGCCCTCGGCGACCAGCGCCTCGACCTCGCTGAGGATCTCCCCCGGCCTGCGGTCGACCTCCTTGCCGCGCAGCGACGGGACGATGCAGAACGTGCAGGTGTTGTTGCAGCCGACCGAGATCGACACCCAGCCCGAGTAGGCGGACTCGCGGCGGGCGGGCAGGTGCGACGGGAACGTCTCGAGCGCCTCGAGGATCTCGACCTGCGCCTCGCCGTTGTGCCGGGCGCGCTCGAGCAGGGCCGGTAGCGACCCGACGTTGTGGGTGCCGAAGACGACGTCCACCCACGGGGCGCGCTTGGTGACCGTCTCGCGGTCCTTCTGCGCGAGGCACCCGCCGACCGCGATCTGTTGGTCGGGCCGCGCGGCCTTGACCGGGGCGAGCCGCCCGAGCTGCCCGTAGAGCTTGTTGTCGGCGTTCTCGCGGACCGCGCAGGTGTTGAACACGACGAGGTCCGCCTCCTCGGGGGCGGCGTCGGCCGGCGCGGGCTCCCAGCCGGCCTCGACGAGCACCCCGGCGAGGCGTTCGGAGTCGTGCACGTTCATCTGGCACCCGTGGGTCCGGATCGCGAAGGTGCGCACCGCTGCGGTCATCGCTCCCCAGGGTAGGCGCTCGACCTGCACCGACCCGCCGGGAGCCCCTCTGCCGAACGGCAGACGATGTCCGGCCGCGCCGTCCCTAGCGTCGCGGGTCAGTCCATCCGATCCAGGGGGAGTCCACCATGACCACCACCGCCACCGCGCACCCGAACGTCACCGCGGCGGTCGAGGCCTTCACTGCCCTGCTCCAGGGCGACGTCAGGCCGAGCGAGACCCTCATGACCGAGGACTTCGTCATGGAGAACCACGACAACGGCGCGGGTGACTGGCACCTCATCGAGGGCCGGGACGCGTTCTTCCGGTTCCTCGGGGCCTGGTTCGAGTTCTTCGAGGGCACGTTCGCCCAGGAACCTCACGGCGTCTTCGGCGACGACGACCACGTCGTCATGCTCGTCCACGAGACCGGCCGCCGCGGCGGCGCGGTCTTCGACAACGAGGCGGTCTACGTCATCGACGTCCGCGACGGCCGCTGGACCCGCCTGCAGACCTACGACCGCGACCGGGAGGCCAACGCCGCCTTCTGGGCGCAGGTGGGTGTCAGCGCCCCGCCGATGTGAGTGGCACGGCGACGCCGGGCGGGCACCACGTCGGTCCGTGTGGTGCGCGCCCGGCGCCGAGAGCGGGTCAGCTGCCGACCGGGCCGATCGAGTCGGCCCGGAGCGGGGAGCCGTTGTCGGGCCCGGCGTCGTCGAGCGAGCGCTTGCCGGTGGCGCCGCGCTGTTCGAGGTCCTCGCGCTTGAAGATCTTCCTGCCGAGCCAGACCAGCGGGTCGTACTTACGGTCGACCACCCGCTCCTTCATCGGGATGAGGGAGTTGTCGGTGATCTTGATGTGCTCGGGGCACACCTCGGTGCAGCACTTGGTGATGTTGCAGTACCCGAGGCCGTGGTCCTCCTGGGCGTCCTCCTTGCGGTTGCGGACGTCGAGGGGGTGCATGTCGAGCTCGGCGACGCGCATCAGGTAGCGCGGCCCGGCGAACTCCGCCTTGTTCTCCTCGTGATCACGCACCACGTGGCAGGTGTTCTGGCACAGGTAGCACTCGATGCACTTGCGGAACTCCTGCGGGCGCTCCACGTCGACCTGCGACATCCGGTACTCGCCCGGCGCGAGGTCCTCCGGCGGCGCGAAGGACGCGATCTCGCGGGCCTTGACGTAGTTGAACTCCACGTCGGTGACGAGGTCACGGATGACGGGGAACGTCCGCAGCGGCGTCACCGTCACGATCTCGTCCTCGGTGAACGTCGACATCCGCGTCATGCACATGAGCCGCGGCCGGCCGTTGACCTCGGCGCTGCACGACCCGCATTTGCCGGCCTTGCAGTTCCACCGCACCGCCATGTCGCCGGCCTGGGTGGCCTGCAACCGGTGGATGATGTCGAGGACCACCTCGCCCTCGTTCACCTCCACGTGGAAGTCCTGGAGGTCGCCGCCGGTGTCGTCGCCGCGCCACACCTTGAAGTGCGCCTGGTAACCCACGCCTAGGTCCCCTGTCCCTGTGCCTGCTGCTCGTCACCGAGGCCGCCCTCGGTCTGGTCGGCGCGCTGGCCGCGCGGCGCGTCCGAGCGGTGCCCGCCCAGCTCGTCGCCGGTGTAGTACTTCTTGAGCTCGTCGAGCTCGAAGAGGTCGAAGAGGTCGGAGCGCATCGACGGCTGCCCCTGGTGCTCGAGCACCACCTCGCCGTCGTGCAGCGTGAGCACCAGCAGCTGGCGCCGCCACTCCTCGTCCATCGTCGGGAAGTCGTCGCGGGTGTGCCCGCCACGGCTCTCCTGGCGCTCGAGCGCGGCCTTCGCGATGCACTGGCTGACCAGAAGCATGTTGCGCAGGTCCATGGCCAGGTGCCAGCCGGGGTTGTAGGTGCGCCGGCCGTCGACGGCCACCCGAGGGACCCGCTCCTTGAGCTCGTCGAGCTTCTTGAGCGCCAGCTCCATCTCGTCCGCCTTGCGGATGATGCCGACGAGGTCGTTCATCGTCTGCTGCAGTTCCTGGTGCACGGTGTAGGCGTTCTCGCCGCCCGAGTTGCGGATCGGGCGCTCGACGTCGTCCCGGGCCGCCTCCAGCGCCTCGTCGGACACCGACGGCGTCGCCCCGAGTCCGTCGAGGTACGCCGCTGCGCCGGCCCCGGCCCGGCACCCGAAGACGAGCAGGTCGGACAGCGAGTTGCCGCCGAGGCGGTTCGAGCCGTGCATGCCGCCGGCCACCTCGCCGGCCGCGAACAGGCCCGGCACCGCGGACTCCGCGGTGTCCGGGTCGACCTCGACCCCGCCCATGACGTAGTGGCAGGTCGGGCCGACCTCCATCGGGCCGGCCGTGATGTCGACGTCGGCCAGCTCCTTGAACTGGTGGTACATCGACGGGAGCCGCTTGCGGATCGTCTCGGCCGGCATCCGGCTGGAGACGTCGAGGAACACCCCGCCCGCCGGGGAGCCGCGACCCTCCTTGACCTCGTTGTTGATCGCGCGGGCGACCTCGTCACGAGGCAGCAGCTCGGGTGGGCGCCGGTTGTTGTCGGCGTCGGTGTACCAGCGGTCGCCCTCGTCCTCGCTGGTCGCGTACTGCTCGCGGAACACCTCGGGGATGTAGTTGAACATGAAGCGCTCGCCCTCGGAGTTCTTGAGGACGCCGCCGTCGCCGCGGACCGACTCCGTGACGAGGATGCCCTTGACGCTGGGCGGCCAGACCATCCCCGTCGGGTGGAACTGGACGAACTCCATGTTCAGCAGCTTCGCCCCGGCGCGGAGCGCGAGCGCGTGCCCGTCGCCGGTGTACTCCCACGAGTTGCTCGTGACCTTGAACGACTTCCCGACGCCGCCGGTCGCGAGCACCACCGCCGCGCTGTGGAAGCACAGCAGCTCGCCGGAGGAACGGTGGTACCCGAAGGCGCCGGCGACCCGGTCCCCGTCCTTGATCAGCTCGGTGATCGTGGCCTCGTGGAAGACCTTGAGGTCGGACTCGTAGTCGCCGGTGCGCGCGTGGTCCTCCTGCTGCAGCGAGACGATCTTCTGCTGCAGCGTGCGGATGAGCTCGAGGCCGGTGCGGTCGCCGACGTGCGCGAGCCGCGGGAACTGGTGGCCGCCGAAGTTGCGCTGGCTGATCTTGCCCTCGGGGGTGCGGTCGAACAGCGCCCCGTAGGTCTCGAGCTCCCAGACGCGCTCGGGGGCCTCCTTGGCGTGCAGCTCGGCCATGCGCCAGTTGTTGAGGAACTTCCCGCCGCGCATGGTGTCGCGGAAGTGCACCTGCCAGTTGTCGTTCGGGTTCGCGTTGCCCATCGAGGCGGCGATCCCGCCCTCGGCCATGACGGTGTGCGCCTTGCCGAACAGCGACTTCGAGATGATCGCGACCCGCTTGCCCCGCAACCGCGCCTCGATCGCGGCCCGCAGCCCGGCGCCGCCCGCCCCGATGACGAGGACGTCGTAGGTGTGGTGGGTGATCTCGGGCTTCTGGCCGGTGTCGGCCGGGCCGGTTCCTTCGGCCATCAGTTCACGATCCTCAGGTCGGGAATGGTGCCGCTCGCGACGAGCATGATGTAGAAGTCGGTGAGGATGAGCGTCCCGATGGTGAACCACGCGAAGAGCATGTGCCGCGTGTTCAGCTTCGAGACCGCCGTCCAGATGCGGTACCGCACCGGGTGCCGCGAGAAGTGCTTGAGACGGCCGCCGGTGATGTGGCGGCAGGAGTGGCACGACGCGGTGTAGAGCCAGAGGCCGATCACGTTGATCACCAGGATGATGTTCCCGAGGCCGAGCCCGAACTGGGCACCCTCGGGGCCGTCGCTCTGGAACGCCACGACCATGTCGTAGGTGTTGATCACCGAGATGAGGAATGCGACGTAGAAGAAGTAGCGGTGCGCGTTCTGCAGGACCAGCGGGAAGCGGGTCTCGCCGGAGTACGTCGAATGCGGCTCGGCCACCGCGCACGCCGGAGGCGAGGCCCAGAACGCCCGGTAGTACGACTTCCGGTAGTAGTAGCAGGTGACGCGGAAGCCCAGCAGGAACGGCAGCGAGACGATCGCCAGCGGGATCCACGGCGGGAACGCCGGCAGCACGGCCCCGAAGTGGCTCGATCCCGGCACGCAGCTCGCCGAGAGGCACGGCGAGTAGAACGGCGACAGGTAGTGGTACTGCGGCACGTAGTACGCCGAGCCCCAGAACGACCGGATCGTCGCGTAGATGACGAACGTCGCCAGGCCGAGCGCGTTCGCGAGCGGCGGCAGCCACCAGCGGTCCTGGCGGAGCGTGCGCGCTCGGATGTCGGCGCGCCCCGCTGCGATGGGGGGGCTGGCGCCGTGGTCGCGTTCTGTGGTGGTCACTGCACCTGTCCTCGTCGACGGAGCCGGCCGGCGCTCGCGGGGTCGGGGCCGCGGCTCGACACGGTCGTGGTGGTGACCGCGCACGGCTGACCCGCGCGGCGGCGAGCCGCGTGGTGCGAGGCACACTACGACGGTCGCGCGGGGGCTGTCGTCCGGGTCACAGGACCTGGCCGTCGTGATCCCCGTCACGAGCGGGAATCAACGCCGTCCGTGCAGGTCAGGCGAGGGGTCCGGAGACCGGGTCGGCGTCCTCGAGGTCCAGATCGGACTCCTCGAGCTCGGCTCCCCGTGCGGCCATCTCGGTGCGTACGACCTCGTAGGCCAGCCCAGCGCCGTAGCCTTTCCGGGCGAGCATCCCGACGAGACGGCGAGCCGCAGCCGGCGGCTCCACGCGGTCCAGGGAGGGCAGCCGACGCCGGACGAGCTCGCGGGCCTTCTCCCGCTCGGTCTCGGGGTCGAGCCCGGCGATCGCCTCGTCGGCGGTCTCGGTGTCGACGCCCTTGCGACGCAGTTCCTGCGAGAGGGCCCGGCGGCCGAGGCCGCGACGGCGGTGGCGCGAGTCCACCCACTGCTCGGCGAACGCGGCGTCGTCGAGCAACCGGACCTCGACCAGGCGATCGAGCACCACGGCCGCCACGTCGGCGTCGAACCCGCGGCGCTCGAGCTCGGCCGCCAGTTCGGCGCGCGTGCGTGCCCGCGTGGTCAGGAGGTCCAGGCAGACCGTGCGCGCCGCCGACTGTTGATCTCGTGACTGGGGCTCGGCGGGCGGGTCCGCCTCCTGGTCCCGAGGTCGGCCCTCGGCGGTGTGGCCGCCGGCATCCGGGGGTTCGGGGGCCCGCTTGCGCGGACGCCGCCCGAACCCGCCACCTCCGAGCTGCCCCACCGCGTCAGAAGTCGACCGGGGCCGGCGTCGTCTCGTCGGCGTCGAGCTTCGGCCCGACCCCGAGCTTCTCCTTGATCCGCTTCTCGATCTCGCCGGCGACGTCCGGGTTCTCCTTGAGGAACTTCCGGGCGTTCTCCTTGCCCTGACCGAGCTGGTCGCCGTCGTAGGTGTACCAGGCACCGGACTTGCGGACGATGCCCTGCTCGACGCCCACGTCGATCAGCGAGCCCTCCCGGGAGATGCCCAACCCGTAGAGCATGTCGAACTCCGCCTGCTTGAACGGCGGCGCGACCTTGTTCTTCACGACCTTGACGCGGGTGCGGTTGCCGACCGCGTCGGTGCCGTCCTTGAGCGTCTCGATCCGGCGGATGTCCAGGCGCACCGAGGAGTAGAACTTCAGCGCGCGCCCACCGGTCGTCGTCTCCGGGGACCCGAACATCACGCCGACCTTCTCGCGCAGCTGGTTGATGAAGATCGCCGTGGTGCCCGAGTGGTTGAGGGCACCGGTGATCTTGCGCAGCGCCTGGCTCATGAGTCGGGCCTGCAGGCCGACGTGGCTGTCACCCATGTCGCCCTCGATCTCGGCGCGCGGCACGAGCGCGGCCACCGAGTCGACCACGATGACGTCGAGGGCGTTCGAGCGGATCAGCATGTCCATGATCTCGAGCGCCTGCTCGCCGGTGTCCGGCTGCGCGACCAGCAGCGCGTCGGTGTCGACCCCGAGCGCCTTGGCGTACTCCGGGTCCAGCGCGTGCTCGGCGTCGATGAACGCCGCGACCCCGCCCTGGGCCTGCGCGTTGGCCACCGCGTGCAGCGTCACGGTCGTCTTCCCCGAGGACTCCGGGCCGTAGATCTCCACGACACGGCCGCGGGGCAGGCCGCCCACGCCGAGGGCGACGTCCAGGGCGATCGAACCGGTGGGGATGACGCTGACCGGCGCACGGCCCTCGTCGCCCAGCCGCATGACCGAGCCCTTGCCGAACTGCTTGTCGATCTGCGCGAGCGCGAGCTCCAGCGCCTTGTCGCGGTCCGGGGCCTGAGGCATTCGGGGTTCCCCCTCGGGACGGGTGGTGGGTCCGGCACTCGGTCCGGGTTCGGTGCGGACGCTAGGCCGGGGGTCCGACACCGTGGTGCCGGCGGGTGTTCGGCTGTGGACTGGCCGGGCGGTCGGTGCCGCTGTGGACGACCGCGTCGGACGTTCAGACTAGACGAACAGATGTTCGATGCCCCAGGGGGACACGCCGGGGATCGACGGGCGGTGCGGTCACCGGCGCTCGGCGGGGACCTCGAACTCGGCGCAGACCGCCCGCCAGACCACGCGCGGCTCCTCGCCCTCCTCGAGCGCCTGCTCGACGGTCCGGCCCTCGAGCGCGGAGAACACGTGGTCGCGACTGATCGACCCGGCGCGGACCGCGCCGAACTCGTCCGCCATCAGCTGCCGGAAGTGGGTCAGACGCACCCGTCCGAGGGTAGGGACGGCGTCGTCGCGGGGTGGAGCCGGGACGGCCGCGGCTCGGTAGCGTGGCGGAGGTGGACCCCCTCCTGCTCGTGGTCGCGCAGATCGACCTGCACTCCACGGGTCCGGCCTGGCTGTGGGACGTCGTCGGGGTCGTCGCCCTGGTCTCCTTCCTCGTCCTGCTGCTGCGGTGGTGGCTCTCCCACCGCAGGCGCTGAGCGCGTCGCTGTCGGACCCCCGGGGCACCATGGGTGGTGTGACCGTTCTCGACCGCTTCTCCCCCGCCACGCGTGACTGGTTCTCCGGCGCGTTCGGCGAGCCGACGGCCGCGCAGGCCGGGGCGTGGGACGCGGTCGCCGACGGCGAGCACGCCCTCGTCGTCGCCCCCACCGGCTCGGGTAAGACGCTCGCCGCGTTCCTCTGGGCGCTCGACCGGCTGGCGGCCGCGCCCGTGCCCGAGGAGCCGCAGCGCCGGTGCCGGGTCCTCTACGTCTCCCCCATGAAGGCGCTGACGGTCGACGTCCAGCGCAACCTGCGCTCGCCCCTGGCCGGGCTGCGGCAGGCCAGCCACCGCCTCGGGCTGCCCGAGCCGGACATCCAGGTGGCCTCGCGGACCGGCGACACCCCGGCCGACGAACGCCGCAGCTTCGCGCGCACCCCTCCCGACGTGCTCGTCACCACCCCGGAGTCGCTGTTCCTGCTGCTCACCTCGGCCGCACGTGAGTCGCTGCGCGGGGTGGACACCGTGATCGTCGACGAGGTGCACGCCGTGCTCGCCTCCAAGCGCGGCGCCCACCTCGCGCTCTCCCTCGAGCGCCTCGACGCGCTGCTCGACGCCCCGGCCCAGCGCATCGGTCTCTCGGCGACGGTCCGTCCCGTCGACGAGGTCTCGACGTTCCTCGCCGGCGGGCGTCCGGTGCGGGTGGTGCAGCCGGAGACGGCGAAGACCGTGCAGGTCAGCGTGGTGGTGCCCGTCGAGGACATGAGCGCGCTCGACTCGGGGGACAACCAGAGCGGGCCGGGCGTCGAGGAGGAGGTGGAGGGCTCGGCGGCCGGGGCGGCGCAACGGGCCTCGATCTGGCCGGCGGTGCAGGAGAAGGTGCTCGACCTCGTCGAGTCCCACCGCTCGACCATCGTGTTCGCCAACTCCCGGCGCCTCGCCGAGCGCCTCACCGCGCGGATCAACGAGCTCGCCACCGAGCGCGCGGCCCTGCAGGCCGCCGAGCGGGAGCCGGTCGACCTCGACGAGCCCGACGAGGACGCGGACGGCCGGGACGACGAGGCCGACGAGCTCGCCCCGGTGGTCGGGCGGGTGGGGCCCTTCCCCGCCGAGGCGGTCGGCCAGTCCGGGGTGGCCGAGCCCGCCGAGGTGATCGTGGCCCGCGCCCACCACGGGTCGATGAGCCGCACCCAGCGCACCCTGGTCGAGGAGGCGCTGAAGTCCGGGCAGCTGCCGTGCGTGGTGGCCACCTCCAGCCTCGAGCTGGGCATCGACATGGGCGCGGTCGACCTCGTGGTCCAGGTCGAGGCGCCCCCCTCGGTGGCCAGCGGGCTGCAGCGGGTCGGGCGCGCGGGCCACCAGGTGGGCGCGGTCTCCGAGGGCGTGGTCTTCCCGAAGTACCGGGGGGACCTGGTGTCGTGCGCGGTCGTCGCCGAGCGCATGGCCGGGGGCCGGATCGAGGCGATGCGCTACCCGCGCAACCCGCTCGACGTGCTCGCCCAGCACGTGGTGGCGATGACGGCGATGGAGAACTGGTCGCTGACCGATCTCACCGCGCTGGTCCGCCGCGCCGCCCCGTTCTCCGGTCTGCCGGACTCGGCGATGACCTCGGTGCTCGACATGCTCGCGGGGCGCTACCCCAGCGAGGACTTCGGGGAGCTCCGGCCGCGCATCACCTGGGACCGCGTCACCGACGAGCTCGCCGGGCGACCCGGCGCCCAGCGCCTCGCCGTCACCTCCGGCGGCACGATCCCCGACCGCGGCCTGTACACGGTGGTGACGCCGGGCTCCGGGGAGAACGGGACCGGTGGCTCACGGGTCGGCGAGCTCGACGAGGAGATGGTCTACGAGTCCCGCGCGGGCGATACGTTCCTGCTGGGCTCGACGTCCTGGCGGGTCCTCGACATCACCCGGGACCGGGTGATCGCCGAGCCCGCGCCCGGCGTCCCCGCCCGGATGCCGTTCTGGAAGGGCGACGCCCCCGGTCGCCCGCTGGAGCTGGGCCGCGCGCTCGGGGCGTTCGTCCGGGAGGTCGCCGGTGCCGACGAGGCGGAGGCCCGCGCCCGCGCGGAGGCGGCCGGGCTGGACGCGTGGGCCGTCGACAACCTCGTCGGCTACCTCGGTGAGCAGCGCGAGGCGACGCGTCACGTCCCGAGCGACCGGACGATCGTCGTAGAGCGCTTCCGCGACGAGCTGGGCGACTGGCGGATCGTGGTGCACTCCCCCTTCGGCGCGCAGGTGAACGCGCCCTGGGCGCTGGCCATCGCCGCGCGGTTCCGCGAGCAGCGCGGCCTGGAGGTCTCCGCCGCCTCGGCCGACGACGGGATCGTGCTGCGGCTGCCCGACACCCTCGACGAGGCCGGTGCGGAGATCCTGCCGGGCGCGGAGGACGTCCTGCTGGACCCCGACGAGGTCGAGCAGATGGTCACGGCGGAGGTGAGCGGGTCGGCGGTGTTCGCCGCCCGCTTCCGGGAGTGCGCGGCCCGCTCGCTGCTGCTGCCGCGCCGCGACCCGACCCGGCGGACCCCGCTGTGGCAGCAGCGCCAGCGGGCCTCGCAGCTGCTCTCGGTGGCGTCGAAGTACGAGCAGTTCCCGGTGGTGCTCGAGACCTACCGGGAGTGCCTGCAGGACGTCTACGACGTGCCGGGCCTCGTCGAGCTGATGCGCGACGTGCGGTCGCGCGCGGTGCACGTGGTGGACGTCGCCACGCCGTCGGCGTCGCCGTTCGCACGCACGCTGATGTTCGGCTACGTCGGGATGTTCCTCTACGAGATGGACGCCCCGCTGGCCGAGCGCCGGGCCGCGGCCCTGTCACTGGACTCGACGCTGCTCGCCGAACTGCTCGGCTCGGAAGCGATCCGCGAGCTGCTCGATCCGGCGGTGGTCGGCGAGATCGAGGCCGGGCTGCAGCGCACCGACCCGGAGCGCCACGTCCGTGACGCCGAGGGCACCGCGGACCTGCTGCGCTTCGTCGGCGACCTGACCACCGCCGAGGCCGCGGCGCGCGGGGTGCGCGAGGAGTGGCTCACGGAGCTCGAGTCGGCCCGCCGGGCGATCCGCGTCAAGATCGCCGGTGAAGCGCGGTGGGTCGCGATCGAGGACGCCGGCCGGCTGCGCGACGCCCTGGGCGCGGGCCTGCCGGTGGGGGTGCCGGAGGCGTTCACCGAGCCCGTCGCCGACCCCCTGGGCGACCTGCTCGCCCGCTACGCCCGCACCCGGGGGCCGTTCCCGGCGGCGGCCGCGGCGCGGCGCTTCGGGCTGGGCGTCGCGGTGGTGACGGCGGTGCTGGAGCGCATGACCGGGGCGGGGCGCCTCGCCCGGGGCGAGCTGCGGCCGTCCGACGCGCCCCCGCTACCGGGCCTGCGCGACGACGACCCGGCCGCGGCCGGCGGCGTCGACTACTGCGACGCCGAGGTGCTGCGCCGCATCCGGCGGGGCTCGCTGGCACGGCTGCGCGCGGAGGTCGAACCGGTCGAGCCGGCGGCGCTGGGACGCTTCCTCCCCTCCTGGCACGGCATCGGCGGCCGCCGCCGACGGGCGCCGGGTCCCGACGACGTCCTCGGCGTCGTCGAGCAGCTCGCCGGCGCCCCGGTCCCGGCCAGCGCGTGGGAGTCGCTGGTGCTGCCCACCCGGCTGCCGGGCTACCAACCGGCGCTGCTCGACGAGCTGACCAGCGCGGGCGAGGTGACCTGGACCGGGTGCGGCACGCTCTCCGGGGGCGACGGGTGGCTCGCCGTCGCGCCGTCCGACGTCGCCGAGCTGATGCTGCCCGACCCTGACGACACGTTGGCCGGGCTGCCGATCCACCGGGCGCTGCTGGAGGCGCTCGGCCCCGTCGAGGGCGGCGGGGCGCTCTTCTTCCGCCAGCTCGCCGACCGCGCGTACACACTCCTCCGCGACGCCGGGGAGTCGCCGCCCGACGACCCGACCACCGTCGAGGCGCTGTGGGACCTGGTGTGGGCCGGGCACGCCACCAACGACACCCTCGCCCCGCTGCGGGCGCTGGTCTCGGGCGGCGGGGGCCGCTCCAAGGCGGCCCACCAACGACGGCGCCCACCGTCGCGGGGGCGGTACGCGCGGGTCGGGCGCCCGCAGATGCCCTCGCGCACCGGTCCTCCGACGGCCGCCGGACGGTGGTCCCGGGTGCCGCCGCGGGAGAGCGACCCCACACGGCGGGCGCAGGCCCGGACGGAGTCGTTCCTCGAGCGCCACGGGGTGCTCACCCGCGGGGCCCTCGAGACCGAGCGGGTCACCGGCGGGTTCTCGGGGATCTACCCGGTGCTGCGG
Source organism: Actinomycetospora sp. (assembly GCF_036497585.1). Classification (GTDB taxonomy): domain Bacteria; phylum Actinomycetota; class Actinomycetes; order Mycobacteriales; family Pseudonocardiaceae; genus Actinomycetospora. The sequence continues at coordinate 10,073 of NZ_DASXJD010000124.1, read as the reverse complement.
GCGATGGAGGAGTCCGGACGGTGCCGTCGCGGCTACGTCGTGGAGGGGCTCGGCGCGGCGCAGTTCGCGGTGCCCGGCGCGATCGACCGGCTGCGGGCGACCTCCCGCGACGACGACGGGTCCGCCCGCGGACAGGCGTCGCTGGTGCTGGCTGCGACGGACCCGGCCCAGCCGTGGGGGGCGGCGCTCGACTGGCCGGCGACCCGGGCCGCGCAGGACGGCACCACCGGTCACCGTCCCGGTCGCAAGGCGGGCGCGCTGGTGGTGCTGACCGACGGTGAGCCCACGATCTACGTGGAGCGCGGCGGTCGCTCGCTGCTGTCCTTCACCGACGACCAGGAGACGCTCACCGCGGCCGCGGGGGCTCTGTCGGCGGCGGTGCGCGAGGGCTGGTTGGGTGGGCTCTCGGTGGAGCGGACCGACGGGTCGGGAGCGCTCGACGGGGTGCTCGCGGAGGCACTGGCCGAGGCCGGCTTCCGCAACAGCCCGAAGGGCCTGCGGTTGCGCGCCTGAGTGCGGGGAGCCGGGCGACGGGAGGAGAGCGATGGCGCTGGCGTGTCCGAGCTGCGAGGAGGCCGCCGCGGAGTACGTCGGGATGGCGGACGACGGTCGCAACGAGATGAAGTGCACGGCGTGCGGGCACCACTGGCTGCTCGGCGCCAAGCCCGTCTCGCCGCGGGCGGTCGCCGCGAAGCCGGCGCGCTCCACCCCGACGAGGTCGCCGCGCTCGACCGGGACCCGGTCGACGGGCACCCGGGTGGCCGGCGGCGGGTCGTCGGACGGAGCTCTGCGGGCGGCCACCCCGGCCGCGCCGCCGGTCGTCGTGCGCTTCCCGACCCTCGACGACGTCCCCGCCGAGCACCTGCAGCGCCTCGCGGCCCTCAAGGCGGCCTGGCCGCGGCAGCGCCCCCGCCCCGACCCCTACGCGGCCGACTTCCGCCGGCTCCACGAGCTGATGTTCAGCCAGGCCGGCCTGCCGCACACCGAGCCGGGACAGCTCAAGGACTTCGTCTCCAGCGACGTCCTCGCCCTCTCCGGCAACACCACCTCCTTCGCCCGTGAGTGGCGACGCCTCGGCGACCGCGACGCCTCCGAGCGGTTCCGCGGCGCCGTCGAGTACCTGCTCCGCGGCGAGAGCGGCGAGAGCGGCGAGAGCGGCGAGGACGAGGGGTCCACCGACGACCCGCCGCTCGAGGACCGGTTCACCGCGCTGGCCGAGCAGCGCTCGCCCTACGGGATGGGCGGGGTCCGGGAGCCGCTCCTCATGCACATCCTGACGGTCGCCCGGCCCGAACGGTTCCTGCCGCTGCTCACCGTGGACAGCGGCTCGGGCGGCGAGGGCAAGCGGGACATCGCCCGCTCCGTGCTCGGCGTCGAGATCCCGGCGGTGGACCGCACCCGGCACACCATCGGGCGGGTCGCCTGCCGGTCGAACGACCTGCTGGTCGACGCCCTCGGGGCCGGCTTCCGCGACCTCGACGACGCCGCCGCGTTCCTGCTCTGGGCCCACGCCCAGGGCTGAGCCCGCGCCCCGGTCAGGACGAGGGCCGCGCCCCGTCCCGGCCGGCGGCCCACGCGGCCACCTCGGCACGCAGCTCGGCCCGGCGGGCGTCGTCGACGAAGGCGGCCTCGACGGCGTTCTCCGCGAGGGTGCGGACCTGGTCCGGGGAGAGCTCCAGCGCCTCGGCGACGGCGCGGTGGTTGTCGTCGACGTAGCCGCCGAAGTAGGCCGGGTCGTCGGAGTGCACGCTCACCGCGAGCCCGGCGTCGAGCATGCGGGCGAGCGGGTGGTCGGCGAGCGTGTCGACCGCGCGCAGCCGCACGTTGGACAGCGGGCAGACCGTGAGTGGAACCGCCGCCTCGGCGAGGCGGCGCACGAGCGCCGGGTCGTCGAGGCTGCGGATGCCGTGGTCGATCCGCTCGACGCCGAGCACGTCGAGGGCCTCGGTGACGTAGGCGGCTGGTCCCTCCTCCCCGGCGTGCGCGACCAGCCGGAGCCCCTCCGCGCGGGCCCGGGCGTACACCTCGGCGAAGTCCGAGGGCGGGTGCCCGACCTCCGCGGAGTCCAGGCCCACGCCCAGGAACGCGACGTCGGAGCGGACGAGCGCGTCGAGCACCTCGAGGGCCTCGGCGACCGGGCGGTCGCGCAGGAAGCACGGGATGAGCCCCGTCGTCATGCCGACGGGGGCGGCCGCGAGGGCTCCCGCGACGCCCTCGAGCACCGCCTCGAGCGGCACGCCCCGTGCGAGGTGGGCCTGCGGGTCGACGAACAGCTCGACGTGCCGGACCCCGCCCTCGGCCGCCCGCTCGAGGTAGGCCCGCGTCATCGCCGCGAAGTCCTCCGCGGTGCGCAGCACGGCCATGTTCGCGTAGTAGAGGTCGAGGAAGTGGCCGAGGTCGGTGAACGCGTAGCGGGCGCGCAGGTCGTCCAGGTCCGCGGAGGGCAGCGCGACGCCGCCGCGGTCGGCCAGCTCCCCGATCAGCTCCGGCTCGAGGGTGCCCTCGACGTGGACGTGCAGCTCGACGGCCGGCGGGGTGTCCTGCGCGCTCATGGCCACGCATCCTGGCTCACGGCACGGCGGGCCCGGTGAGCACCGGGGCGGCGAACCGCGCCGCGCCGGGCACCGCCGGGTCGCACCCCACCCGGTGCAGCCGCTGGAGGACACCGCCGGTGGTCCGCCCGAAGCGCTGCGCGAGCTCGGTCATGAGGGCCGCGCGGTCGGCGTCCGCGGCCGCGGCGAGCCACGCCTCGCGCAGCGCGCCGTCGTCCTCGGCCGGCCACGGCAGACCGGAGCGCGGCGCGCGCGCCCGCGGCCGCCACGACGGCGGATCCCACGGCGGCGGGCTCCACGACCCCCGCCGCGGGAACGGCACGAGGTCACCGTCCCCGTCGAGGCCGTCGCCGAACTCGTCGGACCAGTCGTCGCGCCAGCCGAACCTCACCCGCTCCTCGCGGTACGGGTCCTCGTCCGGCTCCGGGCCGTCCGGGGGCTCGTCGGCCGTCCGCCAGGGCGGGTCGAGCGGGCCCAGCGCGCCGTACTGGTCGTCCGCCCAGGCGGCGCGCAGCAGGGCGTGCAGCCGGCGCGCGGGCAACGACACCGCCCGGGTCCCCACGTCCTCGTCCTCCGGGGCGTCGGTCGCGACGATCGCCACGTAGGCCCGCCCGTCGAGCACCTGCACCCGCAGCTCCCGGCCCGCCTCGCGGACCCTGATCATCTCGCGCATGGCGCCCACGCTCGCGGCGACACGACGCCGGGACAACCACGAGGGCCCGCGCCTGTGGACAACTGAGTCCGTCCACACGGGGCGTTGGTCCGAACGGCAGGATTCCCGACGATGCCGGCCCCGACGATGACGACGCGAGGTCCCATGGGGTGTCTCCGCTCGGACGAGTCACCGCCTGCGTGTTGCTCAAGGCGCAACGGGTTCTGCGTCTCGCAACACGGTGGAATCCGGGGAGGAGCGCTGTCAAGAGCCGGGGGAGGCCGCGCGGGGCCCGATCGCCCGGCCGGACAGCCGCGGATGATGCCGTGACGTGGTCCGGCCGTCCGGGAGTTGCGTCGATCAGCGCAGCGAGCCGCTGCCGCTCGGCTCCACCCAGCCGAGCTTCGCCGAGAGCTCGCGCGCGGCCTCGCGCATGTCCGCGACGACGGACCGGGCCCGGCGGCGCGGGAGGCGGTACGACGGTCCGGACGCGGACAGCGCGGCCACGACGTTGCCGTCGTGCGCCCACACCGGCACCGCCACCGCGTGCATGCCCACCTCGAGCTCGTCGAACGAGCGGGCGTAACCCTCGTCGACCACCCGGGCGAGCTCGGCTCGCAGGGCCGCGGCCTCGGTGATCGTGGCCTCGGTGTACCGGGGCAGCCGCCGCCGCAGCAGCGTCCGCCGCTCCCCCTCGTCCATGTGCGCGAGGAGGACCTTCCCGGCGGAGGTGGCGTGCAGCGGGGTCCGGCGCCCGACCCAGTTCTGCGAGCTCACCGAGGAGTTGCCGAACTCCTGCGCGACGTTGATCGCCGCCTCGCCGTCGGAGACGGCGAGGTTCACCGTCTCGCCGATGATCTCCGCGAGGGCCTGGCAGGTCGGCTGCCCGAGACGCGCGAGGTCCATCCGGCCGGTGGTCGCCGCGGCGAGACGGACGATGCCGAAGCTCAGGGCGTACTTCCCGCGGTCGCCGAGCTGCTCGAGCAGCCCGCGCCGCTGCAGGGCCGAGACCAGCCGGGAGGCCGTCGACTTGTGGACGCCGAGCTCCTCGGCGATCTCGGTGATCCCGGCCTCGCCCCGGGCGGCGAGGATCTCCAGGATCGTCACGGCCCGGTCGACGGACTGGACCGAGGAGCGGTCTCCACGCTCGCCGTCGGCCCTCGACATGGCGAAAAGTGTAGCCACCGGACACCCCGTCAAGGTCACCCCCGGCCCACGATTTCCGACACCATCCCGGAATCAGTGCGCCGTTGTTGCGCAATGCGAAGGATGTTGGACAGAGCGCAACACGCGGCGCCGGCTTCCGCCGTGACACAGGCGGACACCCGTGTGGTCGACGGCGCAGCGTCCGCGTCACTACGCCGAACGGACGTGGTCCACGATGGGGGACGTGTCGGAGACCGGGGTCGAGCGCGACGACTCCTCGACCGCGCCGGACGTCGGCGGCGGGCGCGCCACGACCCTCGAGGACCCGACACCGACCGGGGGTCTCGTCCACGGCCCCCTCCCCCGGCCGCCCGCCGCGGACGTCGTCCACCGCGGGCCGGGTCCGCTCGACCGCCGCGGGCTGCGCTGGCTGCGGGTGGACGCGCTGGGTCTCGCGCTCGCGGTCGCCACCGGTTCGCTGGCGATGACCCCCTCGCTCATCCCCCGGACCTGGCTGGTCCAGGGCCTCGCCAGCGGTCTCTCCGCGGCCGTGGGCTACGCGGTCGGCACCTTCGTCTGGTTCCTGCTGCGGCGCACCCACCGCGGCCTGCGGCTCGTCGCCCGCGGCCGGCTCTGGGTGCCGCGCGGGGTCCGGCAGGCGGCGTGGTCGATCCTGGTGGTGGCGGCGGCCGTGGTCGTGCTCGTGATGCTCGTCGCCGGCGCCCACTGGCAGCGCCAGCTCGCCTCGCTCATGGGCCTCGAGCAGCCGGGCTATCTCGGCTACCTCCGCGCCGCTCCGACGGCGGTCCTGGTCGCCGCCGTCCCCGTTGCGCTCGTGCGCCTGGTCCGGCACGCCGACCACGTGCTCGTGCGGGGACTGCGCCGGTTCGCCCACCTGCCGCGGCGCATCGCCGCCGCGGTCGCGGTCGTCGTGCTCGCGGTCGTCATCGCGGCGGTGGCGAACAAGGTCGTGCTGGGCGGCACCCTCGCGATCGTCGACCAGGCGTTCAGCGGGGTGAACGACGAGAACTACCCGGACTCGGCGCAGCCCCGGTCCCCGACCCGGTCCGGCTCGCCGACCTCGCTCGCGCCGTGGGGCACGCTCGGCAAGGAGGGCCGCCACTTCGTCTCCGGCGGCCGCGACGCCGCGGACCTCGCGGCCGCCTCCGGGAAGGCCGCCGTGGACCCGATCCGCGCCTACGTCGGGCTCGAGTCCGCGCCCGACGCCCTGGCCCGCGCCGACCTCGCCGTCGCCGAGCTCGACCGCGCCGGCGCGTTCTCGCGGCCGGTGATCGCGGTGGTGACGACGACGGGCACCGGATGGGTCGACGCGCCCGTCTCGGACTCCCTGGAGGCGATCTACGGCGGGAACAGCGCGATCGTCGCCACGCAGTACTCCTACCTGCCCAGCTGGCTGTCCTTCCTGTTCGACGGCGCGCGGGCCGACGAGGCCGGACGGCTGCTCATCGACGCCGTGCACGCCCGGATCCAGGCGATCCCCCTGGGGCGGCCGCGGCCCAGGGAGATCGTCTTCGGCGAGAGCCTGGGCTCGCAGGGCTCGGAGGCCGCGTTCACCTCGCTCGCGGACGTGCGCGCCAACACCGACGGGGTGCTGTGGGTCGGTCCCCCCAACACCAACCGCCTCTGGTCGCAGATCGTGGACCGCCGCGACCCCGGCACGACGGAGGTGCGCCCCACCTACTCCGACGGGCTCGTCGTCCGCTTCACCGGCGGCCAGGGCACGCGCACGGTGTCGCAGACCCCGCCCACGCCGTGGATCGCCCCGCACGTGCTCTACCTGCAGCACCCCTCGGACCCGGTCGTGTGGTGGTCCCCCGACCTCATCTGGAGCCGCCCCGACTGGCTCGTCGAACCGCGGGGCCGCGACGTCCTGGGCGCCATGAGCTGGTACCCCGTCGTCACGTTCTGGCAGGTCTCGATCGACCTGATGAACTCCGTGGGGGTGCCGCCCGGGCACGGGCACGTCTACCAGGCCGAGGTCCTCGACGGCTGGGCCGCCGTCGGCGCGCCCCCGGGATGGACCCCCGCCGACACCGAGCGGGCCCGGCAGGTCCTCGGCCCCGACGGGTGAGACGTGTCACCCGGGCGCGAGGGCGGGTATGACCCCGGTGACACCTCCCGCGGACCCTCACGGGTCGCTCACGGGCGGCCCTGGCACCGTGGAGGGTCAGGGCCGTCGTCGACCCCATAGGTGACATGACCGCTCCCACCGCCCCGGCGCCCGCCGTGGCCGCCCCGACGGCGTCCCCGTCCGCCGCGACGCGGCCACGCCGGGTGCCCGCCGTCGTCGTGCTGTCGGCCGTGGCCGTGGTCGTCGCCGCCGGCCTCGTCGCGTGGAACAACCTGCTGGTCCCGGCCCTCCCCGCGGACCCGATCGTGCGGATGATCGCCAACGTCGTCGGCGTGCTCGTGCTCGTCCTCGCCGCCCGCGCCGGCGGGCTCTCCTGGCGCGACCTGGGCCTGTGCCCGACGACGTGGCTGTCGGGGCTGCGGTGGGGCGGCGCGGCGGTCGGGATCGTGGCGCTGGGCTACGCGGTGGCGTTCCTCCTGCCCGCGACGCGGCCGCTGCTGGAGAACCCGGGCGTGGAGGCGAGCCCGACCTCGGCGGTGGTGCTGCGGGCGCTGCTGCTCATCCCGGTCGGGACGGTGCTCTGCGAGGAGCTCGCCTTCCGGGGCGTGCTGCACGGGCTGACCGAGCGCGCCTGGGCCGGCCGGTGGTGGGCCGGGCGCGGCGCCGTGGTCGCCGTGGCCTCGGCGTTCGCGGTGTGGCACCTGGCCGGCGCGGTGGCCGCGCCGGCCGGGGGCATCCCGGTGCTGGGCGTGCTGGTGGTCCTGGTGGTGACGGCCACCGGCGGCGTGATCATGTCCGTGGTGCGCCGCCGGACGGGCAGCATCTTCGCCTCGGTCGGCATCCACCTGGGCACGAACGTCGTCGGCCTGATAGCCGTCATCCTCGCCACCCGCTAACCCACGGCAGACCGCGGACGACGTCGTCGGCGGGCTCCGGAGGCGCGTCACGTCACCAGCTCAGCACCCGGTCGTCACGGCGTGACGGAAATACCGTGAGCAGGAGGACGTTCTCGTTCTCGTGGTGAACCGTCGTCCTACGGTGACGTCGGAGTTGTTGAGCGCACGAAACGGACAGCACGGAGGCCCGGTGACGACGAGAGACCACGCGAGCCCCGGCAGGCCGGGGCTCGTCGTCGCGGTGCTCTCCTCGGTCGGCCTCATCGCGTCGCTGTGCATGACGCTCGTCGTGCCGGTGGTCCCCGAGCTCCCCGCGCTGCTGCACACGACGACCGCCGACGCCTCGTGGGTGATCACCGCGACCCTGCTCGGCGGCGCGGTCGCGACCCCGATCGCCGGCCGGCTCGGCGACATGGTCGGGAAGCGGACGGTGCTGCTGGCCACGCTCGGTCTGCTCGTCGCGGGCGCCGTGATCTGCGCGCTGACGTCGTCGTTGGTGCCGGTCATCGTCGGGCGCTCGCTGCAGGGCGTGGCCGTCAGCGCCGTCCCGCTCGGGATCAGCCTCATGCGCGACGCGCTGCCTCCGGAGCGCCTCGGCTCCGGCATCGCGCTGATGAGCGCCACCCTGGGCATCGGCGGCGGGCTCGGTCTGCCGCTGTCCGCGCTGGTCGTGGAGGTTGCGGACTGGCACGCGCTGTTCTGGGTCGCGGGCGCGCTCGGCGTGGCCGGCGTCGTCCTCATCCTCGCCGTCATCCCGGAGTCGGCGCAGCGCTCGGGCGGGCGGTTCGACGCCGTCGGCGCGGTCGGGCTCACCGTGGGGCTCGTCCTGGGCCTGCTCGCGATCTCCAAGGGCGCGCAGTGGGGCTGGGGCAGCGCGACCACGCTCGGGTGCGTCGCGGGCGCCGTCATCGTCCTCCTCGCGTGGGGCCTCTGGGAGCTGCGCACGACCGACCCCGTCGTCGACCTGCGGGTCTCCGCCCGCCGTGCGGTCCTGGTGCCCAACCTGGTGTCGGTCCCGGTGGGGATCGCGATGTTCACCGGCATGGTGACGTTCCCGCAGCTCCTGCAGGCCCCGACGTCGTCGGGCTACGGCCTGGGGCTGTCGCTGCTGGTCGCGGGCCTCGTGCTCTCCCCCATGGGCATCGTCATGATGCTGATGTCGCCGGTGACGGCGCGGGTCTCCGCGCGCTTCGGCCCGCGGACCTCGCTTCAGGTCGGCCTGGTGGTCATCGTCGTGGCGTACGTCCTGGGGACGCTGCTGCTCGCGCAGGCCTGGCAGGTGGCGCTCGTGATCTCCCTGGTGGGGGCCGGGGTCGCGCTCGCCTACGGGTCGCTGCCCGACCTCATCATGCGGGCGGTCCCCACCGACCGGACCGCGTCGGCCAACGGCCTCAACACGCTGATGCGCTCGGTGGGCACCTCGACGGCGTCCGCCCTGGCCGCCGTCGTGCTCTCCGCGATGACGATCCGCGTGGGCGACGCCGTGCTGCCCTCGCTGCCCGGGCTGCGCACGACGCTGCTCATCGCCGCCGGGGCGGGGGTGGTGGCCCTGCTCGCGACCGCCGCGATCCCGGTGCTCCCCCGCTCGCGCTCGGTCGACGAGACGGTGGTGGACACCGGCGTCACCGTCGAGGAGTCGGCCGACGACGAGCCCCGCCCCGCCGTCCACGGCCGGGTGCGGCTGGCGCACGGCGACCCCGCCCCCGAGGCCCGCGTGACGCTCGTCGACGTGCACGGGCGTCAGCTCGCCGTGGTCCCGGTGCACCCCGACGGGACCTTCTGCGCGCCCGTCGACGACCCCGGCACGGTCCTCGTCATCGTCATCGCCAGCGGCCCGGGCGGGCGGCCGACCGCGCAGCACGTCTCGCCGGCGCAGCGGTCCTCTCCCCGCGACCTCGTGCTGGCCCGCTGAGCCGCGGCCGGGTTCCCGGCCCCCGGCGCGGGGCATCATCGGGGGGTGCCCGAGGGTGACACCGTGTTCCTCGCCGGCCGGCGCCTCGACGACGCGCTGGCCGGGAAGACGCTGTCCCGGGGCGAGCTGCGGCACCCCCGGCTGATCGAGCACGACCTCGCCGGGCGCACGGTGCTCGGGGTGGCCTCGGTCGGCAAGCACCTGTTCACCCGCTTCGACGACGGCACGAGCCTGCACAGCCACTTCCGCATGGACGGGTCGTGGCACCTGTACCGCCCGGGGCGGCCCTGGCGGGGGCGGGAGCACGACATCCGGGCGATCCTCGAGGTGCCCGAGCGGGTCGCCGTCGGGTTCCGCCTGCACGACCTCGACCTGCTGCCGACCACCGACGAGGACCGGTGGGTCGGCCACCTCGGGCCGGACCTGCTCGGCCCGGCGTGGGACGACGATCCCGACGGCTGCGCGGCGGAGGTGGCGCGGCGGCTGCGGGCCGACCCCGACCGCGAGCTCGGCGCGGCGCTGCTCGATCAGCGGGTGGCCTGCGGGGTCGGCAACCTCTACAAGGCCAAGATCTGCTTCCTGCTCCGGGTGTCGCCCTGGATCCGCGTGGGCGATCTGTCCGACGCCCAGGTCCGCGAAGCCGTCGCCTGGTCGCGCAAGCTGCTGCTGCGCAACGCCTGGCGCCCGGAGCAGTCGACGACGGGCGACGTCGGCGAGGGCGCGCAGCATTGGGTGTTCGAGCGCGGCGGGCGCGGGTGCCGGCGGTGCCGGGACGTGGTGGCCGTGGCCTGCCAGGACGACGGCAGGCCCGACGCCGAGGACC
>NZ_DASXJD010000123.1:0-59721 GCF_036497585.1 Actinomycetospora sp. | reverse complement strand
GCTAGCCGGACCGCCCGCACCTGACCGGCGGTCGCGATCTCCTCCCACGCGCCCGCCCCGCTGCTACCGTTTCGCCTCGCCGGAGGACCCCGATTCTTCAGGAGTGTGCGTGGCCAGCTGGGACGACCTCGTGCTGTGGGTGCGGGTCCGCTACGAGGTGATGGCGCAGGACGCGGACAGCCTCACCTTCCGGCTGCCGACCACCGAGGGACGCGACCAGCTGGTCTACGTCCGGTACCGCGGGGCGGTGGAAGGCCACGACTGGATGCAGATCGAATCGCCCGTCGCCCGCCTCGACGACATCGACGTCCGCCGGCTGCTCGAGCTGGCCGAGGCCGCGGTGGTGGGAGGGGCGGTGGCCGTGGACGGCACCGCCGTCTTCCGGCACTCCGCACCCCTGTCCGACCTGACGTTCGCCGAGTTCGAGGCACCGTTCCGCCTCGTCACGGCGACCGCCGACGACCTGGAACGGCGCCTGACCGGGGCCGACCGCTACTAGCACCGGAGCACGACCGGAGAGGCGCAGGCATGAGCGAGCCAGCCGTCGTCGAGTTCTCGCCGACCCCGGACCAGTACGCGTGGACGTTCGGTGGCGCCGCCCCGGTGCTCGAGGTGGAGCCGGGCAGCGTCATGCGGCTGTGGTGCGACGACGCCTTCGGCGGCCGGATCCGTGCGGTCACCGACCTGGCGAGCGCCAGCCTCGACCCGCGGTTCCTCAACCCGCAGACCGGCCCGTTCGCGGTCCGCGGCGCCGAGCCGGGCGACACCCTCGTGCTCCACCTCGTCGATCTCACGCCGGCGCGCGACTGGGGCGCCTCGACGCTCGTGCCGTTCTTCGGCGGGCTCACCGGCACCGACCGGACGGCCCTGCTCGACGAGGCCCTGCCCGAGGTGACCTGGATCTACGAGCTCGACCGGGCCCGCGGCACCGTCGCCTTCGTCGCGCAGCACGGCACGTTCTCGGTCGACCTTCCGATCGCGCCGATGCTCGGCACCGTCGGCGTCGCCCCGGCCGCGCGCGAGGTCCGGTCCTCGCTCACCCCGGACGCGTTCGGCGGCAACATGGACACGCCCGAGATGCGCGCGGGCGTCACCTGCTACCTGCCGGTGAACGAGCCGGGCGCGATCTTCTCGGTGGGCGACGGGCACTACCGGCAGGGCGAGGGCGAGTCCTGCGGCACCGCCGTCGAGGGCGCCATGGACGTCACCCTGATCGTGGACCTGGTGAAGGCCTCGACCGCGCCCGCCCCGCTCTGGCCGCGGCTGGAGAACGACGCCGAGCTCATCACCATCGGGTCGTCCCGGCCGCTGGAGGACGCCTGGCGGATCGGGCAGAAGGAGATGATCTCCTGGCTCGGGGCCCTGCACGGGCTCGACCGTCTCGACGCCTACCAGCTGCTCACCCAGATCTCGCTCGCACCACTGGCCAACGTCGTCGACACGAACTACAGCGCCCTGACGAAGGTGGCCAAGGCCTATCTGCCGCGCGCCGACCCGTACGGAGGTCTGCACGCGGACCTCCGTGCCCGGGCGGCACGCCTCTAACTCCGGAGGAACCCATGGATCTCGGTCTGGCCGGCAGGCGAGCGCTCGTCACCGGCGGCAGTCGGGGCATCGGCCGCGCGATCGTCGAGGCCCTCGCCGACGAGGGCGTCACCGTCGCCTTCTGTGCGCGGTCCGCGGACGGCGTCGAGAGCGCGGTCGCCGAGCTGTCCGACGCGGGACGCGCGGTGCACGGCGCGGCCGTCGACGTCGCCGACCGGGAGGCCCTGCGCGCCTGGGTGGCGACGTCCGCCGAGCAGCTCGGCGGCATCGACGTCGTCGTCGCGAACGTGTCCGCGCTGGCGATCCCCTCGTCGGAGGAGAACTGGGAGGCGTCGTTCCGCACGGACATGCTCGGCACGGTGCGGCTCGTCGAGGCGGCGCTCCCGTCGCTGGAGGCGTCCGACGCCGGCGCGATCGTCACCGTCTCGAGCGTGTCCGGCCGGGAGATCGACTTCGCCGCCGGCCCGTACGGCACGGTCAAGGGCGCGATCGTGCACTACACGCAGGGGCTGGCCCACCAGCTCGCCGGACGGGTCCGGGCCAACACCGTCTCGCCCGGGAACGTGTACTTCCCCGGTGGGGTGTGGGAGTCGATCGAGGCGAACAACCCGGATCTGTACGCGCACGCCCTCGGCCTCAACCCGACGGGACGGATGGCGCGGCCCGACGAGGTCGCGCGGGCCGTCACGTTCCTCGCGAGCCCCGCGGCCTCCTTCGTCAGCGGCACGAACCTCGTCGTCGACGGCGCGCTGACCCGGGGCGTCCAGCTGTAGGTGGGCTCCGCCCACGTGGGCACCCCGTCGGCGGCTATCACGACACGGTGTGCTCGCGAGGCGTCGCCACCCGTTCCGGCCCGAACACCAGGGTGACGACGGCCTGGGCGGCGGCCCCGACCACGTCGACGGCGGCGACGACCCCGCGCGCCGTCAGGTCGACGACGACCTCCACGCCCCGGCGGGCGGCGATTCCCGCGCGGGTCCACGCGGAGACCGCGGGGTCCACGCGACGGGCAGGCAGGTCACGGCGGGCCCGGACCAGTTCGGTCGACGGGGCGGGGCCGGGGTGTCCCCCGGCCGCGGCCGTCCCGGCGGGCGGGAAGGCGATCCGCCGGCGCGGGAGCAGCGGGCCGACGTGCGGGTGGCGCGGCGTGGGGACGTCGGCGGAGAACAGGGCCCGGCCCTCGCCGAACCGGGCGATCGCCGCGGCCTCGCCCGCCAGGAGGCCAGACCGGTCCCGGGACCCGTCGGGCCTGTCGGCCCCGCGCGCCCCCGGCGTATCGGCGTCCCCGGACACCTCGTCCGGTTCGTCGCTCATGGCCCACCTCTCGGCGTCGATCGCGATGACACGGTGTGGTCGCGGTGTGAGGTCCGACTGATCCGTCGCCGACCGGCAGGTTCCGGGCGAGCAGGGACAGTGTCACCCACGAGCAGGAACCGGGCACGCCGCTCGCCGCATGTTTCCATCCGGTCACGGAGCATGGCGCATCCCCCCTGTAGCCGAGTCCCCCTTCGGCCGTTGACCTCTCACGGGGTCGCATGGCCGGTGCGGCACCCACTGACACCTGATCGAGTCACCGTTCGTCGCCGAGCGATGGCACCTGGTCACGAAGGTGGCCGGACCGGCGCGGTGCAGTGACCGGATCGTGATGGAATCGGGACCTGGAGTCCGGACGAGCGCCGGATGTGGACGCGGGAGGTGGAGCGGCGTGGGTGCACATGCCCGGTCCTCGCGGCGTGACCACTCCGACGGCACCGTCGATCGCCCCCCGGACGGCGGCACCGGACCCGCGCACCGCGAGCCGGAGGGTTCCGACACCGACCGCGACTACGGCGAGATCTTCCGCCCGCGGCCCGCCGACGACCCGGCCCCGCCGTCGCCTCCCGTCGGCTTCCCGTCCGCCTTCTCCTCGTCGTCGTTCCGCGCCCAGGGCTCGGGTCGCCACGCCGGGCCGGAGCCGGCCGCCGTCGGCGCGGGCCGGACCTCCTCGGCGGACGCGGACCGATCCCCGTCCCGGGCCGCGACCTCCGGCGGGTCGACGGCCTCAGGCGGGTCGGCGGCCTCCGGCCGCGGCGGGAACGGCCCGTCCACGGCGCTCGCGTCCCCCGCCGTCGTGCCCCCGCCGCCCGCGGCACCCCGGACCGGATCCGGTGACACGGGGTCGCGCTCCGGCTCGACCCGCGGCGCCGCCCCGGTGGCTCCTCGGGCGCCGCACTCGTTGTCCGGGCCGCAGGCCCTCGCCGTGCCCCCGGGTCGCTCCGGCGGCCCGGCCCCCACAGCACGTCCCGGCGCCCCGGCCGCGCGCCCCGGCGCTCCCGGCACGCCGTCGGGCCCCGGCGCCCCGGGCCCCGCCGCGGTCCCGTCGCCCGCCGGACCGCGCCGGCCGGGCGGCCCGGTTCCGCCCGCGGGGCCTGCCGGGCGACCCGGCCCGCCGCCCGCGTCGGCCCCGGGGCGTCCCGCGCCGTCCGCGCCGGTGACGAACGGCGCCGCCGCGGGAGCACCTCCGCGGCCCGCCGGGGCACCGCCCGCACCCGGCACCGGGTCGGGCCCGCGTCCGCCCGCCGGCCCGGGCACCGCCTCGGGTCCCCGCCCGCCCGCGGGTCCGCCGAACGGCGCGCCGGTGAAGCCGCCGAACGGCACTCCGGTGAAGCCGCCGAACGGCGCTCCCGCGAAGCCGCCGAACGGCACTCCGGTGAAGCCGCCGAACGGCCTGCCGGCGCGGACCCCCGACGGGACCGCGATCGGTCCGGTCGTGGAGCCGCTCGGGGACGAGGACGCCGAGGACCGGGCGGCCGAACCGACCGCCGCCCACGACGCCGCGACCACCACCGCGCGCCCGACGTCGACCGGCACGCGCACCGCCGCCGTCCCGCAGTCCGCGCACACCCGCGCCGAGCGCCGCGCCGCCGGACGCGACGGCCTCAGCCGCGCCGCAGGTCGCGGCCGGGCCGGTGCCCGACCGACCCGGTCCGGTACCCGCCGCGCCGCGGACGCCCGGACCGACGACCGCCCGGCCCCGCCACGCGGACGGATCGCCGCCGCGGTGGCGGCCCTCGTCGTCGCCGTCGCGGGGAAGGTCCGCCACTGGCCCGGCGGCGAGCGTCTCCTGGCCGCGGGCCACTGGGTCGACGGCCACGCGCAGGCCTACCTGGACGGCAAGGATCCGGCCTCACTCACGACCTCCGCCCGGCTCTGGCGCCGTCGCCGCCGCGCGGGCTACGCCCTCCTGGCCGCGTTCGTCGGCGTCCCGTTGCTCAGCTTCGTGCTCGGCTGGCTGTTCATCCCGGTCCCGAACGCGGACTCCGCGGTGGAGAGCCAGCTCAACACCGTCGCCTTCTCCGACGGGAGCGTGATCGCCCGCGTCGCACCGGGCGAGCAGGGCAACCGGCAGAAGGTCACGATCAACCAGATCCCCCTGGCGGTCCAGCACGCCGTGCTCTCGGCGGAGGACCGGACCTTCTACACGAACTCCGGGTTCGACGTCGGCGGCATCGTGCACGCCGCCTTCAAGCAGGTCACCGGCGGTGCGGGCGGCGGGTCGACCATCACGCAGCAGTACGTCAAGAACGCCATGGTCGGCGACGAGCACTCGTACTTCCGCAAGTTTCGCGAGCTCATCATCTCGGCGAAGATCACGCAGGAGTACTCGAAGGACCAGGTGCTCGAGGACTACCTCAACAGCATCTATCTCGGTCGCGGCGCGTACGGCATCCAGGCGGCGTCGCAGGCGTACTTCAACAAGCCCGTCGAGCAGCTCACCCCGGCCGAGGGCGCCGTGATCGCGGGCCTCATCCAGGCGCCCTCCCAGTGGGACCCGGCGGTCAACCGCGACGGCTCCGAGCGGCGCTGGAACTACGTCATGGACGGCATGGTCTCGTCGGGGTGGCTCTCCCAGGCGCAGCGCTCCGCCGCGCAGTTCCCGGTCACCGCGCCGCCGCGCAAGACCATCAACGGTGTCCCCGACGACGACCGCGGCCACATCTATTCGGCGGTCAAGGACGAGCTGCAGACGCTCGGCATCGACGAGGACGCGCTCGTCACCCAGGGCCTCCAGATCCAGACCACGATCGACCCGAAGGCCCAGGGGGAGGCGACCGACGCCGTCCACGAGGAGATGAAGGACAAGCCGGGGAACCTGCGCTCGGCCGCGGTGTCGGTCGACCCGCGGACCGGGGACGTCCTCTCGTACTTCGGCGGGGACAACGGCTCCGGCCTCGACTACGCGCAGGTGCAGAAGCAGGCCGGGTCCACCTTCAAGCCCTTCGTCATGCTCGCCGCCCTGGAGCGCAACCCCCCGATCGGGATCAGTACCCAGTTCGACGGCCAGCAGATCCCGGGGAAGACGGTCCGCAACGTCGAGGGCGCGGACTGCAGCAGCTGCTCGCTCAAGCGCGCCATGACGCTGTCGAACAACGTCGTCTTCACCGCGCTCGGCAACCAGGTCGGGCCGAAGGCCGTCGCCGACGCCGCCCACCAGGCCGGGATCTCGGCGAAGCTGGACGACCCGAACAGCGGCATCGCGCTGGGCAACGTCGAGGTGACGCCGCTCGAGATGGCGGGGGCCTACGCGACCTTCGCGAACGACGGCGTCTACGAGAAGCCCCACCTGGTCCAGAAGGTGACGACGGCCAGCGGCGAGGTCCTCTACGACGACCACGCGGCCGCGGGCGAGCCGCGGATCGACCCCAAGGTCGCCCGCAACGTCACCGAGGCCATGAGCGACGTGCCGACCTACGACGGCGCCTCGCTCTCCGGCGGCCGGCAGGCGGTGGGCAAGACCGGCACGGTCCAGTCGCACGTCGAGAACCAGAACAACGACGCCTGGATGGTCGGGTACACGCCGTCGGTGGTCGCGTCGGTGTGGGTCGGCACGGACGACAACACCCCGATCCAGTACGACGACGGCAAGCCGATCTACGGCCACGGCATCCCGAGCGACATCTGGCAGTCGTTCATGAACGAGGCCACGCAGGGCACGCCCAAGCAGTCGTTCGGCCCGTTCGTGCCGGTCGCGGGCACCGACCCGGGCGAGACCGCCAGCGGTGAGGGCCAGCAGGCGGGCACCACGACGGCGTCCCCGACGACGAGCTCGAAGCCCACCCGGCGCAACGACGGCGGGGCGACCCCGCCGTCGGCCAGCGCGACGACCGCCTCCGCCCCCGCGCCGGCCCAGCAACCCGCGCCCGCCGCGCCCGCGGCCCCCGCCGCGCCGGCCGCCCAGGACCCGGCCGCGGCCCAGCCGCCGGCGGAGCAGCAGCAGGCCCCCGCCGGGCCCGCCACCGAGTGAGCCCGCTCACCCCGTCGTCGTGAAATCGGCGAAGTCGAACCCGGGCGAGACCACGCAGCTGACCAGCACCGCGCCGCTGTCGGGAGCCCCGCCATCGCGAGCCGGGTCGTCGGGTCGGGGTGCCGCCCGCTGCCAGTGCCCGCCCGGGACGAGCAGGGCGGGCCGCTCGTCGGGGGTCGTGCCGGGGCCGAGCAGGTGCGCCGAGCCGGGCTCCGCGGGCGCGTCGCCGTCCCCGCCGAGCCACAGCGTCAGCGCCGCGCCGCGGTGCCAGAACCACAGCTCGTCGGAGCGGACGCGGTGCCACACCGACTCCTCGCCCGGGCCGAGGACGTAGTGGATCGCGGTCGCGGTGGGCCGGGTGCCGCCGTAGCCCGGCGGCTCGACGGTGGTCGCGGCCTCCCAGATCCGGCGGTACCACCCGCCCTCCGGGTGCGGCTCCAGGCCGAGGGCGGCGGCGAGGGCCGGCGGGCGGCTCATCCGGTGATGTCCCGCGAGGCGACGACCTTCGTCGGGACGAGCCGCACCACGAGCTCGCCCGGCACCGCGTTGCGCTTCCCGAACTCCCCGGCACGGTCCGCGCCCATGTAGCGCTCGCCGATCTCGGTGGCGGTGCGCAGCAGCTCGTCGGGGTCCGAGGAGAGCGTGACCGTGCCCTGGACCTGCACGAACGCGAACGGCGGCTCCTCGAGGTCGACGCAGAGCGCCACTCGGGGGTCGCGGGCGAGGGCCCGCCCCTTGGCGGTGTCGGCACCGGTGTTGAACACCAGCGTGGCGTCGGGCCCGTCGCCCTCGAGCAGGAACCAGACCGGGGCGACCAGGGGCCTGCCGTCGCAGGCGGTCCAGCCGAGCTTGCCGGTGCGGGTGCCGTGGGAGAGGAAGGCGCGGAGGTCGGGCTCGGAGAGGCTCGCCATGGCCGTCGAGGGTAGGGCTGTCGTGATCAGGAGTGGATCAGGACGCGGGGCCCAGCGCGCCCGCGAGCCGGCCCATCGCCCCCCGCACCGTGGCGAGGCCACCGATGCAGGAGTTGGCGTCCAGCTGCACCGTCGGGCCGGTGCCCGGGCAGCCGCGGCCGACGAAGTCGTCGTGCGCCGCGCTTACGGCCGCCGCGGCGCCGGTCACGGCGGCGTCGTTAGGGAGCACGCTCGCCGCGGTCCGTGCGACCGACGCGCTCTCCTCGACCCAGCGCCCGCAGCGCGGCCACACCGCGCGGGCGTCGGGGGAGGCGTAGCACGGGTCGGCCAGCGCCAGCGCGAGCTTGGCCCGCGCGGACGCCGGGGTGCGCGTCTCGACGTCAGGCCCCTGCGCGGCGGAGCTGCCGGAGGACTGCCCGGCGGGGATGTCGGCCGGGCTCCCGCCGCACGCCGCGAGCAGCGCCGCCAGGACGGCGACGAGGAGGGTGAGGACGAGCGTCCTCCCGGTCCCGTCCACGGGGCTCCGCCGCCCGTCGTCGCTGCGCACGCGAGCACGGTGTCACGGACGTGGGCCGGTCGCCCACCGGGTCAGGGCCGCGTACTCCTCGGGGGTGTCGGCGTCGCGCAGCGCGTCCAGGTCGGGGTCGGCCGCGCGCAGGGCGGGGTCGGCGAGCAGGTCCGCCGCCGCGAGCTCGCGGACCGTGCTCGCCGCGAACAGCTCGCCCGGGCGACGGGCCCCGGCGTCGAGCAGCGCCGCGGCCCGGTCCCCGAGCGCGGTCGCGTAGGCGGCGGCGAGGGGCTGGCGGTGGCCGTGGACCACGGGGAGCGCGACCTCGGCGTCGCCGAGGGCGGCGAGGACCGCCGCGACGTAGGCGCCGTGGAGGAGGGGCAGGTCCACCGAGCAGACGAACGCGACGGTGCTGCCCTGCGCGGCGGCCGCCCGGAGCCCGGTCGCGAGGCCCTGCAGTGGGCCGCGGCCGGGAGCGTCGTCGGTGACGGCGACGACACGGGGGTCGCCGACCGTCCGGGGGGCGCCGGCAGCACCGACGACCACGACCGGGCCCGGCACCGCGCCGCGCACGACGCCCACGACGTGCTCGAGCAGCGTGCCCCCGCCCCAGCGCAGCTGGGCCTTGTCGGTGCCCATGCGCCGGGAGCGCCCGCCGGCGAGGACGACGGCCGCGGCGCCCGGCGGCGTCTCGTGGGACACAGCACCGATTGTTGCGCGCGGATTGCGTCTACCCGGCGCCGGACGGGGTCGGAGCAGTCGGTCCCGGGCCGGAGGACGAGAGCCGGCGGACGGAGGATGAGGAACGTGGCCAGCGAGACGAACGGAACCGTCGAGCAGCCGAGGCGCGGCGCCGAGCCGGCGGACGCGCGTCGCGGCCGGATCGCGCCGACGCCCGCCGACGCCGACGAGGCGCGCGCCGACCGGGAGATGGCCGACGCGGAGCGCGCGGTCGCGCAGGGCGCCGCGAGCGAGGAGCAGGCGGCGCTGGTCGACGAGGTGTCCGAGGCCCGCACCCACGAGGAGCGGCGCCGGCTCTGGCTCGAGGCCTGAGCTACAGCGCCAGGGACAGCAGCAGCGGCAGCGTCACCACCGCGCCGACGGTCGTCAGCACGACGACCGCGGTGCTCTCCCCGGTACCACGTCCGGTACTGCGCGGTGAGGACGAAGACGGTGGCCGCGTCCGGGAGCGCCGCCATCACCACCAGCACCGCCGCCCACGGGGCGGGCACCGCGAACAGCCGGACCGCCCCGAGCGCGAGCGCGGGCATCGCCACGAGCTTCACCAGGGTGGCGCCGAGGATCGTCGCGAGCCGTGTCCGCCCAGCCCGCAGTGCCGGCAGGGCCGCGCGCAGCAGGATGCCCAGGGCCAGCAGGCCGCCGGGGGCGGCCATGTCCCCGACGAGGCGGACCGTCGTCGTCACGGGCCCGGGCAGCGCCACGTGGAACGTGGCCACCACGACGCCCAGCACGATCGCGACGACCACCGGGTTGCCCAGCACCCGGCGGGCCAGCGTCAGCGCCAGGGTCCCGCGCGTCGGGTGCCCGTCGGCGCGGTCGTGGTCGACCAGCGTCGCCACCACGAGGAACAGCGAGACGGCGAGCGCCGTGTGCAGCGTCGAGACCAGCGACGCCGCGAGCGCCGCGGCCGGACCGAGCACCGCGGTCGTCAGCGGGATGCCCATGTAGCCGACGTTGCCCCAGCCGGCGACGAGCCCCACGGCGTTGGCCTCCCGGCCCCCGATCCGCGCCGCCAGCGCCACCCCGACGCCGAGCAGGTAGGCCACCAGCAGCATCCCGACCGCGACCGCGAGCGCCACGAGCGGGATGCCCGCCGAGAGGTCGGACGCGGCGACGGAACCGAAGATCAGCGCCGGGAGCGCCAGGTAGTAGACCAGGTCGTTGAGCGTGGCCGCGGCCCGTTCCCCGAAGCGCTCGGAGCCCGACAGCACGGCGCCGACGAGGATCAGGGCGAAGACCGGACCGATCTGTCCCAGCAGGGTCGTGAACGGCACGGCCGCCACTGTGCGGGATCGTCGACGGACCAGACCCGTAGCGTGGGCAACGACTCCCTCTCGCGTCGACGGGAACCGTGGGTTCTGCTTGTGTAAGCCGACATGAGCATCCCGTCCGACCTCGAGATCGCCCAGAAGGCGACGCTGAAGCCGCTGGACGACGTCGCCGCGGCCATGGACCTGCCTCCCCACCTGCTGGAGATGCACGGCCGCGACGTCGCCAAGATCGAGCTCGACGCCATCGACGCGATGGCCGACCGCCCGCGGGCGAAGTACGTGGTCGTGACAGCGATCACACCGACGCCGCTCGGCGAGGGCAAGACGACGACGACGGTCGGGCTGGGCCAGGCGTTCTCGCACGTGGGCAAGCGCGGCGTCGTCGCCATCCGGCAGCCGTCGATGGGCCCGACGTTCGGGATCAAGGGCGGCGCCGCGGGCGGGGGCTACTCGCAGGTCGTGCCGATGGAGAAGTTCAACCTCCACCTCACCGGCGACTTCCACGCCGTCACCAGCGCCCACAACATGCTCTCCGCGGTGCTGGACAACCACCTCTACCAAGGCAACACCGCCGGCCTGGACCCCTACCGAGTCACCTGGCGCCGAGTGCTGGACGTCAACGACCGCGCGCTGCGCAACATCGTCACCGGGCTCGGCGGACGGATGGACGGCGTGCCGCGCGAGTCCGGCTTCGACATCACCTCGGCGAGCGAGGTCATGGCGCTGCTCGCGCTGTCGACCTCGCTGGAGGACATGCGCGCCCGGCTCGGGCGCATCGTCGTCGGCTACACCCGCGACGGCGACGCGGTGACCGCCGAGGACATCCACGCGGCCGGGGCGATGGCGGCGCTGATGCGCGACGCGCTCAAGCCGAACCTCATGCAGATCCTCGAGAACACGCCGGTCCTGGTGCACGCCGGACCGTTCGGCAACATCGCGACGGGCAACTCCTCGATCGTCGCCGACCGCATCGGGATCCACTGCGGGGACTACCTCATCACCGAGGCGGGCTTCGGCGCCGACATGGGCGCGGAGCGGTTCTTCAACATCAAGTGCCGGACGTCGGGGATGACGCCCGACGCGGCCGTCGTCGTCGCCACCGTGCGGGCGCTCAAGGCGCACTCCGGCAACCACAAGATCGTCGCGGGGAAGGACCTGCCGCCGGCGCTGCTGGAGGAGAACCCCGACGAGGTCCATGCCGGCGGGGCGAACCTGCGCAAGCAGATCGAGAACATGCGCATCCACGGCGTCTCGCCGGTGGTGTGCATCAACGCGTTCCCCACCGACCACCCCTCCGAGCACCAGGCGATCCGGGAGATCGGCGAGTCGATGGGGGCGCGGGTCGCGGTGTCGACCCACTTCACCGACGGGGGCGCGGGCGGCGTCGAGCTCGCGGAGGCGGTGGCGGAGGCGGCGGACGAGCCGAGCGACTTCCACTTCCTCTACGCCGACGACGCACCGCTGCGCGAGAAGATCGAAGCGGTCGCGACGAAGGTCTACGGCGCCGACGGCGTCGACTACGCCCCGGCCGCGAACACCTCGATCGACCTCTACGAGCGGAACGGGTTCGGCGGGCTCCCGGTGTGCATCGCGAAGACGCACCTGTCGATCTCCTCGGACCCGACGCTGCTCGGCGCGCCCACCGGCTGGCGGATGCCGGTGCGGGAGGTGCGCGCGTCGGTCGGGGCCGGGTTCGTCTACCCGATCTGCGGCGACATGCGGACGATGCCGGGGCTGGGCAAGAACCCCGCCGCGCACTCGATCGACGTGGAGCCCGACGGGACGATCGTGGGGCTGTTCTGAGGTGCGCTGCGAGCCCGAGAGCACTAATCCGTCCTCTAGCGCGGAAAAGTGCTCACATGCTTGAGCACCTGCCGCTCGGGAAGCTCGCGGAGGCGCTGGCCGCGGGCGGCCCGGGCCCGGCCGCGGGGTCGACGGCGGCGGCGACGACGGCGCTCGCGGCCGGGCTCGCCGGGAAGGTCGCCCGCGGCGCCGCGCGCACCGACCCGGCGGCCCTCGACCTCGCCCACGAGCTCGACGGCCTCCGCGCGAACGCGCTGACCCTCGCCGACGACGACGTCGCCGCGTTCTCCGGCTTCCTCGCCGCGCGCAAGGCCCCGGGCGGGGCGGCCGCGGCCACCGAGGCGATCGTCCAGGTGCCCATGGACGTGCTCGCCGCCGCCTGCCGCGTCACCGAGATCGCCGCCGCGCTCGCCGAGCACGGTCCCGACGCTCTCACCGGGGACGCCGTCACGGCGGCACTGCTCGCCGCCGCGGCGGCGGAGTCGGCGTCGGCGCTGGTGGGGGCGAACATCGCCGACACCGGCGAGGTCGCGGGCGGGCTCGACGGGTGGGGCGACCCGCGGGTCGAGGACGCCGAGGAGCGGGCGGGGGAGGCCCGGCGCCTGGCCGAGAGGGCGGCGTTCTAGTGCCCGACCCGGCCGGAGACGCAGCGGAGCGGAGCTCGACCACGAACCCGGTCGTCGTCGAGGTCGTGCGCGGCGAGGTCGTCGAGTCGGTGCACGCGGTCTCGCTGGTCGTCCTCGCGCCCGACGGGTCGGTGGTCACGACGGCGGGTGCGGTCGACCGCCCGGTCTACGGCCGGTCCTCGCTCAAGCCCGCCCAGGCCGTGGCCGTGCTCGAGGTGGGCGCCGACCTCACCGAGCGCGAGACCGCCCTCGCGGCCGGGTCGCACTCCGGCGAGCCGGGGCACCTCGCGGCCGTCACCGCGCTGCTCGCCCGCCACGGCCTGGGTTCGGAGGCGCTGCGCTGCGTCCCCGACCTCCCCCTCGGTGCCGGCGCCGCCCGGGCCTGGCTGGCCGCGGGCCACGGCCCGGCGCCGCTGGCCATGAACTGCTCGGGCAAGCACGCCGCGATGCTCGTCGCCGCCGGCGGCGACCCCGGCTACCTCGACCCGGACCACCCGCTGCAGCACGCCTGCCGCGCCGCGGTCGCCGAACTCGCCGGCCCTGTCCTCGCGGCGAGCACCGACGGCTGTGGCGCGCCCGCGTTCGCGACCACGCTCACCGACCTCGCCCGCGTTCCGTGGTCCCTCGCCCGCGCCGACCCGGCGACGACGACGGGGCGGGTCGCTGCCGCGATGCGGGCCCACCCCTGGCTCGTGGCCGGGACCGGTCGCCTGGACACGGTGCTCATGGCCGAGCTGCCCGGCGCGCTCGCGAAGAGCGGGGCCGAGGGCGTGCTCGTCGCCGCGCTCCCCGACGGCACGGCGCTGGCCGCGAAGGTCGACGACGGCCACGCCCGCGCCGTGGGCCCGGTCCTGCTCGACGTCCTCGCCGCGGTCGGCCTGCCGGTGCCGGACCCGGTGGCCGCGGTGGCGGCACCCGCCGTCGTCGGGGGCGGTCGTCCGGTCGGGGGACTCCGGACCCGCTCCGGCGCGCGCGAACACGCCGACTCGGCGGAGTGATGTCGCCAAACGTGTCGGTAGGGCGCCGTCCGACGGGCGATCACCGTGTGGGAGCCTGACCCCTCTGCGCCACGCCCGGTCGAGCCGCCGACTCGCCCGAACCGTTGAGGAGCCCGCATGCCCGTCTGCCTGGTCGCGGCCCTCGACACCGACACCGCGCAGCGGGTGGCCCACGCCGTCGAGGCCGGGTTCGAACGGGTCCACGTGGTCGACCTCGACGACCTGGTCGCGGCCGTCGCCCGGGAGCAGCCCGACCTCGTCGTCGTCGCCGCCGACCTCACCCCCACCGGGACGCCGGGCACCGCCTGGGCCGCGACCGTCGAGGCGGTGCGCGAGGAGGCGCCCGAGCTGGCCGTGCTCATCGCCGGCCCTCCGGAGGCCGGGCGCGACAGCGAGCACCGCCTGGCCTCGGCCGCCCTCGACCTCGGGGCCCGCGGCTTCCTGCGCTCGGGCGAGCAGGTCGGGGCACGGCCCTTCGGGGTGCCCGGGCGTTCCACCACGGCAGAGCTCTCCCGGCGGGAGCTCGACGTCCTGCTGGGGATGACCGACGGCCTGTCGAACTCCGAGATCGCGGCGGCGCTCGAGCTGGCCGAGGACACCGTGAAGACCCACGCCCGGCGCCTGTTCCGCAAGCTGGGGGCGGGCGACCGGGCGGACGCCGTCGCGCGCGGGTTCCGGCAGGGCATCCTGCGCTGACACGCCGCGCGCCTCCCGGGGTGGCGTCGGCGACGTTGACCGGAGCCCGCGCCGTGTGGTGACCTCTCCGGTCGACGGACGTGGAGGAAGCCGGTGTGATTCCGGCGCGGTCCCGCCACTGTCACCGGGGAGCGGACCCCACGCATGGCCACGGCCGGGAGACCGGCGGGAAGGCCGGGGCGAGCAGCGATCCGGGAGCCAGGAGACTCCGGCCGTCGCGAGGTACCCGTCGGCCCGCCCCGGGCCGCCGGCCGATCGGGCGAGGAACCCGAGGAAGGCCCGCGATGACGTACGTGTCCCCCTCCGGCCCCGGTCCCCGCGCGCTGCGCCGCCGGCCCGGCTGCCCCCGCGCCGCAGCGCGCGACCGCCTGCTCGCCGACCTGCGCTCGGCGCTCGCCGCCGCCTGGCTCGGCGAGGATCCGCTCCCGCTCGAGCACCTCGGCGCCGGCCCGGTCCGGTCGCGCGACGACGTCGCGGCCCGCGTCGACTCGCTGGCCCACGAGCTCTGCGAGCGCATGGACGCCGAGGGCTGGGACCCCGGCGCCGCCCCGCTCGCGGTCACCTCGGTGCTCGCCGCGTCCGTACCCGCCGCCGAGGCGCTGCTGCTGCGCGCCGCCGGTCCCGAGGGCCGGGCGCGGGAGGTGTGGTGACGGCGGGCGCCGTCGGGGACGTGCTCGCGGGCGGCGACGTCGACCTCGGTCACCACGGCGACGCCGAGGTCGGGCCCGGGCTGGTCGACCTCGCCGTCAACGTGCGCGCGGGCACCCCGCCCGCCTGGCTCGCGGCACGCCTCGCGGGCTCGCTCGAGGGCCTCGCGGCATACCCCGAAGCGACGGCGGCCCGCGCCGCGGCCGCCGCGGCCCACGGCCGCACCCCGGACGAGGTCTGGCCGGTCGCGGGGGTCGCGGAGGCGTTCGTGCTGCTCGCGCGAGCCCTGCGCCCGCGCCGGGCGGTCGTCGTGCACCCGCAGTTCACCGAGCCCGAGGCCGCGCTGCGCGCCGCGGGCCACGCCGTCGAGCGGGTAGTGCTCGACGACGCGTTCACCCTCGACCCGCAGCGGGTGCCGGACGACGCCGACCTCGTCGTCGTCGGCAACCCCACCAACCCGACCTCGGTGCTGCACCCCGCCGGGACGCTCGCCGCGCTCGCCCGGCCGGGCCGCGTGCTCGTCGTGGACGAGGCCTTCGCCGACACCGTGCCCGGCGAACCCGAGTCCCTGGCCGCGCGGACCGGACTGCCCGGGCTCGTCGTGCTGCGCAGCCTCACCAAGACCTGGGGGCTCGCCGGGCTGCGGGTGGGCTACGTGCTCGCGGCGCCGCGGCTGGTCGGTCTGCTCGCGGCGGCCGCGCCGCCCTGGTCGGTGTCCACCCCGGCGCTCGTCGCGCTGACGGCCTGCACGACGGCGGGTGCGCGGGCCGAGGCGGACGCCGCGGCCCGGGCGCTGGCGGCCGACCGGGCATACCTGCTCAGCGCGCTCGGGGGGATCGCGGGAGTGGAGGTGCGCGGCGAGCCCGCGTCGAGCTTCCTGCTGCTGCGCACCCCGGGTCGCCGCGACGTGCGGGGCCTGCTGCGCGAGCGCGGTTGGGCGGTCCGGCGCGGCGACACGTTCCCGGGTCTCGACGGCGAGCACGTGCGCGTCGCCGTCCGGGACCGGACGACCTCGGATGCGTTCGTCGCGGCGCTGGCGGACGTGCTGTGAGCGCGCTCGAGCCGGGGGACGCGGCGGCGCTGCACCGGGTGCTGGCCGCCCGCCGCGACGTCCGCACCGGGTTCACGTCGGACCCCGTGGACGGCGCCGTGCTGCGCCGGGTGCTCGCGGCGGCGCACCTCGCTCCCAGCGTCGGGTTCTCCCAGCCGTGGGACTTCCTGGTGCTGCGGGATCCGGCGCTGCGGGCCGAGCTCGCGGCGCTGGCGGCGGCCCAGCGCGAGGCGTTCGCGGCGTCGCTGCCGGCCGCCCGGGCGCGCACATTCGCCGGGCTCAAGGTGGAGGCGATCCGGGAGGCGCCGCTCGGCGTCGTCGTCACCTGCGACCCCACCCGCGGCGGACGGCACGTGCTGGGCCGGCAGACCCAGCCGCGGATGGCGGCGCACTCGGTGGCCGGGGCGGTGCAGAACCTGTGGCTCGCGGCGCGGGCCGAGGGCCTCGGGGTCGGGTGGGTCAGCTTCTTCGCCGAGCGGGAGCTGGCGGCGCTGCTGGGCGAGCGGGTCGGGATGCCGCAGCACCTCGAGATCGTCGCCTACCTCTGTCTCGGGCACGTGTCGGCGTTCGCGGCCGAGCCCGAGCTCCAATCCGCCGGGTGGGCCCGGCGCCGACCGCTGGAGTGGGCCGTGCACGAGGACGTCTGGGGACACCACGACGGCGGCGACGCCCTCGACGGGGCGCTCGCGGCGTGCGCGTCGATCGACGTCACCGAGGGGGAGGCCGCCGCCCGCGAGCGGCTCACCCGCATGACGGTGCCGCCGGGCGCGCTCGGGCAGGTCGCGGAGGTCGGAGTGCGGCTGTCCGGGCTGGCCGGTCGGTGCCCGCCGCCGGTGCCCGAGCCCGCCGTCGTCGCGGTGTTCGCCGGCGACCACGGGGTGCACGCCCGCGGGGTCACACCCTGGCCGCAGGAGGTGACCCACCAGATGGTGGCCAACTTCCTCGCCGGCGGCGCCGCGGTGAACGCGTTCGCCCACCAGGTGGGGGCCGAGGTCGTCGTCGTCGACGTCGGGGTGGTCGCGACGCTCGACGACGCGCCGGGGCTGCTGCCGCGCAAGGTGCGCCGCGGGACCGCGGACATGACCGCGGGCCCGGCGATGAGCCGTGACGAGGCCCGGGCCGCGGTGGTGGCCGGGGTCGAGGTGGCCCGCGACCTGGTGGCGGCCGGCAACCGGCTGCTCGTCACCGGCGACATGGGGATCGCGAACACCACGGCGTCCGCGGCGCTGGTGTGCGCGTTCACGGGTGCGACGCCGGAGGTCGTGACGGGGCGCGGCACCGGGATCGACGACGCGATGCTCGCGCGCAAGACGGCGGTGGTCCGGGAGGCGCTGGAGCTCCACGGGCTGCTGGGGCTGCTCGGGCCGGATTCGAGCGAAGGTGCCCCTCGGTCGGAACGGGGTGGGCCGGCCGATTCCGGCGAAGGGCGCCCCCCGTCGGATAGATCGACCGAAGGTGCCCTTCGCTCAGAACCGACGCTGCCCGCCCGCCACGATCCGCTCGGCACCCTCGCCGCGGTCGGCGGGCTCGAGATCGCGGGGATCGCCGGGCTGCTCCTGGGCGGGGCGGCGCTGCGTACGCCGGTCGTCGTCGACGGGGTCGTCGCCGGCGCCGCGGCCCTCGTCGCCGAGGCGCTGTCCCCGACTGCGTCACACGCGTGGCTCGGGGGTCACCGTTCGGTCGAGCCTGCCCATACCCTGGCGCTGACCCACCTGGGGCTCGAGCCCCTGCTCGACCTCGGGCTGCGGGTCGGCGAAGGGACCGGAGCGCTCCTGGCGGCTCCGTTGGTCGCCGCCGCGGCACGGGCGCTCGCCGAGGTCGCGACCTTCGACGCCGCCGGGGTCGCCAGCAAGGACGCCTGAGCAGAGTCGGCCGACCGGAGGAAACGGACACATCGTGAGTACGGCGAGCACGCTCTACCCGGTCGGCCTGGACCTCACCGGCCGCCGCGTCGTCGTCGTGGGCGGTGGGTCGGTGGCGCAGCGCCGCGTGGCGGGCCTGCTCGAGGTCGGGGCCGATGTGCACGTCGTGAGCCCCGCCGTCACCACCGCGCTCGAGGCCGTCGCCGACTCCCGCGAGATCACCTGGGAGGCCCGCGAGTACGCCCCCGGCGACCTCGACGCGGCCTGGTACGTCGTGGCGGCCACCGACTCGCCCGAGGTCAACGCGACCGTCGCCGCCGCCGCCGAGGAGCGCCGGGTGTTCTGCGTGCGTGCCGACGCCGCCGACGAGGGCACCGCGGTGACGCCCGCCGTCGGACGCTACGACGACGTGACGGTGGGCGTGCTCGGCGGCGGCGACCCCCGGCGCGCCACGGGGGTCCGCGACGGCGTCGTCGAGGCACTGCGCACCGGCACGCTCGCCGACCGGCGCCACCGGGCGGTCAACCCGGGGGTCACCCTCGTCGGCGGCGGCCCCGGGGACCCCGGCCTCATCACCGTGAAGGGCCGGCAGGCGCTGGCCCAGGCCGACGTCGTCGTCACCGACCGGCTCGCGCCCCAGCGGCTGCTCGAGGAACTGCCGCCCGACGTCACCGTCATCGACGCTTCGAAGCTGCCCCGCGGCCGGTACATGAGCCAGGACACCATCAACGCGGTGCTGGTCGACGAGGCCAGGGCCGGGAACCGGGTGGTGCGCCTCAAGGGCGGGGACCCGTTCGTGTTCGGTCGCGGCTACGAGGAGATCGAGGCCTGCGCGGCCGCGGGGATCCCGGTCGACGTCGTACCGGGCGTGACCAGCGCAATCTCCGTCCCCGCGTTCGCCGGGGTGCCGGTGACCCACCGCGGGGTGACGCACGAGTTCGTCGTCGTCTCGGGGCACCTCCCGCCGGGCCACGCGGAGTCGCTCGTCGACTGGGACGCGCTCGGGCGGCTGACCGGGACGATCGTGCTGCTGATGGCCGTGGAGAACATCGGGCTGATCGCCGAGGCGCTCGTCGCCGGTGGGCGCGACCCGGAGACCCCCGCGGTCGCGGTGCAGGAGGGCGGGCTGCCGGGGGAGACGACGGCCCGCTCGACGCTGGCGAAGCTGCCCGGGGCGGTCGCCGACGCCGGGGTGCGGCCGCCCGCCGTGATCGTCGTCGGGGCCGTGGGTGCGCTTCGCGCTCGTGAGCACTTTCCGGGGCTATAACCCCGGAAAGTGCACACGAGGCCGGAGGCCACCTAGTGGTGCCGCGCCTGGTCCGCCGCGGCCTCCGTCGCCGTCTGCACCTCGATGCTGCCGAAGGCCCCACGCCCGGACAGCTGCACCTCCGGCGCTCCCGGAGCCGCCGTCGCGCACGCCGCGTCGCAGCCGGTGCTCCCGAAGATCGTGGTGCCCGACGTGGTGACGTGGGTGCCGTCGGGGACAACGACCTTCGTCGACCCGAACAGCACGCCCACCGCCACGCTCGACTCGCCGGGCTCGACCTGCACGGTGCGGCTCCCGAAGACCGCCGCGCCCTGGCTCGCGGTGACGACCCCGGGCGCGACGATCGCGACGACGGCGATGACGACGGCGCCGATCAGTCCCTGCAGCCCCCGGCGACGACGGGGCTGGTCGTGGCGCTCGGGTGTCCGGGCGTCGTCGTGCCAGGCCGGCTGCGGGTCGGCCCGGGTCGGGGCCTCGTCGGGCGGCGGCGGGGCGGTGTCGTCGGGCAGGTCCGCGACCAGCGGGACCAGCTCGCTGCGGAACCGGGCAGCGTAGGCGGCCTTCGCGCGCTCGTCGTACTCGACGAGGGTGATCATCCCGGCGTCGTGGGCGGCGCGGAGCCGGTCGTCGATCTCGCGTCGTTCCCTGTCGCCGATCCGCAGCTCGCCGCTCTCCGCCCCCACGACGTCATCCTGGCCCGCCGTCGGGACCCTGGCGAGAGGGGGCTCCCGGTTCCGGTTGGCAGGACGGGCACCACCAGACCTCGCGGGCGAAGGTGGCGCCGGTCCGGGCGAGCGGAGCGACGGGGGAGGTGCCGGCCGGGCGGAACCGGACGAGCGTCCCGCAGCGGCGGCACGGCCGGTTGGAGCGGCCGGTCACCCAGTGGTTCTCGCCGCGGCGCTTGACGCCCGTGGTCGTCATCCCGGTGCCGTGCTCGAGGCTGTGGGTGATCATCCGGCGGCCGAGGGCCAGCAGCGGCTCCAGTTCGACGTCCCCGACGGGGGTCCACGGCCAGCGGCCCCGCAGGAAGCAGAGCTCGACGGCCCAGAGGTTGCCGAGGCCCGCCACCCCGCGCTGGTCGAGCAGGGCCTCGACGAGCGGTCTCGACGGGTCACGGCGCAGGCGGCGGACGGCCTCCTCGGTGTCGAACGCGTCCTGGGTGGCGGTGGGCTGTCCGGCCAGGACGTCGGGGCCGAGGTGCCCGACGACGCGGTGCTCGTCGCGGGTCTCGAGCAGCTCGAGCACCGGGACACCGAGCCCGACCAGCGACATCCCGGTGTCGAGGGTGAGCGCGGCGCGCAGCTTCGGCAGCAGGTGTCGGGGCAGCGCGGGCCGGCCGTCGTTGCGGTGCTTGCGGATCAGGGTCCAGGAGCCGTCCATGCGCTGGTGGCTGTGCAGGGTGAGCCGCCGGCCGTCGTGCACGAGCCGGGTGAGCAGGTGCTTGCCGTGCGCGCGGGTCTCGGCGATCCGCGCGCCGCGCAGGTCGGCCCCGGCGACGGCGGGGTGGCGCAGGTCGGCGCGGCGCACCGTCGCGCCGGCCAGCGTGTCCAGCCGCGCCGCGGCACGGTGCACGGCGTCGCCCTCCACGGCTCCGGTCTACCCGGGTTCGCCGGGGGCGACGATGTGGCGTTCCTGCCACCGGATGCCGGCAACGACGCGTCGCCGGCACCCAGCGAGGGCCCTCAGCGACCCAGACCCGCCCGCGCCGCCGCCCACGCCGCCGCCCCGTACACCTGCCCGGTCGGCGCCGTCGCGCCCGGGTCGTCGGCCGCGGCGAGCTCGCACCCGGTCCGCGCCGCCAGCCAGTCCCGCACCCCGGGCAGCGAGGCGACGCCGCCGCGCACGAGCAGCGGCGGCCGGCCGGCGTCGGCGGTGTCGAGCAGCTCGACGACGGCCGCCCCGACCTGCTCGAGCGCGGGCGCGAACAGCGGACCCAGGTCGGCGTGGGTGAGCCGCACGACGCCCGGCACGGGGTGCTCGGGCGGCAGCACCGGGACGCCGACGTCGGCCGCGCCCTCGCCGCCGAGCCGGGCCTTGGCGTCGTGCACCCCGCGGCGCAGCCAGAACCACGCGCGGTGGGCCTCGACGTCGCTCGAGAACCGGATGCGCTCGGCCAGCGCCGCCGGGGCGCGGTCGAGCACCAGCTGGGCCAGGGCGTCGTCGAGAGCCTCGGCGCCGACCTCGAGCATCCGCGCCGGCACCCCCTCGCGCAGCGTCGCGACGGTCGTGGCGGGGTCGGGGGCCTCGCGGTCGACGAGCGCCACCTCGGTGCCGCCCCCGCCGAGGTCGGCGACGACGACGGGTCCGGTGCCGCCGAGCCGGATCGCCGCGGCCTCCGGTGCGGTGAGCAGCGCGAGGTCGACCTCGCCCCCGCCGTCGACCGCCCGCAGCGCCGAGCGTCCCGCCGCGCTCAGCGCCGCCGGCCCGGTGCCCGGGTCGGTCCACGACGCCGGGTGGAGCAGCGTGAGGACGGCGGGTGCCGTGCCGCGGCGGCCGGCCTCGGCCTGCAGGATCCGCGCGATGAGGGCCGTCGCGGCATTCACCGCGGTCGTCGGCCGCGGCCAGGTCGCGAGCAGCGGGTCGTCGGGCCCGCCGGTTGCCGCGGCGAGGTAGGACCGCCCGCGCAGCACCGCCGCCTGCGGCTCGGCGTGGGCGGCGTCGAGGGCCGGGCGCCCGGCGAGCACCGTGCCGTCGTCGCGGGAGAGCACGACCGACGGCAGCGCGACCTCGCCGTCGACCCGCACCGTCGTCACCCGCGTCCAGCCGTCGGCGGGGTCGACGTCGGCCGTCGCACCCGTCGTCGTCGAGGTGCCGTGGTCCACGGCCAGCACCCACCGTGGGTCTCCCATGGGCGCACACCCTAGGGGCCCGCCGGGGATCTACGGGCGCAGCCGCACGGGCAGCGAGGCGAGCGCGTGGATGAGCACGCTGTGCCGGTGGACCACGTCGGAGAGCGCGACCGCCGGCTCGAGGTCCGGGTACCGGTCGAGCAGCGTCCCGAGCGCGACCTCGCCCTCGAGGCGCGCCAGCGAGGCGCCCAGGCAGAAGTGGATTCCGTGGCCGAAGGCGAGGTGCCCGGAGGTGTCGCGGTCGGCGTCGTAGAGGTCCGGGGCGTCGAAGCGCGCCGGGTCGCGGTTGGCGGCGGCGAGCGAGAGCGTCACCGTGGCGCCGGCCGGGATCACGACGCCGCCGAGCTCGACGTCGGCCGCGGCGAAGCGCGCCGGGGCGTTCGAGACCGGGGAGCCCCAGCGCAGGAACTCCTCCACGAGCGGCGCGAGCGGCTCGCCGGCGGTCCGGCCGGCGACGGCGCGGGTGCGCAGGTCGGGGTCGCGCAGCAGGGCGAACACGCTGTTGGTGACGAGGTTCGCGGTGGTCTCGTGGCCGGCGATCAGCAGGATCATGCCCATGGCGACGATCTCGGTGTCGGTGAGCCGGTCGCCATCGTCGGAGGCGGCGACGAGCGCGGAGAGCAGCGCGTCGTCGGGATCGGCGCGGGCGGCCTCGACGAGCTCGGCGAGGTAGGCGGCGAGGCTCGCCGAGGCCTGCTCCTTCGCCTCGTGCGGCGAGTTGTCGATCATCGTGTTGGACCACTGCGCGAACGCCTCGCGGTCGACCGGCGGGACGCCGAGCAGTTCGCAGATCACCGCCATGGGCAGCGGGACGGCGTAGCCGGCGACGAGGTCGACGGGCTCGTCCGGCGGCAGCGCGTCGAGCAGCGAGGTCGCGATCTGCTCGATCCGCGGGCGCAGCGCGGCCACCCGCCGCACCGTGAACGCCTGGACGACGAGCTTGCGCAGCCGGGTGTGCACCGGGGGGTCGTTGAGCAGCAGCATGTGCCCGGTCGGGCCCGGGATGAGCGGCTCGGCCGGGCGCTGCGCCTCGGGCAGCAGGGCGCGGGGGTCCTTGGCCAGGCGGGGGTCGGTGAAGGCGGCCCGGACGTCGTCGTAGCGGGTGACCAGCCACGTCGAGCCGCCATCGGGCAGGTCGACCTCGCGGACCGGGGCGATCTCGCGCAGCCGGGAGAGGGTGGCGTACGGGTCGACCCAGTACTCGTCGGTGAAGACGGGCCCGGTCGCGAGGTCGGCGATCACGCCCTCGAGTGTCCACGCGGCGGGGTGGGTGCACGGTGATCTCGGTGAGGGTTCGTTCAATGAGCGCACGCTCGGCGTCGGGATGGCCGCCGTGCGATCGCACGAACGGCCGGTTCGTCACCATCGAAGGTCACGAACGGCCGTTCGTACGCCGGGGGCCGCACCCGGAGTCAGGGCTTCGGCTCGCCCATCCCCACCGAGGTCGCGCCGAACGAGCGGCCGGTCCTGCGGAACTGCTCCTCGAGCTGCGGCACCATCGTCTTGGCCTGCGCGAGGATCGGCAGGTCGCCGAGCCAGGAGAAGGTGATCGGGCGCAGCGCGGCCACGATGCCCACCGACTTCGGGACGAACACCCGGCGCTTGCGCTTCGCGATGCCCTCGAGGAACGCCGAGGCGCAGCTCTCGACGGTGCTGAGGGCGCCGAGCGGCCCGGGGAGCTTCTTGAGGGTGTCCTCGAACGTCGAGGAGTCCGCCTTCACGTCGCGCACCAGGTCGGTGTCGATCCACCCCATGTGGGCGGTGCCGACCCCGACGCCCCGGTAGGCGAGCTCGAAGCGCAGCGCGTTGCCGTAGTGCTCCACGCCGGCCTTCGACCCGCAGTAGGCCGCCATCCCGGGCAGCGCGGTGAAGGCGGCCAGCGAGGAGACCAGCAGGTAGTACCCGCGGCGCTTGGCGACCTCCGTCACGGTCGCCGACACCGTCCGCGACACCCCGATGAGGTTGACCTCCATCACCCTGGCCACGACGTCGGCCGGGCTCTCCGCGACGGTGCCCTGGTTGGCGATGCCGGCGTTCGCGACGACGACGTCGATCCCGCCGAGCTCGGCGACGGTGTGCTTCACCGCGGCGTCGAGCGACTGCTGGTCGGTGACGTCGCAGGTGGCCCAGGTGTGCTGCGGACCGAGCTCGCCCGCGATGCGCTCGAGGCGCTGGGGCTCGAGCCCCAGCAGTGCGACGCGGGCGCCCTTCGCGGCGGCCTTGCGTGCGGTCTCCTCACCGATGCCGCGGGCGGCGCCGGTGATGAGGACGACCTTGCCGCTGATGTCGTAGGCCATGCGGAGCTCCTCTCAGGTCCGCGCGTGCGCGGGGGTGATGACGTACTCGTCGGTCTTCATGTGCCGCAGGCGCCGGTGGAACGGCATGGTGAACGTGGGCCAGAGCGCCGAGTTGTGGCCGTGGCCGTCGAGGTACCAGCTCTTGCACCCGCCGTCGACCCACACCGTGCCCTCGGTCAGGCGCTGCATCTCGGCGACGAACCGGTCCTGGACGTCCCGGCGCGGCTCGACGGCGCCCACCGCGGACGTCCGCACCCGGCGCAGCACGTCCATCACGAGGTTGATCTGGGACTCGATCATGAACACGACCGAGTTGTGGCCCAGCCCGGTGTTCGGTCCGAGCAGGGTGAACAGGTTGGGGAAGCCCGCGATCATGGTGCCGTTGTGGGCGAACATGGTGTCGCCCCAGTGCTCGGCGAGGCTGCGCCCGTCGCGACCGAACACCCGGTGGCTGATCGGTAGGTCGCTGATCGCGAACCCGGTGCCGGCGATGATCGTGTCCACCTCGTGCTCCGTGCCGTCCTCGGTGACGACGGCGTGCGGCGTCACCTCGGTGATCCGGTCGGTGACGACGTCGACGTTGTCGCGGTCCAGCGCGGGGAGGTAGGTGTTCGACAGCAGGATGCGCTTGCAGCCCATCGAGTAGTCGGGGGTGATCTTCTCCCGCAGTTCCGGATCGGTGACCTGGGTGCGCATGTGGCGCTTGGCGAGCTTCGCGGCCTTCGCCATCCGCTGCGGGTCCTTGAACCCGAACACGAAGGTCTCGCGGCCCCAGTAGATGGCCTCGCGGAGCACCCGCTGCAGCGCCGGGAAGCGGCGGAACGCCCACTTCTCGACCCGGGTGAACGCCCGGTCGCGCCGCGGCATGATCCATGGCGGGGTGCGCTGGAAGACGGTCAGGTGCCCGAGGGCGGGCGCGATCTCCGGGACGAACTGGATGGCCGAGGCGCCGGTGCCGATGACGGCGACCTTCCGGCCGCGCAGGTCGAGGTCGTGGCGCCAGGTGGCGGAGTGGAACACCTCGCCCGCGAAGTCGTCGAGTCCGGGGACGTCGGGGAACGACGGGTCGGAGAGCGCACCGGAGCCGAGCACGACGGCGTCGGCGGTCCAGGTGCCCCGGCTCGTCGTCACGGTCCAGCGCTGGTCGTCGTCGGACCACCGCGCCTCGAGGACCTCGTGGTGGTTGCGGGTGAAGCGGTCGATCCCGTACTCGGCGGAGACGCGCTGCAGGTAGGCGTGGATCTCCGGCTGGGCGGAGAAGGAGTGGCTCCAGTCCGCGTTCGGCGCGAACGAGAACGAGTAAAGGTGGCTCGGCACGTCGCACGCGCAGCCCGGGTAGGAGTTGTCGCGCCAGGTGCCGCCGACGTCGCCGTGGCGCTCGAAGACGAGGAAGTCCTCGACACCGGCCTGTCGCAGGCGGATCGCGGTGCCGAGGCCGGAGAAGCCGTTGCCGACGATGGCGACGGACAGGTGCGGCACGTCCGCGTCGGCTCCGGCGCTGGCGGCGGGGCGTGCGGTCTCGGTGGTCATGCTCGGGGCCTCCCGTTGGTACGGCGACGTACCGTGTCGGCGGCGAGCATGGTACGAGGTGGTACCATAAGCCAGTGACTGTGAGCGCGCACACGCCGGGCGGCGAGGAGCCCCCGGTCGTGGCGGCGATCCGGACGGGGGCCGGCGCCGCGCTGGCTCCGGCCGACCACCGGCAGCGTCTCCTGGTCGCCATGGCCGAGCTGCTCGCCGAGCAGGGCTATGCGAGCGTGACGGTCACCGACGTCGTCGCCCGGGCCCGGGTGTCCAAGCGGACCTTCTACCAGCACTTCTCCGACCGCGAGGAGTGCCTGCTCGCGACCTACC
Source organism: Actinomycetospora sp. (assembly GCF_036497585.1). GTDB lineage: Bacteria > Actinomycetota > Actinomycetes > Mycobacteriales > Pseudonocardiaceae > Actinomycetospora. The sequence continues at coordinate 33,510 of NZ_DASXJD010000123.1, read as the reverse complement.
GCGTCGTCGCCGAGGGGCCGCTGCGCATGATCGCCCAGGCCGCGGCGGCAGGGGCCGGGCAGGGGATGTCACTGCGCGAGGAGGTTGCGGGCCTCACCGGCGCCTACCTCACCGCGATGGCCGAGCATCCGCTGCTCACCCGGGCGATGCTCACCGAGCCGGGCTCGACGGGGCCTGCCGGGCGGCAGGTGCGCCGCGAGGTGCTGCGCCGGTTCGCCGACCAGCTGGTGGCGCTCGCGGCCGGGGTGGGCGGGCGCTCGGGGGCGCGCCCGTTGTCCCCGGCGCTCGCCGAGGCGCTCGTCGGCGGCATCAACGAGCTGGTGCTCGCCGCGGTGGAGTCGGCCGACCGCGAGGAGGTCGACCCCGCGCGGATCGCCGAGGACATCCTCGGGCTGCGCGAGACGGTGACGGACCTGGCGGTGGCGGTGCTGGGTGCCGGAGGCTCGTGAGCACTTTCCGGGGCTATGACCCCGGAAAGTGCTCACAAGGCCGAAGGCCACCTATCGGTGACGCGAGAACAGGATCGCCAGCGCGGTACAGCCGACGACGATCAGCACGATCGGCAGCACCGAGAGGAATGAGTCGGCGTCGACGGCGCCCAGCAGCGTCACGGTGGCCCCGCTCAGCCCCAGGCGGGGGTCGGCACCCCGGCACGGTCGTCGCGCAGCACGGCCGCCGACTGCCGCGTGATGACGACGGTGCCCGCCACGACGAGGGCGGCCGCCACGATCTCGCCGACGAGGTCCAGCGGCCCGGCCGCCACCCGCTCGCCGAGCACGAGCACCCCGAGCAGCACCGCGACCGCGGGGTCGGTGGTGCCGATGACCGCGTTCACCGGCGCGTTGAGCCGCCCGAGGTGCAGCGCGCGCTGGGAGAGCGCCCAGCCGCACACCGAGGTGACCACCGCCCCGCCCGCGTACCAGGTCGTCAGCGCCGCGACGAGGCCCGGCTCGCGCAGCGCGGTCGAGAAGAGCGTCGCGGTGAGCCCGTAGAAGCCGCCGGTGGCCAGGGCGAGCAGCGCCGCGCGGGTGGGCTCGCCCCACGCCACGGCGCGCAGGCCCAGCGTCCCCAGCACCGCCGCCGCCACCGCCACTCCGAACAACGGGAGGAAGGCCGGCGCGGGCGGGACCAGGGGGGCCTGGGGCCGGGCGATCGCGAGGAAGGTCGCGAGGCCGACCACGCAGGCCGCCGAGGCCCCGAGCAGCCGCCGGTCGAGCCGTCGGCGGGCCAGCCGCGCCGAGGCGATCGTGCCGAACACCAGCCCGGTCACCAGCACCGGCTGCACGAGCGCCACCGGGCCGATGTGCAGGGCGAAGGCGTACGAGCACCACCCGACCCCGATGACGGCCTGCCCGGTCCACCACCGGCGGCGGCGCACCACGCGGAGCAGCAGCGTGCGGGTGGAGTCCGGTTCGTCGATCTCCTGGCCCGCCCGCTGCTGGAGCACCGTGCCGGTGGCGATCCCGCACGCCCCAAGCAGCGCCGCCGCGAGCGCGATCGCGGGGGTCACCGGGCGCTCCCCACCAGCCGTGGACCGCGCTCGTCGTCCGGGCCGGGCACGGCGGGCTCCTCGACGGGGGCGGGTGCGGGTGCGGGCAGACCGAGCACGGCGGCGAGGTCGACCCGGGCGTGCCGCACGGACCAGCGGGCGGCGCGGGTGTGCGCGGCGGCCAGCGCGGCGGGGTCGGCGATCCAGGAGCGCAGCAGCGCGGTGAGCTCCCGGGGCCGCCGGCACGTCCGGGCGAGCCCGGCGGCGCCGAGCAGGCGGGCGGAGTCGCGGCCGTGCCCGGGCAGCGGCTGGTGGATCACCAGCGTCCGCCCGCTCGCGAGGGCCTCCTGGGCGGTCGCGCCGCCGGAGTTGTTGACGACGACGTCGGCCGCGGCGAGCAGCGTCGGGACGTCGTCCACCCAGCCGGGTACCCGCAGTCGATCGCCCGCGCGCATCCGGGCCCGCAGGGCCTTCAGCCGGGTACGGGCCCGCTCGTCGCGCCCGCAGAGGGCGACGACGTGGCAGCGCGGGTCGGCGGCCAGGGCCGCGCGCACCGCGCCGGCGACCCCGCCGAGCCCCAGCGAGCCCGCCGTCACGACCACCACCAGCGCATCGTGCGGCAGGCCCAGCTCGCGCCGCACCGCGCGCGCCTCGCGGTCGCCGACCGGACCGAAGGGGGCGCCGACCAGCGGCGAGCGGACCGTCACGTGGGCGCCCGGGTCCATCCGGCGCGTGGGCTCGCGGGCGAGGTCGTCGAGCACGAGGTACTCGTCGACGCCGGGGTAGGTCCAGTACGCGTGCGGCGCGAAGTCGCAGACGGCGGCGACGATGCGGGCGTCGAGCAGGCCGCGGCGGCGCAACCACGCCAGGCCCGCCGTCGCGAGCTGGTGGGTGGAGACGACGACGTCGGTCGGCGGGCCCGCGAGGTCGCTCCGCAGCGCCCGGGCGACCCACGCGCCCATGACCTCGCGGTAGAACCAGCGCACCAGCCGGGAGTGCGTCACCGCGCCGTACCAGGCCTCCTGGAGCAGCGGGGTCCACTGCACCGCGAACTCGAAGAGCCAGCGGAACACCGGGCCCGAGCCGTGACCCATGCGGGCGAACGCCTCGGCCACCCGGATGTCGCAGTCCGGCCGGTCCCGCGTGACGGTCGTGTGGACCGCGCACGCGACCGCCTCGTGTCCCTGGCCGATGTCGCCGGAGACGATGAGCACCCGCGCCGGCGGGTCGGTGGGCGGCCTCGTCACGGGGATCAGTGTCCCGACCGGCCCGGTGTGACGGCCGTCCGGGTGTGCTGTTCATGCGCCGGCGCGCCGCCGTTCACCCCGGCACGCGGGCTTCGACCGCCCTTCATCCGGCCCTCATCGACGCGCCGTCCGCGACCTCGATCATGACTCCCGGAGTCGAGGTCCGCGGCGGGTCACAGTAGGTTCGCGGTCGGGTCACGGTCCCCGGACGTCGCAGCGCGGCGTGGATCCACCCGTGCCCGTCGGACGTCGTCACGCTCGAGAGGAGCCCCGCGACCGATGACCGCACTCGGCGTCCCGAGGTCGATCCGCCCCCGGAGGCGTCACGGTGCGCGCCCCGTCTCGCCCGACGGCCCGCCCCGGACGGCCGCGGGCCGTTCCCCGCGGGTCGTCGTGCTCACGGCGCGTGTCGGCGCCGGGCACGACCGGCCGGCCTACGAACTGGCGGCGCGGCTGCGCGCCCGCGGCGCGGTGGCCGTGGTGCACGACTACCTCGACGCCCTGCCCCGCTTCGGCCAGGTGATCATCGGTGACGGCTACGGCGTCGTCGTCAACAACATGCCGCGGTTCTTCGACTGGCTCTTCCGCGCGCTCGAGCGCCGGGGTCTCGTCCGCGCGATCATCCTGACGTTCCTCATGTTCTCCGAGCGGACGGTGCGGCGCTGGATCCGGGACGCCGACGTCGTCGTGTCCACCTTCCCGCTCTCGTGCCAGACCCTCGGCCGGATGCGCGCCGCCGGGCAGATCGCGGTGCCGGTGGTGAGCTACCTCACCGACCCGGCCCCGCACCGGATGTGGCTGCACCCCGGCGTCGACGTGCACCTGTCGGTGACCAGCGCGTGCGCCGATGCGGCCGACGAGGCCTACGGCGTGGCGGTCCGCCCGGCCGGGCCGCTGGTGGACCCGCGCTTCTCCCGTGCTCACACCGACGCCGACCGCGCCGACACCCGTCAGGACCTGGGACTGTCCGACGACGAGACCGCGGTGCTGATCAGTGCGGGCTCGCTCGGGCTCGGGGACGTCCCCGCGCTGGTGGACGCCGCGCTGACCAACCGCGCCGCCCACGTGCTCGTCCTCTGCGGCCGCAACGCCGACCTGCGCGCGCAGCTCGACGCGCGGGAGCGGGTCACGGCGCTGGGCTGGCGCGACGACGTCCCGGCGCTGATGGCGGCCGCGGACGTGCTGCTGCACAACGCGGGTGGGCTCTCGGTCACCGAGGCGCTCGTCGCCAACCTGCCCGCGGTGACCTACCACCCGATCCCGGGGCACGGCCGGGCGAACGCGACGGTGCTCGCCGAGGCCGGGCTCGCCCCGTGGCCGACCAGCCCGGACGGGCTGGCGACGGTGCTCGACGGCATTGCCCGCACCTCGCCGCTCTCGCCGTGGCCGGCGACCCCGGAGGCGGACGTCGCGGCGATCGTGCTGGAGCTCGCCGCGCAGGAGCGCGAGGCGGCGCCGGCCGCATAGGTGGCCTTTGGCCTTGTGAGCACTTTCCGGGGTCATAGCCCCGGAAAGTGCTCACAGGCGCGTCAGCGCACCGGCCCACTGGGCGACCCCGTCCGGCCACGGCGCCGGCAGCCCGAGCGTCACGTGGGTGAACCCGGCCCCGAGCGTCTCGGCGATCGCCTTGCGGGTGACGTCGGGCTCGTCGTAGGAGACGGGCAGGTGGATCGACCTGGTGATCGTGGCGGGGTCGCGGCCGATCTCGGCGCAGTAGCGGTCGAGCAGGGCGCTGCGCCCGAGGGCGTCGTCGAGGTCGCCGCCGGGGATGTTCCAGCGGTCGGCGTGCCGGGCGACCACCCCCAGCGTCGCGCTCGCGCGGCCGCCGATCAGGATCGGCGGGTGGGGCCGCTGCAGCGGCTTCGGGTTGCCGAACGCGCCGGTCAGCTGCACGTGGGTGCCGGCGAAGTCGAACGGCTCGTCCTCCGTCCACAGCCGCCGGATCACCGTGCACGCCTCGTCGAGGGCGCCCACGGAGTCCCCGAAGTCCTGGTAGGGCAGGCCGTGGGCCTCGTACTCCCGGCGCGCCCACGGGATGCTCGGACGGGACCCGGCGCCGATCCCGAACTCGAGCCGACCCCCGGACACGTGGTCCACGGTCGTCGCGATCTTGGCGAGCAGCGCCGGCGGACGGATCCGGTTGCTGGTGACGAGCAGCCCGAGCCGGAGCCGCTCGGTCTGCGCGGCCAGGGCCGACAGCAGCGTCCAGCCCTCGAGGATCGGCCCGTCCAGGGGACCCCCGATCGGCAGGAGGTGGTCGAAGAGCCAGGCGTGGTCGATCTCGGGGACCGCGTCGGCCTCGCGCCAGACGCGCAGGACGTCGGCGTAGTGGACCTGCTGGGGAGCGGTCACGATCCCGAAGCTCGGACGGTCGCTCATGGTCGTGGGTCCTCTCGCCTGCCACGATCGCAATAGAACGGAACATGGTTCCGCCGACGATAGGGAACATGGTTCCGCTTGGCAACGCGCGCTCGTGGAGGTGGTCGTGACCGGGACGGCGGAGGTGCCCCGGCGTCGGGCGGACGCCCGGCGCAACGAGGAGGCCCTGCTCGACGCGGCGGCGGCGGCCTTCGTCGCCGCCGGGGTGGAGGCGCCGGTGCGCGACCTCGCCGCGCGGGCCGGCGTCGGCGTCGGCACCGTCTAGCGCCACTTCCCGACGCGGGCCGACCTCGTCGTCGCCGTCTACCGCCACCAGGTCGAGGCGTGCGCCGACGCCGGGCCGGCCTGCCTGGCCGAGGCCGGCTCCCCCTCCGACGCCCTCGCGAGCTGGATCGACGGCTTCGTCGACTTCCTGGTGACCAAGCACGGGCTGGCCGGGGCCCTGCGTGGCGACGGCCGGTTCGAGGCCCTCCACGCCTACTTCCTCGACCGGCTCGTCCCGGTGTGCGACGAGTTGCTCACCGCGGCCGCGGACGCCGGTGAGGTCCGCGACGACGTGGGCGCCCACGAGCTCATGCGGGGCGTCGGGAACCTCTGCGCCGGTGCGGAGGACGACGAGCGCTACGACGCCCGGCGTCTGGTCGGGGTCCTCCTTGCGGGCCTCAGGGTGAGATCACCTGGATCACCCCGCCCGTGACCCCAGCGACCAGGAGCCGACCGGTCGTCTGGTCGACGCCGAGGGTGTAGGGGTTCTGCACCGTCGCGACCCGGGCCACCGGTTTCGGCTGCGGGGCGGTCATGTCGTAGCCGATCACCTCGTTGGTGCCCGAGGACGCGACCCACGCAAGGTCACGCACCGGGTCGTAGGTGATGCCGTACGGCCCGCCGGGCTGCGGGATCGCGCCGACCTGGGTGGGCGGGCCGGAGGGGTTCGGCTGGAAGACCAGCACCTGGTTGCCGCGGGTGTCCGTCGCGATCATGCGGCCGTGGCGGTCGGCGACGAGGTGGGTCGGGCCCGCGCCGGCCGGGACCTCGCCGATGATGCGCAGCGCGTCGACGTCGTAGGTGGTCAGCGTGTTCTTGCGGACGTCGATGAGCCCGACGATGTCCCCGACGGGCGCCACGCCCGCCGGCTGCACCGCATCCGTGAAGACCTTGACCACCCGGTCGTCGCGGACCGCCGACACCGTGCCGCCGAGCTCGTCGGCGGTGACGACGGTGCCGTTCGCGGCCTGGGTGGCGTCGTGCGGGACGGTGCCGACGAACAGCGGGGGCGCGGCCTGCCCGCCCGGCAGCGTCACGCGCACGAGGGAGTTCGCGCTCTCCACCGGCACGAGGACGGGCCCGCCGGGCGCGGCGAGCTGGAGGTGGCGCACGAAGCCGGGCAGCGGGGTGCGGGTGCGCAGCGCCCCGGTGTCGGCGTCGAGCAGGACGAGGCTGTTGGGGTTGCGGGTGGCGACGGCGACGGTGCGGGTCACCGGGTCGACCACCACCCCCTCGGGTGCCGCGCCGACCGGGATCTGGCGGCCCGGCGGCGGCGTCGCCGGGGCGGGGGCGGACTGCGGTTCGGCGGCGAGCGGCAGACCCTGGGTCGGCGGCCGGGTGCCCTCGGTGGGCACAACCGGCGGGAGCAGGCCCGTCGTCGGGGTCGCCGCGCCCGGGACCGGCGTCGTCGGGGCGGCGGCGGGCGGCGGCTCGTTGCTGCAGGCCGCGAGACCGACGGCCGCGGCGGCGAGGCCGGCCGCGAGCAGGACGCGAGCTCGGCGTCGGGACATGCGCGGGAGTATGGCGGGGGCCGCGTGCGGCGCGCCTGCGGACACCGGACGCGGGGGGCCGACGCGCCCGGCGGCCGGGCGTGGCACCGTCGCGGGGAGGAACCCGCCGACGGGGAGAGCCCGACCCGGGCCACCGCCGCCCCGCCGGCCGTCAGGGAGGACCACATGGCCACGACCACGCTCTCGGTGCCCGAGATCCACTGCGACCACTGCCGCGCCGCCATCGAGGGCGCGCTGTCCCCGATCGACGGCGTCGAGGGTGTCGACGTCGACCTCGAGGCCCGCGTGGTCCGCGTCGACCACGACGACGAGCTCGCGCTCGGCTCGGTCGTCGAGGCGATCGAGGACCAGGGCTACGACGTGCCCGGCCGCGAGGCCTACATGCGCGCCTGAGCGCGCCCTACGCCGACTTCGTCGCCTTCTCGTCGCTGCTCTCGTCGTCGCTCTTCTTGCGGCGCGAGCGCGACGAGGAGGACTTCGAGGTCCCCGACTCCGACGAGGACGCGGCCTTCTTCGAGCCCTTCGACGACGAGCTCTTCTTCCGCGTCGTCGAGCCCGAGGTGCTCTACTCCTCGGGCGTCCCGGTGGTCTCCGACGCCTTCTCCGAGCCCTTCTCGGCGGGGGCCTCCTCCTCCGAGGACTTCCCGTCGGAAGCCTTCCCGCCGGCCGCCTCTACCGAGCGGCGCAGCGCGGTGAGCAGGTCGGTCATGTCGTCGGTGTCCTCGGCGGCGGTCTCCTCCGGTGCCGGACGGCCGCCGCCGTGCTCGCGCTTGTACTCGATGAGCTCGCAGATCGCCTTGCGGTACTCGTCCTCGAACCCGTCGACCTCGAAGTCCCCGGCGAGCGAGTCGATGAGCGACGAGGCCATCGCCATCTCCTGCGGGCGGACCTCGACGTCGTTGTCCAGCACCGGGAAGTCCGGCTCGCGCACCTCGTCCGGCCACAGCATCGTCTGCAGCACGATCGCCTTGTCGCGCACCCGCAGCAGCGCGAGCGTCTCCCGTTGGCGCAGCGCGACCTTCACCAGCGCCATCCGGTCGGTCTCGCGCAGCGCCTCGCGCAGCAGCGAGTACGGCTTGAGCGCCTTGCTCTCCGGCTCGAGGTAGTAGCTCTTGTCCAGCAGCAGCGCGTCGACCTGGTCGGCGGGCACGAACTGCACGACGTCGATCTCGTGGCCGGTCGCGGTGGGCAGCGAGGCGAGGTCGTCGTCGTCGAGCATGATCAGCTGCCCGTCGTCGGTCTCGTACCCCTTCGCGATCTCGGAGTACGCGACCTCCTCGCCGCACACCGAGCACGTCCGCTTCTGGCGGATGCGACCACCGTCGACCTCGTGCACCTGGTGGAAGCGGATGTCGTGGTTCGACGTCGCGGCGTAGAGCCGGACCGGCACGTTGACCAGCCCGAACGACACCGCGCCGTTCCAGATCGCGCGCATCGCGCGGCTCCCCTCGCTCCGCCGCCCGTCACCCGACGTGACGGCACATTCCCCCTCCAGGATGCCCCACACGCGTCCCGCCTCACAGGATCCGAGGGCGGACACGCGTCCCGGGCGCGGCGCGGCGACACGCCGGGGGTGCTCGCGGCGGGGTCGTCGGGGGTGCAGGGCACCATGTCGGCATGCAGGGTGTCGGTGAGCGCAGCGCCGGGATCGTGCCGATGCAGCCGGTCCCCGGCCGGCTCCCGGTGGGTGGGCAGTGGAGCTACGAGGTCGACTGGAGCGGCATCCGGCTGCTAGCCGACGTCGACCAGGGGACGCTGTGCCTGCGCACCCTCGAGGGGGACGACGTGACGGCGCGGTTCCCCGAGTTCGCAGGGCTGGCCGACGTCGTGGCCGACGGGCTGTTCGACGGCGAGGCGGTGCTGCTCGACGCCGGGCAGCCGTCCTCGCTGGCGCTGTTCGACCGGCTGCGCCGGGCCGACCCGCGCAAGGCCCGCTCGCTCGCCCGGGAGCGCCCGGCGATCTTCATGGTCTACGACGTGCTGCGGCTCTACGGCGTCCCGCTCACCGAGCGCCCGCTCGACGAGCGCCGGGCCACCCTCGGGCGGCTCTCGCTCGACGAGGTGGGCCGCATCCAGGTCTCGCCGGTGTACGACGACGGCGTCGCGCTGCTGGCCGGCGTCCGCGAGCAGGGGCTGCCCGGTGTCATGGCCCGTCGTCGGGACACCGGGTACGACGCCGAGGCCCCCCAGGACTGGGTGCGGGTGGTCGCGGGGGTCGACGCGCCCCCGACGGCTCCCACCGCGGAGATCACCGACCTGCCCGTTGCCGATCGTGCCGACGCAGGGCCCGCGCTCTCGGCGATCGCGCCGTCGCTGCCCGGGCTGCCGGCGGGCTCCTCGTCGGGGAGCTCGGGTGGCTCCGGATCGCGGCGCGGCCGGCACAGCCGGGACGAGGACCACGCCCCCGGGCTGTGGTGAGCGCGCTCCCGGATCCCTCGCGCAGAACCGGGTGCGCGCGGCATTGGCGAAGGGCGCCCACGGCCGGATAGATCGACCGAAGGTGCCCTTCGCTCACCAAGGCCCGGGGTCACTCCTCGCCCGGTGCCGCCGCCTCCAGCGCCTCACTGGTCCAACCGATGATGCGGCCGCCAGATCGGCCGAGCTCCCGCATCGCCTCGAGGTGCTCGGCGGGGACACCCGTGAGGTCGATCCGAACCTCACGGCGGTCCAGCCGCGCGGCGTCCAACGAGGCCCGCCCGTCGTGACCCGCCGTGAGGCTGGCGAGCAGCCCCCCGGTGGAGGCCAGCGAGCCGCGGGCCGCGCCGAGGCGGCCGAGGGCGTCGTCGAGCGCCGCCAGCAGCGCGTCCCGGTTGCCCTCGCACATCGCCGCGGTCAGCTCCGGGCGGGTCGCCGCCACGCGGGTGCCGTCCGCGAACGAGCCCGCCGCGAGAGCCAACGCCAGCTCCCCGCCGTCCGCGCCGACCGAGGCCAGGACGGCGGCCAGCAGGTGCGGCAGGTGGGAGATGCGGGCCACCGCCACGTCGTGCTCGTCGGAGGCGGCCGGCACGACGGTGGCCCCGCACGCCAGGGCGAGCGCGACGACGTCGGTCCACACCTCGAGGTCGGTGTCGTCGTCGGTCGCGACGACCCACACCTTGTCGTGGAAGAGCTGCAGCGAGCCTGCGTCCCACCCGGAGAACTCGGTGCCGGTCATCGGGTGCCCACCGACGAACCGCGCGGCAGGCACCCGACGGGTGACGGCGTCGCCGACCGGCTCCTTGACGCTCGTGACGTCGGTGAGCCGGCACTCCGGGGCCTCGCGCCCCACCACCGCCAGCACGTCGTCGATGGCCGTCAGCGGGACGGCGACGACGACGAGCGCGTCGGTCTCCGCAGCACGACGGACCGCGGACGCCACGTCGTCGGCGACGTCGTAGCCGTCGGCCCGGGCCTTCTCGGCGGTCGTCGTGGACGCCGACGCGCCCCACGCGTCGCGCCCGGCGTCGGTCGCGGCGCGCAGCACCGAGCCGCCGATCAGCCCGAGCCCGAGCACGCAGACGGGCCGCTGCAGCGCGGCGGCCAGGACGGCGCCGCTGTCCACCTCCGGAGTCCCCACGACGACGGAGCGTAGGACGACACGGACGGGTGACGGCCATTCGCCCGTGTGCGCGGCTGCACGGGACCGCCCGGATCAGGACGCGCGCAACGACTCCAGCGCGTAGCCGGCGTACAGCGCGACCCCCGCCACCATGGCGTCCTCGTCGAAGACCACCCGGTTCGAGTGGTTCGGCGGCGCCTCGGACGGATCGGCCCCCGGGGGGCAGGCGCCGAGGAAGGCGAGCGCGCCGGGCACGCGGGCCAGCACGTAGGAGAAGTCCTCCGACCCCATGATCGGGTCGGGCATCGGTTCCACGAACCGCGACCCGAGCACCGAGCGCCCGACGTCGGCGACCCGCTCGGCCACGCCCGCGTCGTTCACCGTCACCGGATAGCCGTGGTCGATCTCCACCGTGGCGGTGCAGCCGTACGCGTCGGCGATCCCGGTGCACACCCGCCGCAGCTCGGCGAGCAGCGTCTCGCGGGAGGTCTCGGACAACGTGCGCATCGTCCCCTCGAGCACCGCGGTCTCGGGGATGACGTTGGTCGTGGTGCCGGCCGTGAGGTGCGCGATGGTGAGGACCGCCGGCTCGAACGCGCTCACCCGCCGGGTGGTCATGGTGTGCAGCGCGCCGACCATCGCGGCCGCGGCGGGCACCGGGTCGAGCGCGTCGTGCGGGGCCGAGGCGTGGCCCCCGGCGCCGTGGACGGTGACGGTGAAGTCGTCGGACGAGGCCATGATCGAGTCGGCGCGGGTCTGCAGCGTGCCCGAGGCCAGGCGCGAGGTGACGTGCAGCGCCAGCGCCGACGTGGGCCGGCTGCCGCCGATCTCCAGCAGGCCCTCGGACAGCATCGCGAGCGCCCCGTGCCGGCTCTCCTCGCCGGGCTGGAACATGAACACGACGGTGCCGGCCAGCCGCTCCCGGCGTCCGGCGAGCAGGCGGGCCGCGGAGGCGAGCATCGCGGCGTGCAGGTCGTGCCCGCAGGCGTGCATCGCCCCGTCCACGAGCGAGGCGTGGTCGACCCCGCTCTCCTCCTGCAGCGGCAGCGCGTCCATGTCCGCGCGCAGCAGCACCGAGGGCCCCGGGTGGTTGCCGGTGAGGGTGGCGACGACGGAGCTCGACGAGCGCCCGGTGGTCACCGTCAGCGGCAGGTCGCGCAGCGCGGCGAGCACCGCCGCCTGGGTGGTCGGCAGCTCCAGCCCCAGCTCCGGGTAGCGGTGCAGCGTGCGCCGCAGCGCGATCGTGTCGGGCTGCAGCGCCCGGGCCTCGGCCAGCAGGGCGCGTTCCGGCGCCCGGTGCGCGGCACGACGGTTCCCCGACGCGGCACGGGCCGAGCGGCCGCTGCGGGTCTCCGACGACGTGCTCACTCCCCTGATCCTGCACCCCCGACCTCGGGCGGGCGACCGCCCGGCGCGCGGAAGGTGTCGATTCGGTGCCCGGCCACCCAACTCCCTTTCCGAGCTGGGCGGGCGCACCTACCGTGGTCGCCATGGCTGGTCAGGGGGCGCAGACTGCGCCGCGCGGTGGGTCCAAGGGCGGACCCGGCACCGTCGTGCCGCTCGACGGCTGGGCGGTCGCGGTCACCCGTGAGGAGGGTCGCTGGCGCGCGGTCACCATGGACCGCGCCGCGCTGGCCGACCTGGACTCGGCCATCACCGCGCTGCGGGGGCTGCGCTCCACCGGCGCGGTCCTGGGCCTGCTCGATGTCGACGACGAGTTCTTCGTGCTCGTGCGCCCCGTCCCGGGCGGGGTGTCGCTGCTGCTCTCCGACGCCGTCGCCGCCCTGGACTACGACGTCGCGGCCGACGTGCTGGATCTGCTGCGTCTCGATGTGCCCGACGAGGACGAGGTCGACGACGACCCCTGGCCCGAGGGCGACCTCGGGATGCTCGCCGACCTCGGCGTCCCCGCCGACGAGCTCGCCGTGCTGGTCGACGAGATCGACCTCTACCCGGACGAGCAGCTGACCGCGATCGCGCGCCGCTGCGGGTTCGCCGACGAGCTCGCGAAGGTCGTGGAGCCCGCGCCTGCGTCCTGAGTCGCTGGTCGGCCGCGCGCTCGAGGTCGCGGCCGGGACGCACCCCGACGACGTGCCGGTGGGCGCCGTCGTCGTGAACGCCGCCGGCCGCGAGCTGGCGTCCGCGACGAACGCCCGCGAGGCGACCGGCGACCCCACCGCCCATGCCGAGATCCTCGCGCTGCGCGCGGCCGCGGAAGTCCACGGCGATGGCTGGCGGCTGACCGGCTGCACGCTGGCCGTCACGCTGGAGCCCTGCACGATGTGCGCCGGGGCGGCGGTGCTCGCCCGGATCGACCGGATCGTGTTCGGGGCGTGGGAGCCGCGCACCGGGGCGGTCGGCTCGCTCTGGGACGTGGTCCGCGACCGGCGCCTCACCCACCGCCCCGAGGTGCTCGGCGGGGTGCGCGAGGCGGAGTGCGCGGAGCTGCTCCTGGCGTGGTTCCGCAGCGGTCGGGGGGGTCGCGAGGGCGAGTCGGGCGGCCCGTAACATTGCTCCCGGTAGCGTGTCCGAGCGGCCAAAGGAGCGCGCCTCGAAAGCGCGTGTGGGTTCTGCCCACCGTGGGTTCGAATCCCACCGCTACCGCCACGCCGGTCATCCCCCGGGATGACCGGCGTTCGTGCATCCCGGCCCGGGAGCGGCCCTCACCCGGCGAGCGCCCGCTCCCCGAGGAGCGCCAGCGTGGCCTCCGGCGTCAGCGGGTGGAACGGCCCGCCCCCCGCGCCGGGGTCGGTGCCCCGGGCCCGTCCTGAGCGAAGGGCACGTTCGGTCGATAGAGCCGACGAAGGGCGCCCCTCGCCGGAACGCGGTGGCGGACCCCGGGACGAGCGAAGGGCACGTTCGGTCGATAGAACCGACCGAAGGTGCCCTTCGTTCAAGCCGAGTCGGGGCCGGGCGCCCCCTACGAGTTGTTCGCCGTCCGGGTGAAGTTCGGCGGGATGAGCAGGTCCTCCGGCCCGAGCTCCTGTACTGAGGACTTCCCCAGCCCGAGCAGCCCGGAGTCGACGCCGGCCCGCATGATGTCCAGGACGTTGCCCACGCCCGCCTCGCCCGCGGCGGCGAGGCCCCAGAGGTAGGCGCGCCCGATGGCGACCGCCTTCGCGCCGAGGGCGAGCGCCTTGACCACGTCCGAGCCGCGCCGCACGCCGCCGTCCATGATCACCTCGACGTCGCGCCCGACCGCCTCGACGATCCCCGGCAGCAACCGGATGGGGGCGGGGGTGGAGTCGAGGTTGTTGCCGCCGTGGTTGGAGACCTGGATCGCGGTGACGCCGGCGTCCACGGCCCGCTTGGCGTCGTCGACGCGGGTGATGCCCTTGACGCAGAACGGCGAGTCCGAGCCCCACTGCTCGCGCAGCCACGCGACGTCGGCCCAGGAGGGCGGCGGGGTGAACATCCACTGCCCGTAGGCGCCGAAGAACGTCGGCGGCTCGGAACCGTCGACGGGGATGTTCGGCACGGTGAGGTCGGGGATCTTGCCGCTGCGCAGGAACGCGATGCCCCAGCGGGGCCGGGAGACGCCCTCGGGGATGTACTTGAGGATCGTCTTCCAGTCCATCTTCTCCGGGATGGCCGGGCTGCCCCAGTCCCGACCGTGGGAGAACGACCAGTCCAGGGTGACGATCAGACCCTTCGCGCCGGCCCGCTTCGCCCGCTCCGCGCGGGCGGCCAGGGTCTCGCGGTCGCCCACCCAGTACATCTGGAAGAACGTCTTGTCGTTGACCGCGACGACGTCCTCGATCGAGCGGCTGGCGAACGACGACAGCCCCATCGCGGTCCCGCGGGACGCGGCGGCGCGCGCGACGGCGACCTCGCCCTCCGGGTTCACCGCCTGCACGCCGGTCGGCGAGATCATGACGGGCAAGGAGATCTCCTGGCCCATGATCGTCGTCGCCAGGGAGCGCTCGTTCGGGAGATCCGCGACGTGCGGGGCGAACTGCAGCTCGCGGAAGGCGCCCGTGTTGTCATCGAGGGTCACCCCGGCCTCGCTGCCGGCCACCAGCGCGCCGTAGACCGACTTCGGCAGCCGCTTGCGCGCCCGCCGCTGGGCCTCCGCCACCGACTCGAACCACTGTCCTGCCATGAGAGCGCTCCGCCCCTTCCTCGCTCGGATGCTGTGGGCCTTCCGGTCCGCCGGCGGGCGGGGACGCGTGCAGTGACCCGACCCTGGTGACCCTAGAGGGCTCCGGTCACCCTCGCCCCCGCGTGGGCGGGCGGCCCTGTCCCCTCCGGGCGGAGGGGGTATGCCGGTCGTCCGGAGGACCGAACCGCGTCCGCTCGCAGGGCGAAGGCCTGCACGTCTCCGGCGCGACCACCGCGGCGGGGAGAGGAGACCGCCCACCATGACCCCGCCGTCCACCCCGGGGCCCGCCGCCGCGCGCACCGTCCCAGCCGTCGGGGTCGGGCGCGACCGGCCGGCGTCGACCGGCAGGGCGGACCCGGCGGCCGACGTCACCGAGGCCGACCTCGTCGCCCGGCTCCTCGACCGGGACGCCCAGGCGCTGGACGGCCTCTACGCCCGCCACGGCCGCGCCGCCTTCTCCCTGGCCCGCCGCATCTGCGCCGACGAGACCCTCGCCGAGGACGTCGTGCAGGAGGTGTTCCTCGTGCTGTGGCGCGACCCGGGCCGCTACGACCGCACCCGGGGCACCGTCGTGAGCTGGCTGCTCACCCTCACCCACCACAAGGCCGTCGACGCGGTCCGCCGCGAGGCCACCCGCCGTCGCCACCACGTGCCCACCGACGAGCCCGACCACGCCGTCACCGCCGTCGGGCCCTCGGCCGACCGGGCCGCGCTCGGCTCGGTGATCGCCGAGCACGTCCGCGCGGCGCTGCGCCACCTGCCCAGCGAGCAGCGGCAGGCGCTCGGGCTCGCCTACTACGGCGGCTACACCCAGCGGGAGGTCGCCTCGATCACCGGCGTGCCGATCGGGACGGTCAAGTCGCGGATGTTCACCGGCGTCGCGAAGCTGCGCGTCCTCCTCGCCCCGGTGCTCGGCACCTCGGGGCTCGAGCTGCTGGGGGACACGTGGTGAGCGCGCATCACGACGGCGAGCCCGAGCTCGCCGCCGAGGTCGTCGGCCGCGCCCTGCGCGCCCTCGAGCCCGACGAGGAGGGCCGGGTCGCCGAGCACCTGCGCGACTGCGCGGCGTGCCGCGCGCTGCTCGCCGAGACCCACGAGACGATGGCCGCGCTCGCGCACGCGCTCCCCGCGGTGGAGCCGCCCCCGACGCTGCGGGCACGCATCCTCACCGCCGCCGCGGCCGAGCCCGCTCCGCCGACGACACGGCGGGCACCGGCGGGCGACGCGTCGGCCCCCGGCCCGGAGGACCCGGCCGCCGACCCCCCCGCCGCCGGCCCGACCCCCACCCAGCCGACGCCGGTCGTGCCCGCCACGCCGTCCCCGGTGCCCCGTCGGCGGGCCGCCGCGGTGCTGGCCCTGGCCGCCGTCGTCGTCGCCATCGTCGTGTTCGCCGCCCGGGGCGCGGTGACCCCCGGACCCGCCGACCCGCGCGAGGCCGTGGCGGCGCGCGCCCAGCAGATCGTGGCGAGCGCCGAGGCCCGGGACCCGTCGATGCGCTCGGCCTCGCTGATGGAGCCGGGCAGCGGCACCGTCGCCGCGGTCGTCCTCGACGACGGGTCCGCGCCCCGCGTGGTGCCGCTGGCCATGCCGGCGATCGGCAGCGGACGCAGCTTCGTGCTCTGGCGGGTCGCGGGGGAGGCGGCGATGCCCGTCGCCACCCTCGACACCGCGGGCGGCACGACGCCGGTGACGCCGGGCCCGGGCACCCCCACGACGTCCCCGCCCCCCGCGTCCGGGCTCCGGCGCGCCTACGCCCTGTCGGTCGAGCGGGCGGGCACCGTCCCGACCCGGCCGTCCTCGGTGGTCGCGAGCGGGCCTCTGGTGTGAGCCGACCGCGGGCGGGCGACCGGCGGACCTCCGTCGTCCGGCGGCGGCGGCTGCCCTGCGGGCGGGAGGGGCCCGCGGCAGGGTGGCGGGTCAGCCGTTCGTCGCGTCGCGGAGGTGTCCGGCCGCAGCACGGCCGTGGCGTGCGCCCGGGCTCACGGACGTCGTCGGGGGGTCTGGCTACCGTGGCGGGCGTCGGGTGAGGGACGCGGCACGGACGCCGCGCCACCTGCTCGCCCGCCGCGCCGGACCGGGCCGGCGCGGGCCGACGCGGAGGGAGGCGCGCACATGCCGACCGCACCTCCGCCCGCGCGCGGCGCCCCGCGGCACGACGTGCCGCACGTCGCCGGTCCGCGGGGCCGGGCGCGCCCCATGCTCGCCTCGCCGGGCGGCCTCCCGCGGGGCGCCGGCTGGGCCTTCGAGTTCGTGTGGACGGGGTTGCGCTGCCTGGCCCACGCGGTCGACGGCGAGCTGCGCCTGCTCGACGCCGAGGGGCACGACGTGACGGCGGCCTTCCCCGAGATCGGGGTGCCGGCGGAGCCCGGGATGGTGCTGGACGGCGTGGTGGTCGCCCTCGACGCGGTCCGACGGCCCAGCCCCGCCCGGCTGCGGCGCCGTCGCCGGGTCGACACGCCGTCGCGCGGGCTCGTCGAGAGCACCCCGGTCTCGTTCTACGTGTTCGACGTCCTCGAGGTCGCCGGCCGCTCCACGGCCCGCATGCCCTACCGCGAGCGCCGCGAGTTGCTCGGCGAGATCGACCTGTCCGGCGCGCAGCACGTGGTGGTGCCGCCGATGTTCACCGGCGTGCCCGCCGAGGAGGTCGTGCGCACCGCCCGGCACTACGGGCTCGAGGGGGTCGTCGCCAAGCGTCTCGAGTCCACCTACCAGGGCGGCCGCCGGTCCCGCAGCTGGATCTCCTCGGTGATCACCCGGGCCCAGAACGTCGTGGTGGGCGGGTGGCTCCCCCCGCGCTCCGGCGGCGCCGGGGTCGGCTCGCTGCTGCTCGGCGTTCCGAGCGAGGGGACGCTGCGCTATGTCGGCCGCGTCAGCACCGGCGTCACCGCCGAGGCGCGCCGGGAGATCCTCGACGCCGCCCGCCACCTGGTCCGCCCGGTCAGCCCGTTCGACACGCCGCTGCCGGCCGACGTCGAGGGGACCGCGCACTGGCTCGCCCCGCGCCTGGTGGGCCGCGTCGAGCACCGGCGCTGGACGCCGACGGGGCTGCTCGGCCGGCCGGTGTGGCGCGGCCTGCGCGCCGACGCCCACCCGGCCACCGTGCAGGCGCCGGTCCTCGCGGCGCCGGTCGTCGCGGCAGACCTCGCGCTCGACGACCTGGAGACCGTCGAGGGGCCCGGCCGACGTGTCGTCGGGCGCCCGCGGGGCATGACCGGGCCGGGGGGCACACCGGAGGCGGCGCCGCCGCGCGTCCGGGAGGGGGTGCTCGGCCCGCCGACGACGCCGCTGTCGGCGCCCGCGGTCGAGGTGGCCGTGCCCGACGCGGAGGTCGAGGCCGCGCTGCGGTCCCGCTTCTCGGCCCACTTCGTCCACAACGCACTGACCGCGATCGCCGCCTACGTCCGGCTCGACCCCGGCCGGGCGCGCGAGCTCCTCACCGAGTTCGCCGACTTCACGCGCTACTCGTTCCGCGACGGCGACGCCGGCACCACGGTGGCCGAGGAGCTGGGCAACGCGCGGCGCTACCTCACCCTCGAGCAGGCCCGGTTCGGCGCCCGGCTGCAGGTCGAGGTGAGCGTGGGGCCGGAGGTCGAGAACGTCGTGCTCCCGCCCTTCGTGGTGTCGCCGCTGGTGGAGAACGCCGTGCGGCACGGCATCGAGCCCCAGCCGGGCGGTGGCACGGTGCACGTGACCGCCACCGGGGTCGCGTCCGACTGCGTGATCACGGTGTCCGACGACGGCGCGGGGATGGGTCCGGAGGCCTCGCGGGCGGTGTCGCAGGTCGACCTGCGACACGGCGGGATCAGCGAGGTCACCCGGAGGCTGCACGCGGCCTTCGGCACCGCCTGCGACCTGCACGTCGACTCCCGCCCCGGCAGCGGGACCTCGGTGCGCCTGCGGGTCCCGGCGCGCCACCGCGACGAGCCCGCGCCGGGCCGGCTGCTCGTCAGCTGATCCCGCGGGCGTCCCCCATCCTCCCCGGTGCGGGGGACGCCCGCGCGATCAGTCGTCGGACTGGGTGCAGCTCCCGCTCGGGCCGTGGAGGATCCCGGACAGGACGGGGACCTGGAGGCCGCACGCCTGGACGGGCAGCAGGGTCAGGTCGTTGAGGATGCCGACCGACCCGCTCCCGGTGTCCGAGTCACGGTCGTGGGTGCGGGGCTGGGCGGAGGCCATCGGGGCCACGGCCGTCAGGGCGGCGGCCGAGAGGGCGAGGGCGGCGACGGGGGTGGCGGCGCGGCGGCCGGTCCACCGTCGCGGGGCGCGGTGCTTGGACACGGAGTTCCTCCCGAGGGATCGGACCGAGCGGATCGACCGTTCGCCCCACCAACGTGACGAGCTGCGGCGAACGGTTCAGCGGAGCGTGCGCTCGCGGTCACGGCTGGGGCCACTGGGACGGCTGATCACGCCCGGAAAAGGTGGTCCCGCTCGCGGACGGTCGAACGGTGCGGTACAAGGGTCGAACGGTCGATCTGCTGCGGTGAACGGGTGAGCGGCGGTCCCGCTGCGCCGGTACCGCAGGTGGCGAGGATGGGGCCGTGCGCACCTTCGCCGTCGACTGGTCCGGGGACGCCCGCAGCGCACACCGCCGCATCCGTGTGGCCGAGGCCCGTCCGGGCAGGTTGCGCTCCGTGCGGGGCGGGCTCGATCGCGACAGCGTCGGGGAGCTCCTGCTGGGCCTGCGGGACGGAGATGAGCCCGTCGTCGTCGGGATGGACTTCTCGTTCGGCCTCGCCGGCTGGTTCGCGACGACGCACGGCGCCACCACGCTCCCGCAGGTGTGGGGGCTGGCCGCCCGCGACGGCGAGCGCTGGCTGCGCGAATGCCCACCGCCGTTCTGGGGCCGACCCGGCACCCGCAAGCCCGCCGAGGACCCGGCCCGTCCGCTGCTGCGTCGCACCGAGCAGGAGGCGCGGGACCGGGGCCTGCGACCGCTCTCGACGTTCCAGGTCGGCGGGGCGGGCGCGGTCGGCACCGGGTCGGTGCGGGGCATGGCGCTGCTCGGCGGGTGGCGGGCGGCCGGCGTCGGGGTCTGGCCGCTCGACGCGGCGCCGGGCCCGGCCGGGGTGCTGCTCGTCGAGGTCTATCCCCGCGCGATGACGGGGCCCGTGGTGAAGTCCTCGGCGGCTGCCCGCGCCGTGACCGTCGCGGCCGATCCGCGCGTCCCGGCCGGGTTGCGCGACGACGTCGTCGCCACCGAGGACGCCTTCGACGCCGCCCTGGCCGCGCTCGGGATGGCCGAGCACACCGCCGCGCTGGCCGCGCTCCCGGTGCTCTCCGACCCGACGTCGCTGCTCGAGGGCCGGATGTGGCTCCCGCCCCCTCCCTAGAGGGCGACGGCCACCTCGGAGAAGCTCAGCCCCAGCCGGTCCGCGGCCTCGGCGAGTACGCCCTGCACCGCGAGGGTGTCGTCGAGCGGCATGACCGTGGACTCGGTGCGGCCCGCGCGCAGGCAGGCGTTCACCTCGTCGATCTCGTGGGAGTAGCCCGCGCCCCGGGGCGGCAGCTCGATCGTCTCGCCGGGGTCGTCGGGCGAGCGGTGCACCACGATCGTCGTCGGGTGGTGGAAGCGGGGCAGCACGTCGATCCACCCCGTCGTGCCGAAGATGCGCGCCTGCCCTGGCGACGGGCTGTGGAACGAGGTCTGCGCGGTGGCGAAGCGGCCGTCGTCCCAGGAGAGCAGCAGGGCGTTCTCCGCGTCGACCCCGGTCGACTCCCGGGACGCCACGGCGTGCACCGCCGACGGGGTCCCGCCGAGCACCATCTGCGCGAACGACACCGGGTAGACGGTGAGGTCGAGCAGTGCCCCGCCGCCGAGCTCGGGCGCGAAGAGCCGGTCGGTCGGGTCCACCTCGCGGACCGTGCCCAGGTCGGCCTGCACCGACCGGACCTCACCGATCTCGCCGGCCTCGTAGACCTCGCGGGCACGCACGATCGCCGGCTGGAAGCGCGTCCACATCGCCTCCATCGCGAACACGCCGTGGCGGCGGGCGGTGTCGACCACCCGCCAGGCCCCGGCGAGCGTCGCGGTGAAGGTCTTCTCGACCAGCACCGCCTTGCCCGCCTCGAGCGCGGCGACGGCGAGGTCGGCGTGCTGCGGGTGGGGCGTGGCGATGTAGACGACGTCGACGCCGTCGTCGTCGAGCAGCTCGCGGTAGGAGCCGTGGGCGCGGGTGGCGTCGGTGCCGCACCGGCGCGCGAAGTCCGCGGCCCGCTCCGTCGAGCGGGAGCCGACGGCGGCCAGCTCGGCGCCCTCGCTGCGGGTCAGGTCGGCGGCGACGTTCGCGGCGATGCGTCCCGGACCGGCGATCCCCCAGCGGATGGTCTGCACGGCGCTCAGCCTGTCACGGGCCTGCTCACCGGCCTCACAGGGAGCCGCCGAGCAGGTCGACGTCCCGCGCGGTCCCCGAGACGACGAGCTTGCCGTCCCGCGCCGTCAGGTCCGTGGCGGTGATCGAGAAGGGGAGCGAGCCGGGGTCGACGCGCGCCGAGAAGCCGGACAGCCGGCTGCGCAGCGCACCCGACACCGCGCTCGACGCCGCGCCCGAGTCGCCGGAGTCCACCGCGATGTCCCGGCCCGAGAGCACGATCTGTCCGCCGGCGAGCCGGAACGTCGCGATGACCGACGCGCGGACCGACTGACCGAGCACCGTCGTCGTCGAGGTCAGCGCCACCGCCTGCGCCGGGTCGACCCCGGAGAGGGCCTTGCGGGCGGCCGCGGACGAGGCCCGGCGCTCGTCGAGGGTCTGCTGGGTCACCGGCTCCACCGTCACGTCGGAGACGTGCAGGATCCGGGCGAGGTCCGCCGGGTCGACCGCCGCGCTCGCCGTCACCGTCCGGGCCGGGATCGAGCGGACGGTCCCGTCGATCAGCGACTGCGCGGGCAGCGTCACGTCGCCCAGGTCGGCGGTCAGCGTGATGTCCCGCAGCTGCCGGTAGGGGATGTGCTCGGCGGTGAGCGTCACCGACCCGTACTCCCCGCTCGCCGCCTGGGTGAGGAACGGGAAGCCGTGGATGGCGACGTCGGGCTCCGCGTCCAGCTTCAGCTGCTGTTGCAGCTCCGTCGCCACCCGGTCCTGCGCGACCCACCGCGCACCGAAGTCGACGCCGACGAGCAGCACGACGAGCACGGCCAGCGTGATCAGGAATCCCCGCATCGGGGGATATCCTCGCTCACGCTCCGCGGCCCGCCGTCGGCCCCCGGGGGACCTACCGTGCGAAGTGGCGGCTGATGACCAGGCGCTGGATCTGGTTTGTGCCCTCGAAGATCTGCATGATCTTGGCCTCGCGCATGTACCGCTCCACCGGGAAGTCGCGGGTGTAGCCGTATCCGCCGAACACCTGGACGGCGTTGGTGGTGACGTTCATGGCGGCGTCGGTCGCGACGAGCTTCGCGACGCTGGTCTGCCGGCTGTAGTCGACGCCGGCGTCCCGACGACGGGCGGCGTCGAGGTAGGTGGCGCGCGCGGAGTCGACCGCGGCCGCCATGTCGGCGAGCAGGAAGCCGAGGCCCTGGTGGTCGACGATCTTCTTGCCGAAGGTCTGCCGCTCGTTGGCGTACTCGACGGCGGCGTCGAGCGCGGCCTGGGCGAGCCCGACGGCGCAGGCGGCGATCCCGAGCCGGCCGCTGTCGAGCGCGGCGAACGCGATCGACAGCCCCTGGCCCTCCTCACCGATCAGCCGGTCGCCGTCGAGGACGGCGCCGTCCCAGGTGGCGCTCGTGGTGGGGATGCCGTGCAGGCCCATCTTCTCCTCGGGCTTGCCGAACGTGAGCCCGTCCGCGGAACCGGGCGCGAGGAAGCACGAGATGCCGCGGCTGCTCCTCCGGGTCGAGCTCCGCTCCGCTGCGTCTCCCTCCTCGCCGGTGCGCGCGAACAGCGAGTAGAAGTCGGCCTTCCCGCCGTGGGTGATCCAGGCCTTCTCGCCGGTGATCCGGTAGCCGCCCGCGTCGGTCCGCTCCGCCCGGCACCGCAGGGCCGCGGCGTCCGACCCGGCCTGCGGCTCGGAGAGGCTGTAGCCGCCGACCAGTTCGCCGGCGAGCATCCTCGGCAGCCACTGCTCCTGCTGCTCGGCGCTGCCGAAGGTGGCCACCGGGAAGCACGACAGGCCGTGCACCGACACCGCGACCGCGACGGCCGCCCAGCGTGCGGCGAGCTCCTCGAGCACCTGCAGGTAGACCTCGTAGGGCTGTCCGCCGCCGCCGAACTCCTCCGGGTAGGGCAGCCCGAGCAGGCCGGTCCCGCCGAGGGTCGCGAACAGGCCCACGGGGTAGGTCTCGGAGCGCTCGTGGTCGTCCACGCGCGTCGCCAGCTCCTTGTCGGCGACGTCGCGCGTCAGCTCGATCAGGGCCCGGGCCTCGTCGGTGGGCAGGAGACGGTCGACCGCCATGGTGCTCCTATCGGTACTGAGATCGGAACGTCAGTACCGATGAGAGTAGCCGTAGAGCGGTATGATCGCCAGGTGACGACGGCCGGGACACACGCGGGCTCCTTCGTTCCAGGTGGCCGGGTCCGCCGCGGGGCGGCCCGGCGGGACGAGCTGTTCGACGCGCTCGTGGAGCTGCTGCTCGCGGAGGGCTTCAGCGGGTTCACCCTCGACGGCGTCGCCGCCCGCCTGCGCTGCTCCAAGCGCACCCTCTACGGGCTGGCCGGCTCCAAGGAGCAGTTGGTGACGGCGGCGGTGGTCCGGTTCTTCCGGTCGGCGACGAGCCGGGTGGAGGCCGCCGTCGCGACCCGCACCGACCCGGCGGACCGGCTCGCGGCCTACCTGCGCGCGGTGGCGGCGGAGCTCGCGCCCGCGTCCGCGCGGTTCTTCGAGGACCTGGCGTCGTTCCCGCCGGCCGCCGAGATCTACGAACGGAACACCCGCGCGGCCGCGGGTCGGGTGCGGGAGATCATCGCGGAGGGCGTCGAGTCCGGGGCGTTCCGCGACGTGCACGTCGGGTTCGCCGCCGAGGTGATCGCCTCGACGATGGAGGCGATCCAGCAGCGGCGAATCGCGGCGACGACCGGGCTGGCCGACGCGGAGGCCTACGAGCAGCTGGCGACGCTCTCGGTACGGGGCCTGCGCTCGGGGTGAGCCCGGTCAGCTCTTCCGCGCGGTGAACCGCAGCCGGCCGTGGGCGACCCGGACCTCGGGGTCGTCGTCGAAACCCACTGCTGTGAGCCGGGCGGGCAGCGTGCCCGGGTCGACCACCACCATCGTGTCGCCGATGTGGAGCACCCGGAAGCGCAGGCTGGGCTGGGAGTCCACGCCGTGGAACAGCCCGCCCGGGCGCACGACCCGGTACGCCTCGGCGAACAGCGCCTCCTGCAGCTCGGGTGACGGGACGTGGTGGAGCATCGTGAAGCAGACGACGGCGGAGAAGCGGCTGTCGTCGAACGGCAGTGCGGTGCCGTCGCCGTGCACGATCGTCGCGCGCCCCTCGTAGGCGGCCGCCAACCGTGACGCGGAGGCCTCGTCGACCTCCGCCGCGGTCAGTCGCGGCACCCGGTCGACCAGTACCGCCGTCGTCGCTCCGTAGCCCGGCCCGATCTCGAGGACGTCGTCCCCGAGGTCGAGGCCCTCGAGGTCCTCGGAGAGCAGTCGGGCGACCTTGTCCGCCCAGCCGGCCGAACTGCAGAGGCGGCGGTGCATCAGGTTCATCGACACGACCGGAGACGATGCCGCGTCGTCGTCGCTGCGGAAACGCACCGCCACCCCGGATCGTCACCGCGGCCGGACAACGTGATCACAGCGAGGGTCCAGCGACGGCCAGCAGAGTTCCTCGTCGCGGCCGGACGGGCCCTGACACACGAACGCCGGCCGGACCCCTCGCGGGTCGGCCGGCGTCGCCGCTGATCAGCGTGGCGGAGGATACGGGATTCGAACCCGTGAGGGTGTTAGCCCAACACGATTTCCAATCGTGCGCCTTAGGCCGCTCGGCCAATCCTCCGCGGAAGAGCGTACAGGCCCGGCCGCTCGCGACCGCCAGGTGGAGGCCCCCCACCCCGCCCCGTCGAGAGGTGGTTCCCGGACCGGTACATTGGGCCTCGGACCCCGCGCGGCGTCCATCCTGTGAACTCCCCCAGGGCCGGAAGGCAGCAAGGGTAAGCGGGCTCTGGCGGGTGCGCGGGGTCCCCTTTCTGCCCTCTCCCGCCCTCGTGCGGAGGCGGACCCACGACGTCGGACCCCCCGCGTAGCCTCGGCGCCGTGGCGGGGACATCGAGCGCATCGGGGCCGGATCGATGAGTCTGGCGCTCTACCGCAGGTACCGGCCGGGCACGTTCGCCGAGGTCGTCGGGCAGGAGCACGTCACCGAGCCGCTGCGCACCGCCCTGTCGGCCGGCCGGATCAACCACGCCTACCTGTTCTCCGGGCCCCGCGGCTGCGGGAAGACCTCGAGCGCCCGGATCATGGCGCGCTCCCTCAACTGCGACCAGGGCCCGACGCCCGATCCGTGCGGGGTCTGCGAGTCGTGCATGGCGCTGGCGCCCAACGGGCCCGGCTCGCTCGACGTCACCGAGATGGACGCCGCCAGCCACAACGGCGTCGACGACGCGCGGGAGCTGCGCGACCGCGCGCACTTCGCCCCGGTGAGCTCGCGCTACCGCGTCTTCATCATCGACGAGGCGCACATGGTGACCACGGCGGCGTTCAACGCGCTGCTCAAGGTCGTCGAGGAGCCGCCCGAGCACCTGATCTTCGTCTTCGCGACCACGGAGCCGGACAAGGTGCTACCGACCATCCGGTCGCGCACGCACCACTACCCGTTCCGGTTGCTGCCGCCGAGCACGCTGCGCGGCCTGCTCGAGGGGATCTGCGCCGAGGAGGGGGTGGCGGTCGAACCGGCCGTCTATCCCCTGGTGGTGCGGGCCGGCGGCGGGTCGGCGCGCGACTCGCTCTCGGTGCTCGACCAGCTGCTCGCGGGCGCCGACGAGCACGGCGTCACCTACGCGCGGGCGGTGGGCCTGCTGGGGGTCACCGACGTCGCGATCCTCGACGACGTCGTCGACGCCCTGGGTGCGCAGGACGGCGCCGCGGTGTTCGGGGCGGTCGACCGGCTCGTCGAGGCCGGTCACGACCCCCGGCGCTTCGCGGCCGACCTGCTGCAGCGGCTGCGCGACCTCATCCTCGTGCAGGCGGTGCCCGACGCCGCGGAGAAGAACCTCGTCGACGTTCCGGCCGACGAGCTCGAGCGGATGGTCGACCAGGCCCAGCGCCTCGGTCCGGCCGCCCTCGCGCGGCACGCCGAGCTGGTGCACACCGCGCTCACCGAGATGCGGGGGGCCACCGCGCCCCGGCTGCTGCTCGAGCTGGTCTGCGCGCGGATGCTGCTGCCCGCGGCCTCGGCGTCCGACGCCGCGCTGGTGCAGCGCCTCGAGGGCGTCGAGCGGCGACTGCAGGCGGGTGCGACGGCGGGTGCGGGCGGCCCGCTCGCGCCCGGCGCCGGTCCGGCCGTCCCGGAGGACGGCGGAGAGGCCCGCTTCCGGCGTCCGTCGCAGCGTCGGGACCAGGACGGCGCTGCTCCCGGCGCGGGCCCGGCGGCGGCCGACCGCCCGGGCGCCGGCGCGGCGGGGTCGCCACCGGCAGCCGCGTCCCGGGCGACCGAGGCGTCTCCCGCCGACCCGATGGACGCCACCGTCGAGCCGCCCACCGACCGGCCGACCGCCACGGTGGAGGCGCCCCGAGCACCGGAGCGCCCGTCCCGCCAGGAGGTCCCGGCGGCGCCCACCGACCGGCGCGCGCCGAACCGATCGGAGCCACCCGCGGCGCCCGCTCCGGCGGAGGAGCCCGCACCCGCGGCCGCCCCCGGGACGATGGACGCGGCGGGGCTGCGCCGGGTGTGGTCGGAGGTCATGAACGCGGTCCGCGAGGCGAGCAAGCCGACGCACGCGCTGCTGCTCAACGCCACGGTCGCCGCCGTCGAGGGCACCACGGTCACGCTGGCCATGCCGACCCCGCCGCTGGCCAAGCAACTGGGCCAGCCCAACCGCGCCGGGCACGTCACCTCGGCCCTCGGCCGGGTGCTCTCCGGGGAGTGGGCGCTCCGCGCGGTCGACGCCGAGGGCAACCAGCCGGGTGGCGCCGGTCCCGGGGGCGACGGGCGCGGTCGTGGCGGCCCGCCGCCGGCACCCCCGCAACGTCCCCCGGCACCCGCGCGGAGCGGGTCGTCGTCAGAGGGGCAGCAGGGACAGCAGCGGGGTGGCCGGGAGCCCTCCGCCGGGCCGTCCGAGCGGCCTGCCGACCCCGAGCCGGGGGCGCCGGCCGGGCGCCCGCAGTTCCAGCGCCCGAGTGCGCGCCAGGGCAGCGGGGCGGAGCGACCCGCGAACGGCGAACAGGCCCGTCCGCCCGAGCCGTCGGCGGGCCGGACCGCTGCTCCCCGCCCGGTCGCCGGACCGCCCGACATCCCGCCGCCCCCGGAGCCGCCGGACGAGGACGAGGTCACCGAGGACGACATGTACGCCGAGGCCCACGCTGAGCCGGGCTCGGGCGAGCGCGCCGCCCGGCGCGACCCCGACGACGTCGTCATGGAGCTGCTCACCCAGCAGCTCGGGGCCAGGCGGGTCGACGGGCGGTAGCTCCCGTCGAGTGGACCTCCAGGGCTGCGCCGGCAGCCGTCGGGGTCCATTCGGCGACCCCTGGGTCAGCCGAGCACCCGCCCGAGGAAGTCGATCGCGCGCGGGTAGGCGTCGAGCCGGTTGGCGCGCTTCGCCAGGCCGTGGCCCTCGTCGTCGTAGACCACCAGCTCCACCTCGACGCCGTTCTCCCGCACCGCCGCCGCGACCTGCTCGGCCTCGGAG
Organism: Actinomycetospora sp.; assembly: GCF_036497585.1. Taxonomy (GTDB): domain Bacteria; phylum Actinomycetota; class Actinomycetes; order Mycobacteriales; family Pseudonocardiaceae; genus Actinomycetospora. The sequence continues at coordinate 6,198 of NZ_DASXJD010000123.1, read as the reverse complement.
AGCGGCACCCGCGGGTCGTTGCGGCCGTGGATGACGAACAGCGGGGCTCGCACGTCGGAGATGCAGGTCAACGGCGACGCGGACTCGAGGAACTCGCGGTCGCGCTCGAGCGAGCCGTACTCCCGTTCCCGGTGGGCCCGCCGGTAGGGCGAGGTGTTCTCGAGGAACGTGACGAGCGAGGAGATGCCGACGATGTCGACGCCCGCGGCCCAGCGCTCCGGCTGGAAGGCGACCCCGGCGAGCACCATGTAGCCGCCGTAGGACCCGCCCCAGAGGGCCGACCGGGCCGGGTCGAGCCCGAGCGAGGGCAGGTGGTCGTGGATCGCCGCGAGGTCGGCGACCGAGTCGAGCCGCCGCTCGACGTCGTCGAGGGAGTACCAGCGTTTCCCGTAGCCGACGGACCCGCGCACGTTCGGCACGAGCACGGTGTGCCCCTGCGCGGCGAGCGCCTGCACGATCGGGGAGAACGAGCGCACCGACTGGCCCTCCGGCCCGCCGTGGACGATGAGCACGCTCGACCCGGTCGGCGATTCCGGGGCGTAGACGAAGCACGGCACCGTCTCGCCGTCGGGGGTCGGGACGCCGACGCTGGTCGGGGTGACCAGGTCGAGCCCCTCGAGGTCGCCTACCGACGACGCGGCCGTCCCCGTGCGCCCGGTGGCGGCGTCGACGAGGACGACGTCGGCCGGGACCGACGGCGAGGTCCAGGTGAGCGCGAGGCCCTGCGAGTCCGCCGACCAGCGCGGCAGCGTCAGGAAGTCGCCGACCCCGACGCCGGGTGTGATCACGTCGACGCGGTGCTCGCCGGTGGCGGCGTCGTGGATCGCGAGCCGGGAGGCGCCGTCGTCGTCGGTGACGACGAGCAGCAGCCGCCCGTCGGGGGAGAGGCGGCCGGAGACGTCGTGGGCGTCGTCGGTCACGAGCCAGGTCAGCGCGCCGGTGTCGGGGTCGAGGCGGGCGAGGCCGGTGAGGTCGCGCCCCGCGTTGGTGGTGACGATCGCGGCCGAGGAGTCGGGGAACCACTGCAGCCCGCCGAAGATCGCCGGCTCGTCGGCCGGGGTGACCTCCCGGGTGTCGGCCCCGGCGAGCAGCAGCACCTGCGAGCTCATCGCGGGGATCCCGGGGCGGGTCATCAGCGCCCGCGAGCCGTCCGGGGCGACCGAGGCGCCGCCGACCATGCCCCCGCCGTCGTAGAGGACCGTCTCGGTGCCCGTGGCGACCTCACGCAGCACCAGGTCGAAGTCGACCCCGTTGCGGCGGTTCGTGGCGTAGACGATGCGGCCGTCCTCGAGGACCTCGGCGAGGGAGTGGATGTGCTCCGGGTCGCGCACGAGGGGCACGAGGCCGTCCTCGCGGACCGGCTCGCCGACCTCGTCGGGACGCAGCAGCGAGAGCTGGGCGCGCTCGTCGCCCCCGGAGTCGTGGGAGACGACGACGGTGCGCGGGGAGACGCCCTTGAGGTAGCGCCCGGAGCACGCCCCGGGCAGCGCGGTGAGGGTGTGGCGGGTGCCGTCCGGGGCGAGCTCGACGAGCTGGACCGAGCCGGAGGTGTCGTCGCCGGCGAGGACCCGCCCGTCCGGCTCGACGTCGAACGCGCGCCAGGTGCGGGCGGAGAGCAGGCGGTGGACGAGGTCGGCGGTGTCGCTCACGGGCGCCACTCTGCCCGACGACGCCCGGGTCGGGTGACGACGGCGGCGGAGGTCCTACCCTGGAGGCGTGCAGCCAGGACAGCCGGACATGCCCGACATGGGTGCCCTTCTCCAGCAGGCGCAGGCCATGCAGGAGCAGCTCATGACCGCCCAGGCCGAGCTCGCGGAGACCGAGGTGACCGGCCAGGCCGGCAACGGCCTCGTCACGGTCACCCAGACCGCCGCCGGGGAGGTCCGCGGCATCACCATCGACCCGAAGGTGGTCGACCCGAGCGACGTCGAGACCCTGCAGGACCTCGTCCTCGGGGCGCTCGCCGACGCCGCCGACAACGCCGCGCAGCTCCAGGCCGAGAAGATGGGTCCGCTCGCGGGCGGACTGGACATGGGAGGCGGGCCCGGCGGCCCGCAGCTGGAGGCGTAGGTAAGCGGTGTTCGAGGGCCCGGTCCAGGACCTGATCGACGAGCTCGGCCGGCTCCCCGGGATCGGCCCGAAGAGCGCCCAGCGCCTGGCCTTCCACCTCCTCGGTGCCGAGGAGGCCGACATCACGCGACTGCAGGACGCGCTGGCCAAGGTCAAGGCCGGCGTCGTGTTCTGCGAGGTCTGCGGCAACGTCAGCGAGAAGCCCCGCTGCCGGATCTGCGCCGACGCCCGGCGCGACGCGACACTGGTGTGCGTCGTCGAGGAGCCCAAGGACGTGATGGCGGTCGAGCGGACCCGCGAGTTCCGCGGCCGCTACCACGTGCTGGGCGGGGCCCTGGACCCGATGGGCGGGGTGGGCCCGGACCAGCTGCGGGTGCGCGAGCTGCTCCGGCGCATCGGCGGTCAGCAGACCGAGGGCGGGGAGACCGAGCCCGAGATCAGCGAGGTCATCCTCGCCATGGACCCCAACACCGAGGGCGAGGCGACCGCCACCTACCTGGTGCGCCTGCTCCGCGACTTCCCCGGGCTCACGGTGACGAAGCTGGCCAGCGGCCTGCCGATGGGCGGGGACCTGGAGTTCGCTGACGAGCTGACCCTCGGCCGTGCCCTGGCCGGGAGACGCGGAGCGTTGTGAACGGATGTGGTCGTCGGAACGACCAAATCCGTTCACACGCGTAGCTAGCGCAGAGCCCGGTTCACCGCGGACACCACGGCCTTGAGCGAGGCCGTCAGGATCGACCCGTCGATGCCGATGCCCCACACCTCCCGATCGGCGCCGGCACCGTCGCCGACGGCGGCCTCGACGTAGGCCGCGGCGCGGGCGTCGTCCCCGGCGGACATGGCGTGCTCGGCGTAGTCGAGGACGCGGACGTCGTACCCGACCGACGCGAGCGCGTCGACGAAGGCGGCGATGGGGCCGTTGCCGACGCCGGTCACCTCGTGCACCTCGCCCTCGACGCGCAGCGTGGCCTCCAGCTCAGCCTTGCCGTCGTCGTGGGTCGCGACCCGCGAGCGCACCAGCTCCAGCGGCGTGCGCCGCATCAAGTACTCCTCGGCGAAGATGTCGTACATCTCCTTCGCCGAGACCTCCCCGCCCTCGGTGTCGGTCTGCTCCTGGACGCGGCGCGAGAACTCGATCTGCAGCCGGCGCGGCAGCTCGAGCTGGTGCTCGGTCTTCATCAGGTAGGCGACGCCGCCCTTGCCCGACTGCGAGTTGACCCGGATGACCGCCTCGTAGGTCCGGCCGACGTCCTTCGGGTCGATGGGCAGGTACGGGACCTCCCAGGGGTGGTCCTCGACGGCGTGCCCGGCGTCGGACGCCTCGGCGCCCATCGCCTCGAGGCCCTTGTTGATCGCGTCCTGGTGCGAGCCGGAGAACGCGGTGAAGACCAGGTCGCCGCCCCACGGGTGGCGCTCGCCGACGGGCAGCTGGTTGCAGAACTCGACGGTGCGGCGCACCTCGTCGATGTCGGAGAAGTCGATCTGCGGGTCGATGCCCTGGCTGAACAGGTTCATGCCCAGCGTCACCAGGCAGACGTTGCCGGTCCGCTCGCCGTTGCCGAACAGGCAGCCCTCGACGCGGTCCGCGCCGGCCTGCACGCCGAGCTCGGCGGCGGCCACGCCGGTACCGCGGTCGTTGTGCGGGTGCAGCGACAGGATGATCGAGTCGCGGCGGGCGAGGTTGCGGTGCATCCACTCGATGGAGTCCGCGTAGACGTTCGGCGTCGCCATCTCCACCGTCGCCGGCAGGTTGACGATCATCGGCTTCTCGGGGGTGGGCTCCCAGACGTCCCCGACGGCGTCGACGATCTCCTTGGCGTAGGAGAGCTCGGTGCCGGTGTAGGACTCGGGCGAGTACTGGAAGCGCCAGTCGGTGCCGGGGCGCTTCTCGGCCTCGGCCCGGACGAGCTTCGCGCCGTCGACCGCGATCTTCGTGATGCTGTCGCGGTCGGAGCGGAACACGACGCGGCGCTGCAGGATCGAGGTCGAGTTGTAGAGGTGGACGACCGCGGAGTGCGCGCCCTCCAGCGAGGCGAAGGTGCGGGAGATCAGCTCCGGCCGGGCCTGGGTCAGGACCTGGATCCGCACGTCGGCCGGGACAGCGTCCTGGGTGATGATCTCGCGGACGAAGTCGTAGTCGGTCTGGGACGCGGCCGGGAAGCCGACCTCGATCTCCTTGTAGCCCATGCGCACGAGCAGGTCGAACATGCGGCGCTTGCGGGCGGGGGACATCGGGTCGATCAGCGCCTGGTTGCCGTCGCGCAGGTCCACCGCGCCCCACAGCGGCGCCTTGGTCATGACCTTGTCGGGCCAGGTGCGGTCGGGTACCGAGACCTTCTCGACCACCTCGGCGAACGGCTTGTACCGGTGCACCGGCATCCGGCTGGGGCGCTGGGTGTTCCAGAACGGCTGGTCGGTCGGGATGTCGCCGTCGGGATGGATGACGGTGCTGCGGATGTCACCGATCGGACCGTCGGGCATCGGCGTGGACATGCTCATGGTTCGTGATCTCCGTGCGGCGGTGCAGGGATCCCGGGCGTCGCACCCGGGGGCGACCGGCGGGCACGCATCACCCGCGGCGGGGAGCCGGTCTCGGTCAGGCCCCGCCGCGGCTGGGAAGGAGCAGCTCGCGGACCATCACCGGCCACGGTAGACCCACCCCGCCCCTCGCAGGCAAGCGCCGGGCCCGGGATGGGTCGGTCGCCACCCCTCGGCGCACGCGATGACCGCTGGTCACCATCGACCTACCACCGGGTAGGCGGACGTGCCATGATCTGCGTCATGTCGCAGGACACCGACACCGGGCAGCAGCGTCGCACCAACACCGGGCAGGATCTGCGCGCCCTCGCGAGCAAGTCGTTGACGCTCGCCGCGTCGGTGATCCGCATCCTGACGGTGATCTTCGCCGCGATCCTGGTGATCCACGTGGTGCTGACGGTGGCCTCGGCCAACCCGACGAACGGCATCACGACGTTCTTCGCGAGCGCTGCGAACAACCTCACGCTCGGGATCGGCGACCTGTTCCTGCCGGCCAACGAGTCGCTCAAGGTGATCCTGAACTACGGCCTCGCCGCGGTCGTCTGGCTCGTCATCGGGATCATCATCGCGCGCATCCTCAACGCGCTGGCGCCCTGACGTCGTCGCCGACCGCGTTCGCCGGAGCACCGCGGACCCTCGGCTAGGGTGGTCGGTCGGTCCGGTTTCCCGGGCCGGGTCCCGTGAAGCCTGACAGCCGGAGGTCGGTCGAGGTGGCGCTCGTCGTCCAGAAGTACGGCGGGTCGTCCGTCCAGTCCGCGGAGCGCATCAAGCGCGTGGCGGAACGGATCCTGCGCACCCGCAAGGACGGCAACGACGTCGTCGTGGTCGCCTCCGCGATGGGGGACACCACCGACGAGCTCACCGAGCTCGCGATACAGGTGCACCCCAGCCCGCCGCCGCGCGAGCTGGACATGCTCCTGACCTCCGGCGAGCGCATCTCGAATGCCCTGCTGGCGATGGCGATCACCGCGCTCGGCGGGCGGGCGCGGTCGTTCACCGGCTCCCAGGCCGGGATGATCACCACCGGCAAGCACGGCGACGCCCGGATCCTCGACGTCACGCCGGGGCGCATCCACGCCGCGCTGTCGGAGGACGGCATCGCCCTGGTGGCGGGCTTCCAGGGGGTGAGCGCGGACTCGAAGGAGATCACGACGCTCGGCCGGGGCGGCTCGGACACCACGGCGGTCGCCATGGCGGCGGCGATGCGGGCCGACGTCTGCGAGATCTACACCGACGTCGACGGCGTCTACTCGGCCGACCCGCGCATCGTCCCCGACGCGAAGCTGCTCGAGACCATCACCTACGAGGAGATGCTCGAGATGGCGGCGTGCGGGGCGAAGGTGCTGCACCTGCGCGCGGTGGAGTACGCGCGCCGCGAGGGCGTCCCGCTGCGGGTGCGCTCGTCGTACACCGACCAACCCGGCACCACGATCGTCGGGTCCATCGAGGAGCTCAGCGTGGAACAGGCGGTCCTGACCGGGGTGGCGCACGACCGGTCCGAGGCCAAGGTGACCATCGTCGGCGTCCCGGACCAGCCGGGGTTCGCGGCGCGGATCTTCCGCGCGGTCGCCGACGTCGACATCAACATCG
>NZ_DASXJD010000122.1:0-17673 GCF_036497585.1 Actinomycetospora sp. | reverse complement strand
GTGCTCACCTCACCATCGTTCCCCGGCACAGCGTTCCTGCCACGTGTGACCCCGGACTGCTCCGAATGGCCGATCGCTCGGACGAGTGATCGCCTTTACCTTTCATCACGGTGCGAGGGGGCTCTGCGCCGTTCAGGGGGGTACGGAATGGACGATCTCATCGGGGTGTCCGTGGTCGGGCAGCCCTTGGTCTACGGCGCGGGCTTCATCGCCCTGTTGCTGGTGGTGTTCACCGGCTCGTGGGCGGGCTCCATCGTCACAGTCGCCCACGAGGGCGGTCACATGTTCTTCTCGGTCCTGACCTTCTGGGGATTCCGGCACTTCGACCTGGAGGACGGGGGCGGAGGCGGCACGGATCACGGCCGGGCGATCGGCTGGGGCCCCGGGGACTTCGTGCTCAGACTCGCCGGGTACCTGACGCCTCCGCTCCTCGGCCTGGCCGGAGCGGCAGTTCTGGTGGCCGGCAACGCCTGGGGCATCCTGGCCTCGGCCGCCTTCCTCTTCGGCGTGGCGTTCCTGTTCGCACACAATGGTCTGGCGAACCTCGTCACGCTCATCGCTGCCGCCGGAATCGTCCTGGTCCTGTGGCGGGGCAGCACCTTCCTGCAGGTGACGGTCGCGATCGTCGTGATCTGGTGGCTCCTCATCGGCGGCGTCCGGTCGGCGGTCATCATGGCCACGGACGGCGGCTCCGACGCCGCGGTCATGGGGCGGCGCTACCTGCTGCCCGCCGTGATCTGGAAGTTGTTCTGGATCACGGTCGCGCTCGTGTGCCTGTACGCGGGCGGGCGGCTGCTCTTCACGGGCACGGCCTGGCCCGCCGGGGTGTGGCCGTTCGACGTCCGGGCCTGATCTCAGGCGTCCTCCGCGGGCTCGGAGTCGTCCGTGAACGAGTGGTGCTCGTGCGCCACCACCCAGCGGCCGTCCTCCCGCCGCAGCCCGAGGGTGAGGCGCAGCCGCTTCTCCGGGTCCCGGGCGAACTCCGCGGGCGTCCCGCACCGCAACAGGGCGTACGCGTACGCGACGTCCCCGCCGGCCGTCACCTCGAGCGACTCGATCTCGAACACCGCCCCGGACGCCTGCCACGCGAAGAACCCCGGCCAGGTCTCCTCGTAGGCCTCCAGCCCGCGCACGCCCTGCTCCGGCGGCGGGACGTCGAACATGACGATGTCCGGCGCGTGGTCGGCCAGCACCCCGGCCATGTCCCCCGTGTGCACGGCGACCGCCCACCGGTGGACCAGTTCGCGGATCTCCTGCTCGTCGTGGCCCATCGCTGCGGTTCAGACGCCGATCGCGTGGAACCCGCCGTCGGCGTGGAGCATCTCGCCGGTCGTGCTCGGGAGCCAGTCGGACAGGAGGGCGCAGGCGGTCTTCGCGACCGGCGTCGGGTCGGAGAGGTCCCAGCCGAGCGGGGCGCGGTCGGTCCAGGCCTGCTCGAAGGACTGGAACCCGGGGATCGACTTGGCGGCCATCGTCTTGAGCGGGCCGGCGGCGACGAGGTTGACGCGGATGCCGTCGGGGCCGAGGTCCCGGGCGAGGTAGCGCGTGGTCGACTCGAGCGCGGACTTCGCGACGCCCATCCAGTCGTAGGCGGGCCAGGCGACGGTGTTGTCGAAGTCCATCCCGACGATCGACGACCCGCGGGTCAGCAGCGGCCGGCACGCGACGGCGAGCGACTTGAGCGAGTAGGCCGACACCTCGATCGCCGTCGACACGTCCGACCACGGCGCCTCGAGGAACGCGCCCTCCCCCAGCGCGGAGGCCGGGGCGAACGCGATCGAGTGCAGCACCCCGTCGAGGCCGTCGACGTGCTCACGCACCTGGTCGGCGAGCCCGTCGAGGTGCTCCTGGTTCTGCACGTCAAGCTCGATCACCGGCGCCTCCTGCGGCAGCCGCTGCGCGACCCGCTTGACCAGCGACAGTCGGCCGAACCCGGTGAGCACCACCGTCGCCCCGGCCTCCTGCGCCGCCTTGGCGACGTGGAACGCGATCGACGCGTCGGTGATGATCCCGGTGACCAGGATCCGCTTGCCGTCCAGCAGCCCCACGGGTGCTCCTTCTCTGGTCGATGGTGAGGTGCGCTCCGCGCCTGTGAGCAGAAATCCGCCCTACGACACGGATTAGTGCTCACGTGCCGAAGGCACCTAATGGCCCATGCCGACGCCGCCGTCGACGGGCAGCACGGCACCGGTGATGTAGGCGGCGTCGTCGGAGGCGAGGAACGCGACCGCTTTCGCGATCTCCTCGGGCTTCGCCGTCCGCCCGACCGGCACGGCGGTGAGGATCTCCTCGCGCCGCGTGTCGGTGAGGTCGGCGGTCATGTCGGTGTCGACGTAGCCGGGGGCGACGACGTTGGCGGTCACGCCGCGGCCGCCGAGCTCCCGCGCCACCGAGCGCGCCAGGCCGATCAGTCCGGCCTTCGAGGCCGCATAGTTCACCTGGCCGGGCGCGCCCATGAGGCCGACGACGCTCGAGATGTAGATCAGCCGGCCGAAGCGGGCCTTCATCATCCCGCGGGTCGCGCGCCGGGTGACCCGGAAGGCGCCGGTGAGGTTGGCGTCGAGCACCGTGGTGAAGGCGTCCTCGGGCATGCGCATGAGCAGCCCGTCCTGGGTGATGCCGGCGTTGGCGACGACCACCTCGACCGGCCCGTGCTCGCTCTCCACCTTCTCGAACGCGGCGTCGACGGACGCGGAGTCGGTGACGTCGCACTGCACGGCGTGCAGGCCCTCGGGCGGCTCGCCGCTGCGATGGGTGACGACGACGGTGTGACCCGCCTCGGCGAGCTCCCGCGCGACGGCGAGGCCGATGCCCCGGTTGCCTCCGGTCACGAGCACGACCCGGCTCACGCATCTCCTCCAACGTCGGGGGGCAACGGCGCGCGAACGGTATCGGCTACCCCCGGGTAGCGGCGACCGGTGGTGACTGCGTCACGTGTGCGTGTGTTTCCGTGCCTGAGCACGGAAACACACGCACGAGCCCGTCAGGGCAACCGGGCACCGAGGGCGAACGCGGCGCCCAGCCCGATCACCACGAGGATCGTGCCGGCCATGAGCCAGTCGCCCCCGGTGTCGACCTGCTGGGACTCGTACCCGATCTGTTCGCGCAGCGTGTCGTAGGTGGCGCGCAGGTCCTGCTGGCTCGCGGCCTTGGAGAAGTCGCCCCCGGAGCGGCGGGCGATCTCCTGCATGTCGGAGTCCGCGACGGCGACCGGCACCGGCCGGCCCTCGATCTCGATCTCGCCGTAGTCGGTGCCGAACGAGATCGCGGAGATCGGCACGCCCTGCTGCTTGGACTGGTCCGCCGCGGTGAACGCGCCGCGGGGAGCCTCCAGGTCGGACGGGATGGTCTGCTTGCCGTCCGAGAGCAGGATGATGCGGCCGGGCGGCGGCTGCTCCGGACCCTGGATCTGGGTGGCGACCGACCGGATGGCGGCCAGGCAGGCCTGGATCGCCTCGCCGGTGGCGGTCGACTCGGCGAGCTGCAGGGTCGAGATTGCGCGCTTGACGGTGTCGCGGTCCCGGGTGGGCGAGACCAGCACCGTCGCGGTGCCCGCGAACGACACCAGCCCGAGGTTGATCCCGGGCGGGAGCTGGTCGACGAACTCGGTGGCGGCCTGCTCGGCGGTCTGCAGCCGGCTCGGGGTCACGTCGGTGGCACGCATCGAGAGCGACACGTCGATGGCGAGCATGACCGTGGCCCGGTTGCGGGGCACCTGCTCGGTGGCCAGCGGGCCGGCGAGGGCGATGACGAGGCAGGTCAGCGCCACCAGGATCAGTGCGACCGGCGCGTGCCGCAGCCGCCCCGGCCGCTTCGGCGCGATCTTCTCCAGCACGCCGAGGTTGGTGAAGCGCATGGTGTTGCGGCGCCGCCGGCGCTCGTTCCAGACGTAGGCCGCGGCGAGCCCGGCGACGACGAGCAGGGCGAGCAGCCACCACGGGTGCGAGAACACGGTGCTCAGCTCCTCCCCGACCGGAGTCCGGTCTGCACCCCGGACCCGGAGACCGCCGTCGTGCCCTGCCCCGACCAGCCCCGCTTGCGGGCGACCACGAAGCGCACCACGTCGGCGATCCAGTCCCGGTCGGTGCGCAGCCGCAGGTGCCCCGCGCCCGCGCCGCGCAGTGCGGCGGCGACCCGGTCCCGGTGGGCCGCGGCCTCGGCGGCGAAGCGGCGGCGCAGCGTGGGCGTCGTCGTGACCTCGCGGCTGTGCCCGGACTCGGGGTCGGCGAGCACGACGGTGCCGACGTCGGGCAACTCCTCGTCGCGCTGGTCCCCCACCTCGATCGCGAGGACGTCGTGGCGCACCGCGAGCCCGCGCAGCACCCGGTCCCAGTCGACGTCGCCGAGGAAGTCCGAGATCACGACGGCGAGGCCGCGCCGGCGGGGTGGGTTGCGCAGCGCCTCGAGGGCACCGACCAGGTCGCCGCGCGTGCCCTCGGGGGCCCGCGGGGTCTGCGCGATGCGGCGCATCAGCGCGTGGGCGTGGACCGTGCCGCCGCGCGCCGGGAGGCGCACCAGGTCGGACCGGTTCCCCGTCGCTCCGCCCGCCCCGGCCCCGGTGGCCACGATCGCCCCGACGCGGTTGCCGCCGCCCCGGGTGAGGTGCACGACGGCCGCGCACGCCGCCACCGCGAGGTCACGCTTCTCGCAGCCGCCGGTGCCGAAGTCGAGGCTCGGGGAGAGGTCGACGACGAGCCAGGTCTCCAGCTCCCGGTCGGCGATGGTCTCCCGGATGTGGGGCTCGGAGGTGCGCGCGGTGACCGACCAGTCCATGCGGCGCACGTCGTCGCCGGGCTGGTAGACCCGCGCGTCCCCCGCCTCGGACCCCGGCCCGGGGACCAGGCCGAGATGGTTGCCCTGCAGCAGCCCGTCGAGGCGCCGCCGAACCGTCAGCTCCAGCGTGCGCAGGGCCGCGTCGAGGTGCTCGCCGCCGGGCGCGAGGCTCGGCGGGTACGGCTCGGCGCCACGGCCCTCGCGGGGCGGACGGCCGGGCAGCGGCGCACCCACGCCGCCGCCCGGCTCGTCGGGCACGTGTTCTCCGGCGCCCCGCGCGGCCGAGGACCCGGCCGCACCGGACCCGGCGTCGGGACCCGGTCCGTCGTCGGGAGCGCCCGGGTCCTCGGCCACGCCGAGGCGCCCGAGCAGCCGCGGCCACCACGCCATCCGCGGCGGGGGCTCCTCGCCGTTCACGAGCCGGCCGCCGCCTGGCGGCCCGGTGCCGGCCCGGCGTGCTGCGGGGCCTGCGCCGCCGGCCCGGAGACCGCGACCGGGCGAGCGCTGACCTGCGGGAGCGGCACCGTCTGCAGCAGCCGGGTGACCACGTGGTCGACCGGGACGCCGTCGGCGAGCGCGTCGTAGGAGAGGACGAGGCGGTGGCGCAGCACGTCGGGGGCGATGTCGACGACGTCCTGGGGAAGCACGTAGTCCCGCCCGCGCACCAGGGCCAGGGCCCGGGCGCCGGAGATGATGCCGAGCGAGGCGCGGGGCGAGGCGCCGTAGGCCACCCAGCCCTCGACGTCGGCCATGCCGTGCTCCCCGGGCGCGCGGGTGGCCACGACCAGGCGGACCACGTAGTCGACGAGCGCGTGGTGCACGAACACCTGCGAGGCGACCTCCTGCAGGCGGCGCAGCTCCCCCGGGTCGAGCAGGGTGTGCGGCTCCGGCGGGTGCACCCCCATCCGGTAGACGATCTCGCGCTCCTCGTCGGCCGTGGGGTACTCCACGAGGATCTTGAAGAGGAACCGGTCGCGCTGGGCCTCGGGCAGCGGGTAGACGCCCTCGTTCTCGATGGGGTTCTGGGTGGCGAGGACCAGGAACGGGTCGGGCATCGGGTGGCTGACCCCGCCGATCGACACGTGCCGCTCGGCCATGACCTCGAGCATCGCCGACTGCACCTTCGCCGGCGCGCGGTTGATCTCGTCGGCCAGCACGAAGTTCGAGACGACGGGCCCGAGCTCGACGTCGAACTCCTCGCGGCCCTGCCGGTAGATCCGGGTACCGAGGATGTCCGAGGGCACCAGGTCGGGCGTGAACTGGATGCGGGCGAACGACCCGCCGACCACCCGCGCGAACGTCTCGACGGCGAGGGTCTTGGCCACGCCCGGCACGCCCTCGAGCAGCAGGTGCCCGCGCGCGAGGAGGCCGACGAGCATCCGCTCGACCAGGCGATCCTGGCCGACGATCACCCGCTTGACCTCGAGCACGGTGCGCTCGAGCTGCTCGGCGTCGTGCGCCGGGGTGTCCGGCCCTTGCTGCTCGCTCACCGAGTGCCCTCCGCATCCGTGTCCGCGCTGTCGGCGTGACCGTACCGACCGTCCCCGACACCCTGCGCGGCCCGAGGCCCGCCGGCACCCAGGGAAAGAAGGGCGGCGTGAGACCCCGGTGAGGGCGGCTCACCCGAGCAGCCGGGTCACCGTCGGGACGATCTCGTCGTCGAACCGGACCGGGGCGATCCGCACGACCTTCCCCGACTCCGGGGCCTCCACCATCTTGTCGTCGCCGAGGTAGAGCGCCACGTGGTGCACGCCGTCGTCGTCGGCCCAGAAGAGGAGGTCGCCGGGCTTGCGCTGGTCGAGGGGGAACTTGGAGCCGGCATCGATCTGGTAGCCGCTGTAGTGCGGCAGCGTGATCCCCGCGCCCGCGAACGCGTAGACCATCAGCCCCGAGCAGTCGAAGCCGACCTTGTCGAAGTCGCCGAACGCGTCCGCCACCCCGCCGTCGCGGATGCCCTGGGTGGGCCCGTCCGCGTCGCCCCCGCCCCAGGCGTAGGTCGTGCCGAGCTCGGAGAGCGCCCGGTCGAGGACGGCCTGCACCCGGTCCGGCGCCGCCGACCCGGTCGAGCCCGACGGCGGCGTCGGCGACGGGGTGGTGACGGCCGGGGCGGGAGCGCGGGCCAGACGGGCCCGGGCCGCGTCCCGCGCGGCGGCGTCGGCGGCCGCCGCGGCCTGCTGCTGGGCGACCTGGGCCGCCTCGGCGCGGCGCCGCTGGGCGGCGAGCGCGGCGTCGGAGGCCTGCAGGGCGGCCAGGCGGGCCTGGGCGGCGTTGCGCTGGTCGGTGACGGAGGCGATCTGCTGCCGGCGCTGGGCGACGGCCGCGCGGGCGGTCGCGAGCGCGCGGGTGGCGGCGTCGCGGGCGGTGGCCGCGCGGGAGGCGGCGTCGGCGGCCTGCGCGGCGGCGGCCCGGGCCCGGGAGTCGGCGTTCGCGGCGTCGACGCGGGCGTGCTCGTAACCCTCGAGGTCGGCGGTCTGCTCGCTCGAGACCAGTCCCTGCAGCTGGAGCCGGTCGGCGACGTCCTGCGGGCCGTGGGTGCCGGCCAGCGCGGCGGCGATGCTCGAGGCGTCGGCCTGCTGGTACTGGGCGGCCACCCAGGTGTCGACCCGACGGCGGGCGGCCTCGGCGTCCGCGGCGACGGTGTCGGCGGCGGCCCGGGCGGTCGCGGCGTCGCGGCGGGTGGCGTCGACGCGGGTGCGGGCGGCGGAGTCGTCGGCGATCGCGCGGTTGGCCAGCTCCTGGCGCTTCCCGGCCTGGTCGGCGAGGTCGTCGAGTTGGCCCTGCAGCGTCGAGAGCTGGGCGACGAGGCGCCCGACCTCCGCGCCCTCGGCGGCGGTGCCGCTCGACGGCGGTGGGGGCGGGGGCGGGGTCGGCTGCGCGGCCGCCGGGACGGTCGTCGAGACCGTCAGCGCGAGCACGCACGCGACGAGGCCCGTGACGGTGCGCCCGACCGCTCGCGCCACGCCGTCCCTCCCCCCGGTCACCGACGCGAGTGGATCACCCCGACCTGGTGGAACGGTGGCACCACACCGCGGTGGGCGTGTCCCGATCCCGAGGGTGAGACGCGGCACCCCGACCGCCGGACGTGATCGTCGTAACCTGGAAGGTGCAGGTCCGGGGGTGCGGGTGCGCCGCCGGTGACCGTGCGCGAGACTCCCCGCAGGACGGGGCCGTCTCCGCGTGGAGCGGAGCGCGACGCACCCCGCGGATCGACCGGTCGGCGTACCACCACACCCCGGTCGGCCCACACCCGAACCGGCTCGCACTCGGGCCGAGCAGAGCAGCCGGGCCGGGCCCCCACCACGGGTCCGCCCCACCAGGGAGGACAGGCGTGAGCGAAGAGGCCAGCAGCGTCGACAGCTTCGGGGCCCGCGGGACCCTCGAGGTCGGCGGGACCACCTACGAGATCTTCCGGTTGAACGCGGTGGAGGGCTCGCAGCGCCTGCCGTTCAGCCTCAAGGTGCTCCTCGAGAACCTCCTGCGCACCGAGGACGGCCTGGTCACCACCGGGGACTCGATCCGGGCGCTGGCGCAGTGGGACCCCACCGCCGAGCCGGACACCGAGATCCAGTACGTGCCGGGCCGCGTCGTGATGCAGGACTTCACCGGCGTGCCCTGCATCGTCGACCTCGCCACCATGCGCGAGGCGGTCACCGAGCTCGGTGGTGACGCTGAGAACGTCAACCCGCTCGCGCCCGCCGAGCTGGTCATCGACCACTCCGTCGTCGCCGACCTGTTCGGGACGCCGGACGCGTTCGAGCGCAACGTGGAGCTGGAGTACCAGCGCAACGAGGAGCGCTACAAGTTCCTGCGCTGGGGCCAGACCGCCTTCAACGAGTTCAAGGTCGTCCCGCCCGGCACCGGCATCGTGCACCAGGTCAACATCGAGCACCTGGCCCGCGTCGTCATGAGCCGCGAGGTCGGCGGCACGCTGCAGGCCTACCCCGACACGCTGGTCGGGACCGACTCGCACACCACCATGGTCAACGGCCTGGGCGTGCTCGGCTGGGGCGTCGGCGGCATCGAGGCCGAGGCCGCGATGCTCGGCCAGCCGGTGTCGATGCTCATCCCCAAGGTCGTCGGGTTCCAGCTCTCCGGGGAGCTGCCCGCAGGCGCCACCGCCACCGACCTCGTGCTGACGATCACCGAGATGCTGCGCGAGCACGGCGTCGTCGGGAAGTTCGTCGAGTTCTACGGCGAGGGCGTCGGCGCGGTGCCGCTGGCCAACCGCGCCACGATCGGCAACATGAGCCCGGAGTTCGGCTCCACCTGCGCGATCTTCCCGATCGACGACGAGACGCTGAACTACCTGCGCTTCACGGGTCGCGACGACGCCCAGGTCGCCCTCGTCGAGGCCTACTGCAAGGAGCAGGGCCTCTGGCACGACCCGGCGCACGAGGCCGACTACTCCGAGACGCTCTCGCTGGACCTCTCGACCGTGGTGCCGAGCATCGCCGGCCCCAAGCGCCCACAGGACCGCATCGCGCTCGACGCCGCCAAGGAGTCGTTCCGCGCGTCGCTGCCGGACTACGTCGACGACGACGGCTCGGCGCGCAGCCAGTCCGAGGAGTCCGACAGCGAGTCCTTCCCGGCCTCCGACCCGCCCGCGGAGCACCCCAACGGCGACGCCGACCGTCCGCAGGTCCACCGTCAGCCCGTCGACCCGGGCGGCCGCGCGTCCCACCCGACCCCGGTGACCCTCTCCGACGGCACCCAGCTCGAACTCGACCACGGCGCCGTGACGATCGCCGCGATCACCTCGTGCACCAACACCTCGAACCCGTCGGTGATGGTCGGCGCGGCCCTGCTGGCCCGCAACGCCGTCGAGAAGGGGCTCGAGCGGCGTCCGTGGGTGAAGACGTCGCTGGCGCCCGGCTCGAAGGTCGTCATGGACTACTACGAGCGCTCCGGGCTGCTGCCCTACCTCGAGAAGCTCGGGTTCAACCTGGTCGGCTACGGCTGCACCACCTGCATCGGGAACTCCGGGCCGCTGCCCGAGGAGATCTCGAAGGCGATCAACGACGAGGACCTCGCCGCCGCCGCGGTCCTCTCGGGCAACCGCAACTTCGAGGGCCGCATCAACCCCGACGTCAAGATGAACTACCTGGCCAGCCCGCCGCTGGTGGTGGCCTACGCGCTCGCCGGGACCATGGATCTCGACCTCGCCACCGAGCCGCTCGGGTACGACACCGAGGGCAACCCGGTGACCCTCGACGACATCTGGCCCTCGCCGCAGGAGATCCAGGACGTCATCGCCTCGGCGCTCTCCCCGGAGCAGTACACCGAGGACTACGCCGACGTCTTCGCCGGCGACGAGCGCTGGACCTCGCTGCCCACCCCCGAGGGCGAGACCTTCACCTGGGACGAGGGCTCCACCTACGTCCGCAAGCCCCCGTACTTCGAGGGCATGGACCGCGAGCCCTCGGCGGTCTCGGACATCGACGGCGCCCGGGTGCTGCTGAAGCTGGGCGACTCGGTGACCACCGACCACATCTCCCCCGCCGGGTCCATCAAGGAGGACTCGCCGGCCGGTCGGTACCTCAAGGAGCACGGCGTCGAGCGCAAGGACTTCAACTCCTACGGCTCGCGCCGCGGCAACCACGAGGTGATGATCCGCGGCACCTTCGCCAACATCCGGCTGCGCAACCTGCTGCCCACCGGGGACGGCGGGTCGCTCGACCAGGGCGGCTTCACCGCCGACTACACCCAGGGCGGCGAGCAGGCCCCGGTGTACGACGCGGCGCAGAACTACGCCGCCGAGGGCACCCCGCTCGTGGTGCTGGCGGGCAAGGAGTACGGCTCGGGCTCGTCGCGCGACTGGGCGGCCAAGGGCACGACGCTGCTCGGTGTCCGCGCCGTGATCGCCGAGTCCTACGAGCGCATCCACCGCTCGAACCTCGTCGGGATGGGCGTGCTGCCGCTGCAGTTCCCGGAGGGCGAGAACGCCGACTCGCTGGGCCTGGCCGGCACCGAGACGTTCTCGATCTCCGGGGTCACGGCGCTCAACGACGGCGGTGTGCCCGACACGGTGCACGTGACGGCGACGCCCGACGGCGGCGGGGACGCGATCGAGTTCGACGCGCGGCTGCGCATCGACACCCCCGGTGAGGCGCAGTACTACCTCAACGGCGGCATCCTGCCCTTCGTGCTCCGCAAGATGCTGGGCTGATCGGTAGTGGGCTGATCGGTAGTGGGCTGAGCCCCGCCCGGTTCCGGACGAACAGCCGGTTCGTCACCTTCGAGGGTGATGGACCGGCCGTTCGTGCGTCCGGGGCCGGCTCACGACGACGGCGGGTCGAGCTGCGGCTCGAGGTCGTCCTCGAGGTCGTCCTCGTCCTGCGCCTCGAGCGCGTGCCGGAGGACCGCCCCGAGGTCGGGCCCGGCGTGCTCGACGGCCTGCAGCGGCACCGCGATCACCGTCGACCCGAGGACCACCAGCGGATAGGCGTGGGGCCCGACGTCGTCGGGCTCCCAGCATGCCTCCGGCCGCAGGTCGAGCACCCGCCGTCCGAGCAGCAGCCCGAGGTCGAGGACGAGCGACGGTGAGGCGTGGTCCGTCGGCCGTGCCGCCAGCCACGCCCCGATCGCGTCCCAGGCATCGGCCTCGGGACCGTGCTCGAGCGCGAGCCGGTCGAGCAGCGCGGTGATCTCGGCGACCCGGGCGTCCTCGGCCGCGAGGATCCGGGCCTGCACCGAGCGCGCCCGGGTCTCGTCGGCCGTCGCACCCGGCGGCTCGTGCCCGGCGTCGTACGGGCGGTAGCCGGGGAGGTCCGGGGGGACGGCCTCCTCGGCCAGCCGGCGATAGGTCGGCGTGCCGGGCACGCGCACCCAGGGCAGGAAGGTCGACCAGAGCAGGTCCCGCATGCCCGACAGGATCGCAAGCCCGCCACGCGCCGGCCCGCCCGGTCCCCCTCGGGGGTGTCGAGCCTTCGGGGACGCCGTCGGCCGCTGCCGCCGCACCCGCTCCGACCGGGTCCGGCACCTCGTCCGCGGGTGGGTGGAGCACGATGCTCGCCGCCGTTCGTGCCGGGTGGCGATCACCGTCACCCGGGCTCGCCCGCGGGCAGCTCGGCCGCAGCCGCCGGGCGCCGCCTCACCGACCGGAGAGCAGCGCCGTCAGGTCGTCCACGGCCCCGCGCAGCTCCGAGGCGAACCGCTCCATCTGCTCCCCCACCTCCGCGGGCGTGCTCAGGTGCACGATCCACCGCTCGGGCAGCAGGACGTACGCGACGCCGATGCAGTGGGTGCTCGTCGAGCCGAAGCCGAAGAGCCGCACGTTCACGGAGGGAGCCGAGCTGGTCGACATGTAGTCGTCGCGCATGATGCGCCACCCCGGGGAGTCGACGACCGCGAGCGGCTCCGTCGCACCGAGCTCGGCCCCCCGGCGCTGCTGGATGAGCGAGAGCTCCCAGAGGTGCTGTTCGGGGGCCTCACCGGCCTGGCAGGCGCGCGCCCGCTGCCCGTGGGCCTGGGCGGCGGCGTCGAAGGCGGTACGGCGGGCCTCGTCGTCGGCGTCGGGGTCGTCCATCGCCGCCGTGAACGCGAGGATCTCGGGCGTCACCACGCGCATCGCCTCGGTGCGGCCGTGGTGGAACTGCAGGGTCGCGATCGACTCGTAGGTGGCCCCGACGAAGCCCTTCGCGCGCCGGTGGGCGAGTTGGTAGGAGAGCTGCGCGAACGCGTCCGGGGACACCCCGAGCTGCTTGGCGCGGTCGCTGCCGTGCTCGTCGAACACGACCACCTGGGTGGCCACCGAGTCGGCGAACGCGGTGAAGTCGGCGGCGGCGTCGCGGATGTCGGCGGCCCGCTCGTCGGTGAGCACGAACGCCACCTCGCTCGCGGCCGGCTCGCCCTGCGCGCGGGCACCCAGCCGCTCCGCGTGGGCCGCGGTGGTCTCGCCGAAGATGCCGTCGACGAGGGCGAGCACGGTGGTGCCGTCGAGGCGGCAGTGCTCGGTGTTGATACCGGCCGCGCCGTCGGCGAAGACGACGAAGGTGACCGCCTTGTCGAACCAGCGGTTGGCGCTGTCGCCGGCGAGGAGCTGCTTGCCGCGGGCCAGGTCGTCGGCGGGCGCGCCCTCCTCGAGGCTGACGCAGAACAGGGCCGTCTCGACGACCTCGAGCGCCGCCGCGTTGTCCGGGTGCTCCTCGAGCAGGGCGCGCCGGCTCGCCGCCCACGCGGCCCGGGCCTTCGTCGTCAGCGACCCGACGCCGGCGCCGCGCGTCTCGACGCCCGACCGCAGCGCCCGCAGGGCGTCGGCGATCTCGGAGGCGGAGTGCGGAGCGCCGTCCGGGCCGAGCACGTCGAGCCGGAACGCGTGGCCCCGGACGAATACGACGATGTGCCGCTCGGTCGACGGCCCGGGCCAGTCGTCGGTGTAGGGCGTGCGGGCGGTGTCCTGCTCCTCGCCCGGGATGCGGGTGGCCGAGAACAGGAACTTGTGCTGGTCCATCGTCATCGGCGCGCCGCGGCGGGTGGCCGGCGGCAGCGTCCCGGTGTCGACCCGGTGCTTGTGGTCCAGGGCGCCCAGGACCAGCGCAGCCGCGCGGCCGGCCTGGTCCTGATCGGCGGGGTCGGTCGGCTCGGTGAAGAGGAAGAAGAAGTTCGCGTTGAGCGCGATGCGGTCGCGGCGCCCGAGGTAGCGGGACTCCCAGAAGTCGTCGAGCCAGCTGTGGGTGGTCGGCGCCGCGTCGTAGGCCTCCAGCGCGGCCTGCAGCACCGGCCCGGGCCCGTCGGCGCGTACGAGCTGCTCGACGGCCGCGCGGGTCTCCCCCAGCTGCTCGGGGTCGAGCAGCGGGGAGCACCACTCGAGGAACCCCTGGGCGCTGTCGGCCAGCGCCGGCACGGGCACGTGGGGCAGGTCGTCCTCGGCGTCGAAGGTGCCGACAGTGGTGGCGGCGTCGCTCATGGAGGTCCTCGGGTTCGGGGAGTCGGGCGGCTCAGTCCAACAGCGTGTCGGAGCGCACCGACGCCGCCGCGAGGTGGAGGGGGTCGACACGGCCGAAGAGCTGGCGGGTACGGGCCGGTGAGCCCACGACCCCCGGCCGGTCGCTGTAGGCGAAGATCGCGGTGTGGCGCGGCGACGCGCCGGCCACCGGAGTGACGCGGTGCAGCGCGAACCGCCCCCGGAAGAGCTGGAGGTCGCCGGGCCGCAGCGCCAGGGACCGGACCGGACCGCAGTCGCCGTCGAGCACGGCCCGCACCCCGGCGAGGTTCTCCTCGCTCGGCGCCCGGATGCCGGGGCAGTACTCGAAGGTCCCGCCCGCCTCGGGCTCCCGGGTGAGGAGGCTGACCGCGATCTCGTTGGTGTCGAAGTGCCACGGGTGGTCGTCGCCGGGTGCGACGACGTTGAGGGTGAGCCCGGAGTACGGGTCGGCGAGCGGATGGACCTCGTCGAGCTCGAAGCACGCCGCGAGCAGGGCCCGGAAGCCGGGGTGCTCGTAGAGACGCTGGACGAGGTGGTCGGCGGGGATCCGGTCCCGGGCCACGAAGGCGTTCCGGCGGGTCAGGGCGACGCGGGCCGGGTGGCGCGCGGGCAGCGTCGGGTCCGGGTCGGTGTTGTAGACGTTGACCTGCGCCGTGGCCGTGTGCGCGGCGGGCGCCACGGCGTCGCTCTCGGCGCGCAGCCGCTCCGCCAGGTCGGGGCGGACGACGTCGCGCAGCACCGTCGCGCCGACCGCGCGCAGCTCCCGCCGCGCGCGGTCGACGACGGCGGACCAGGCCGGCGACCCGGGCTCGTCGAGCGGATAGCGATCGGTCCGCACCACGCCGTCGATCACGTCCGAGCCCACGCCGGCCCCCTCTCGCCGAGGGCGACCCTAGGGGTGATCACCGCGCGGCGGGACCGGGCCCTCGCTGACCGGGTTGGGCCGGATCAGACCCCGCGACGGATGAAGTCGGCACACCGCTCGCCGATCATCATCGTGGTGATGCAGGGGTTGACCGTGATGAGGTCCGGCATCACCGAGCCGTCGGCCACCCGCAGCGCGTCCACCCCGCGCAGCCGCAGCGTCGGCGTCACCGGCGCCAGCGCGTCGTCGTCGGCACCCATCTTCACCGTGCACGAGGGGTGGTAGACGGTGTTGTGGGTGGTGCGGATGTACTCGAAGAGCTCCTCGTCGCTCGCCGCGTCACCCGGGGCGAGCTCCTTGCCCACCCACTCCTCCAGCGCCGGCGCCGCCGCGATCTCGCGCGCCACCCGGATCCCGCGGATCATGACGTCGCGGTCGTGCTCGTGGGTGAAGTACCGCGGATCGACCTTCGGCTTGTCGTGGAAGTCCCGCGACGAGAGCCGCACGGTGCCCTTCGACTGCGCCCCGGTGACGTTCGGCGTGAGGCAGAACGTGTTGTCGGAAGTGGGGTAGCCGTAGCGCACGATGTTGAGGTCGAACGGCACCGACCCGTAGTGGAACATCAGGTCGGGCGTCGCGCGGCCCTCCGAGCCGGCGAAGATCCCGATCTGCCACCACTGCGTCGACGCGGTGGGCATCGGCTGCAGCGCCTCCCACTGGACGAGGCCCTCGGGGTGGTCCTGCAGGTTCTCCCCCACCCCGGGCGCGTCGACGAGCACCTCGATGCCGACGTCGCGCAGGTGCGACGCCGGCCCGATGCCGGAGAGCATGAGCAGCTTCGGCCCGTCGATGGCGCCGGCCGAGAGGATCGTCTCCCGCCGGGCGGTGACCTCGACGGCGTGACGGGTGTCCGGAGTGCGCAGCCGGGCGCCGGTCGCGCGCGGGCGGGACCCGCTCACGTCGAAGGTCAGCTTCTCGGCGCGGTAGCCGGTGAGCACGGTGAGGTTCGGGCGCCCGAGGTTCGGGTGGATGTAGGCCGTCGACGCCGAGGAGCGGGTGCCGTCGGGGTTGGCGTTGACCTGGAACCAGTTGGCGCCGCGGACGACGGTGCGGCCGGTGTTGAACGGCGTCGTCGGGAGCCCGACCTGCTCGCACGCGGCCAGGAGGGCCTCCCCGCACGGGTCCTGGTCCCCGACGGTGCGGATGGTCACCGGGCCGTCGGTGCCGCGGCCGGGCGGCTCGGCCTCCTCGGTGGTGTCCAGCGCGGTCTCGAGCTTGCGGTAGAAGGGGTAGCACTCCGCCGCGCTCCACCCCGCCGCCCCCGACGCCGCCCAGTCGTCGAGGTTCTCCTTCGGCGCCCAGAACGCGATCGCGGAGTTGTGCGACGAGCACCCGCCGAGGACCTTCGCGCGGGCGTGGCGCATCCAGGAGTTCCCACTGTCCTGCGGCTCGATCGGGTAGTCCCAGTCGTAGCCGGACTCGAGCAGCTCCATCCAGCGGGAGAGGTCGAGGATGGCGTCGTCGCCGACGTCGGACGGGCCCGCCTCGATCAGGCACACCGACGCGTCGGCGTCCTCGGAGAGCCGGGACGCAACGGCGCACCCCGCGGTGCCGCCGCCGACGACGACGTAGTCGAACTCGGCCGGGAACGACGGTTCCGACATGTCAGACCTCCCCGAGGGCGGTGTCGGTGGCGGGTGCGGTGGTCTCCTCGCGCGCATGGGCGGCGACGACCCCCGTCTTGTGACGCTGCACGGCCCAGTAGTAGGCGAACCCGGCGCCGAGGATCACCCCCGGCAGCAGGATGCCGCCGTACTGCAGGTACCAGTGGAAGGGCTCGGAGGCGTTGTAGACCTCGTTGCGCGGCCAGGCCAGGTTCACCGTCATCACCCCGCCCCAGAGGACGGCGAGGATGTTGACGGGGATCCCCCAGCGGCCCAGCGAGAACGCTCCCTCACGCGGCTCCCACTGCCCGCGGAGGCGCTTGACCAGCATCGGTACTGTCACGAGCAGGTAGGCCGTGTAGATCATGATGATCGCGATCGAGGTGACCACGGTGTAGATCTGCGGGCTGAACGTCACGAACAGCAGCACGATCGCGACCACGCCGATCGCGACCGACGCCACCAGCGGCGTCCCGAACCGCGGGTTGATCGTGCACAGCGTGGCGCCGGCGGGCAGGTTGTTGTCGCGGCTCATTGCGAACGCCAGCCGGATCGCGGCGGCGTGGACGGCCAGAGCGCACACGATGACCGCGATGACCACCGCCACGAGGATCACCGACCCCGTGGTGCCGCCGAGCACGACGAGGATCAGCGCCTGGAGACCGCCCAGGGAGCTGAAGGCCGGGTCGGCGAGGTCCGGGGCCGACATGAGGGCGAACAGCAGGATCAGCCCGCCGAGCAGGAACGAGAAGAACAGCGCGCGGAGGATCGCCTTCGGGGCGTTGCGACGCGGGTCGTGCGATTCCTCGGCCAGCGACGACGCGGTGTCGAAGCCGTACATGACGTACAGCGAGGCGAACATCGCGACGAGGAAGGCCCCGGCGTAGCCGAAGGGTCGGCCGGCGGTGTCGATGTCACCGGTGGACAGCACGACCGACGGCGGTCGGATGATGTTGACCGCGAGCAGGATGATCAGCACCACGGCCGCGACCAGCTCGACGGCCACCCCGGTCGCGTTGATCTGCGCCATGAGCTTCGTGCCGAAGGCGTTGATCGCGGTGGTGAACACGATGAGCAGGGCGGCGAGGATGACGCCGTTGAGCGCCTGAGCGGCGGTGTCGTCGGGTTCGCTCATCGGGATGAACTGGAAGCCCGACCAGAGCTGCGGCAGCGTCGCCTGCAGGGCCAGCGCGACCGCAGCGATCGACACGATCGAGGCCGTCAGCATCGTCCACCCGGCCAACCACGCGACGTGCGGGCTGGTCAGGCGCTTGGTCCAGTTGTAGATCGAGCCGGCGACCGGGAAGCGCGCCGCCAGCTCGCAGAAGCACAGGGCGACCATCAGCTGGCCGAGGAACACCAGGGGCCAGGACCACCCGTAGGCCGGGCCGCCGCTGCCGAGGCGCTCAACGGCGTCATCCTGGCCGCGCTGCTGATCGTGTTCACCA
>NZ_DASXJD010000121.1:0-4035 GCF_036497585.1 Actinomycetospora sp. | reverse complement strand
TCCCCTGCGCTGCGTCTTCCCCGGCTGGAACCTGCGCTCCCGCACGGCGACGGCGCCGCCGGCGTCGCCCTCGTCCTGCACGGCGGGCGCCCCGACGGGCACCAGGCCGCCGGGGGCTTCCTGCTCTCCCACGTGCGGATGGTGCCGTTCGGGCAGGCCGTCGCCCGCGCGGGCGCGTCGCGCGGGGTGGAGACGGGGCTGCTGCGCTACCGGGTGCGCGGCTGGAACGAGGCTCCCCCCGGATCCGACCGGGCTCCCGACCCGGTCCGCGACGCGCGCTGGGCCCTCGACGACGTGCGCCGCCGGCACGGGCACGACGTCCGGGTCGTGCTCGTCGGTCATTCCATGGGTGCCCGCGCGGCGCTGCGCGTCGGCGGGGACCCCACCGTCGTCGGGGTCGCGGCCCTGGCCCCGTGGATCAACCGCGGCGAGCCGACCGAGCACCTCGCCGGGCAGACCCTGCTGATCGCCCACGGCGACCGCGAGCGGATGACCGACCCGCGGTCGTCGCTCTGGTTCGCCGACCGGGTGTCGCGGATCAGCGAGCGCGTGGCCCGCTTCGAGGTCCACGGCGACGGCCACGCGATGCTGCGCCGGGCGGGGGAGTGGCACCGGTTGGTCGCGCGGTTCACGCTGGCCGCGCTGGGCCTCGAACCGTTCGAGGAGGCCGTCGCGAACGCCATGGCGGCCGGCGCCCCCGAGGGTCTGTCCGTCCCCCTCTAGCCAGCCCCGCCGACAGGAGCAGCCCGTGCCTCGTGAGCGTGTCGCCGTCATCGGGGCGGGCGTCTCCGGTCTCACCGCCGCCCACGTCCTGCAGCGCGAGCACGACGTCACGCTCTTCGAGGCGCAGGACCGGCTCGGCGGGCACGCGCACACCCACGATCTGGAGTCGGTCAGCGTCGATTCCGGGTTCATCGTCCACAACGAGGCGACCTACCCGAACCTGATCCGGCTCTTCGGCGAGCTCGGCGTCGCCACCCAGGACTCCGAGATGTCGATGAGCGTCCGCGACGAGTCCACCGGGCTCGAGTATGCCGGGGCGCGCGGGGCGGCCGGGCTGTTCGCGCAGCGCCGCAACCTCGCCGACCCCCGCCACCTGGGCATGCTCGCCGAGGTCCTGCGCTTCCACCGCGCGGCGCGGCGGGTGCTCGCGGAGCACGGCGACCTCGAGGAGGAGGTCACGCTCGGCGAGTTCCTGCGCCGGCACCGGTTCTCGCGGTACTTCGTCGACACCTTCGCCGTCCCGGTGGTCTCGGCGGTGTGGTCGTCCGGCCCCGACCTGTCGATGCAGTACCCCGCGCGCTACCTGTTCGCGTTCCTGGCCAACCACGGCCTGCTCTCGGTCGGCGGCTCGCACCGGTGGAAGACGGTGGTCGGGGGCTCGGCGCGCTACGTCGAGCGGGTGGTGAAGGGCCTGACGGCGGTGGAGGCGGCCACGCCGGTCCGGGCGGTCGGGCGCGACGGCGAGGGATACGAGGTCCGCGACGACGCCGACGTGGCCCACCGGTTCGACCGGGTCGTCGTCGCGACCCACGCCCCGACGGCGCTGGCGCTGCTGGTCGCGCCGACGGTGCGCGAGCGGGAGCTGCTGGGGGCCTTCTCGTACTCGCGCAACGAGACCTGGCTGCACACCGACACCTCGGTGCTGCCCCGGGCGGCAGGGGCACGAGCCTCGTGGAACCTGCTGCGGGTGCCGGGCGAGGACCGGGTGCTGGTCAGCTACGACATGAGCCGGCTGATGCGCCTCGACGGACCCGAGACCTACGTCGTCACGCTCAACGCGACCGACCGCGTGGACCCGTCGACGGTGATCGCGCGCATGGACTACGAGCACCCCGCCTACACCCCCGCCTCGGTCGCGGCCCAGCGCCGGCTGCCGGAGCTCAACGACGGGCGGATCGCGTTCGCCGGGGCCTACCACGGGTGGGGCTTCCACGAGGACGGCTGCGCGTCGGGGGTGCGGGCGGCAGCGTCGTTGGGGGTGGCGTGGTGAGGCCCTCCCTGTACGACGTGCTCGTCGAGCACCGCCGCTCCCAGACCCTCGACGACGCGTTCACCCACCGCATGTACCTCTGGCTGGTCGACCTCGACGACCTGCCGCGCCACCCCGGGATCGCGTTCCGGGGCGCCGACCACCTCGGGCACCCCGACCGCTCGATCCGCGAGAACCTCGACGCGTTCCTCGCCGCGCGCGGCCGGGAGCGCCCGGCGCGGGTGCTGATGCTCGCCCACCCGCGCACGCTCGGGTACGTCTTCAACCCGCTCACGCTCTACTGGTGCCACGAGGGGGCCGGCGCGCTCACGGCCGTCGTCGCCGAGGTCCACAACACCTACGGCGGGCGCCACCACTACCTGCTCGACGTGGACGGTGACGGCCGGGCCCGCGTCGACAAGGCCTTCTACGTCTCGCCGTTCTTCCCCGTCGACGGCGAGTACCGGATGCGGGTGCCCGAACCTCGGGAGTCGCTCGCGGCCACCGTCGTGCTCCGGCGTCCCGACGACCGCGGTGGGCTCGTCACGGCCTTCGTCGCCACGGTGCGGGGGCGACGGCGCCCGGCCTCCCGCCGGGCCGTCGTCGCGGCGCTCCTGCGCCATCCGGTGGTCACCCACCGGGTCTCGCTCGCCATCCGCCGTCGCGGGATCGCCTTGTGGGCGCGGGGGCAGCTCCCGGTGATCGGGCGGGCTCCCACGGACGTCGACGCCGGGCTGGCTCAGCTCGAGCCGGCACGGGACGACGAGCCGGCGCCGGCGGACGCCTGACCGGTCACGGAGCGCGACCCGGCTCGCCGGCGGGCGCACCCTCCTGCCTAGCGCCGCCACAGCCGATCGGACCGGGGCCGCCGGTGATCACCCCGGGTGTGGTCGACGACCGCTCCCGTCGCGCAGAATTCGCGATCGTGACCAGTGTTCCGCTCACGATCCGGCCCGCCGTCGCCCAGGACGTCGACGCCCTCCTCGCGCTCATCCACGCCGCCTACCGCGGAGAGGGCGGCCGGACCGGCTGGACCACCGAGGCCGACCTGATCGACGGCCCGCGGACCACGCGCGACCTGCTCGCCGCCGACCTCGCCGACCCCGCGATCACGCTCCTCGTCGCCGGCGATCACGAGGGCTGTGCCGCGGTCACCCACCGGGCGGGGGAGCCGACGGCGTCGTTCGGGATGTTCGCGGTGAGCCCGGCGGCCCAGGGCTCGGGGCTCGGCAAGGCACTGCAGGCCGCCGCCGAGGAGCACGCACGCGCCGGCGGCGCCATCACGATGGAGCTGTGCGTGATCGACCGCCGCGTCGAGCTCATCGCCTGGTACGAGCGCCGCGGCTACGTGCGCACCGGGGAGACCCGGCCGTTCCCGTACGGCGAGCCCGGCGTCGGGTTCCCGCACGACGACGACCTGCGCTTCGCGGTCCTCGCGAAGTCCCTGGTCCCGAACTCGGCGTCGTAGGCTGGCCGCCGTGCCGACGCTGACCCTCGCCCAGGACCCCGACGCCGACGCGGTGCTCTCGGCGAACCCGCTCGCGCTGCTGATCGGCATGCAGCTCGACCAGCAGTTCCCCATGGAGCGCGCGTTCGCGGGCCCGGCCCTGCTCACCGAGCGGATCGGCGAGATCACCACCGAGAAGATCGCCGGGTACGACCACGACGAGCTCGTCGCCGCGTTCACCGGCCCGCCCGCGCTGCACCGCTACCCGAAGTCGATGGCCGAGCGGACCCAGGCGGTCTGCCGGGTGATCGTCGAGGACTACGACGGCGACGTCACCCGGATCTGGACCGAGGCCGCCGACGGCGAGGACGTCTTCCGCCGCCTCAACGCCCTGCCCGGCTGGGGCACGCAGAAAGCCCAGATCTTCACCGCGCTGCTGGGCAAGCAGTGCGGCCTGGAGCTCGAGGGCTGGCGCGACGCCGCCGGCTCCTACGGCGACGAGGGCTCCCGACGCTCCATCGCCGACGTTGTCGACGCCGCCACCCTCGCCGAGGTCCGCGACTTCAAGCAGGCCCAGAAGCGCGCCGCCAAGGAGGCGAAGGCCGCGAAGGCCTAG
>NZ_DASXJD010000120.1:0-11883 GCF_036497585.1 Actinomycetospora sp. | reverse complement strand
CATCGGCCTCGCCGGCAGCTCCAGGAACTACGGTGAGCACGGGTCGTACCTTCCCGACCGGCGTTGGCGCGCCGATCTTGCTTGAGGGCTTGCAGGTGATCGGGAGGGTACGACCCCTCCTCCTCATCCACAGGTCTCAAGCATTGCTCGTGCCTCGCTGGGACGGGGGCCGTGGCCTGGTGTCCGCTCGCACATCAGCATCGAGACTGCCCGTTGACATCCGTCGGTCAACGCGCCGATCGTTGGAGGTTGCTCGGGTGCTTCTCAGAGCTGGAGGGAAGAAGGCGAGCTCGCATGCGTGGCAACGTCGGAGACCGGATCATTCAACACAGCCGGCGAGTCGATCAGGCTGATCGGGTCGGCACGATCGTGGAAGTGCACGGCGAGGAAGGCCCATTTCTGGTGCGCTTCGAGGGGCGGGACCCCTGCCTGGTGTTCCCAGGGCCGGACGCCGAGATCGCCATGGTCGACGATCACTCATCATGAGCGTCAACGATCAGGTGTCGTGTCGTTCCGTGATGGTGACTAACCCGGGTCGGCACTCTGTGACACCGGCTCTTGGGCTCGGACTGAGAGCCGCTGGGAGAGCGGATGAGTCGGCGGGCCGTTGCTGAGGTACCTGACCTGAGTGGTCTCACAGTTGCGGCTGCCGAGAACGCGGTGCTCGACGCCGGTCTGCTGCCTCAGCGAGTGTCGCAGGGCTCGTACCTGCCGTGCGCTGGCCGCCAGGACGGCACAGTCGTGTGCGGGCAGAACCCCCGCCCGTACGCGCGCATGGTCGCCGGCCGGCGGGTGTGCTTCTGGTGTATGCCTACCGGGGATGACCCGCCCGGCGGCGGTGGTGGGGGCTCTCGGCTGCCGCGGGGTCCCCGCCCGTTGTCGCCCGCTGGCTCCAAGCCGTTGTGAAACGTGGAGACGGTGAGGACCGAAACTTCAGCCCCTGAGCTTCTCCGTCCGCGAGCCGGCCGCATCGCCCCGAGTCGAAGCTGTCGAGCGTCGCGGCCCAGCATGAGTGTCGTGGATTGCTCTCCGATCTGTTGCTGGGGCGGCCGACGACGAACGCGCCGTTGGGGACGGCCGTCGAGCCATCGGGGATCTTCGATTCCACCCGCAGACGACTCCTCGGCACGAACCCGACCGGCAACTGAGTGTGCTTCCCCGGTGATGAGCTAGGCCATACGGGGGAATAGGGTCGCCCAGCTCCTCGGCATGATGCCACGATGAGTGACGTAGAACCAGCGGGTCGACTCGAACGACGATGGTCTCCCGAATCGGAAGGAGTGCGTGATGCCGTACTACCTCACCCAGGTCGGCTACACGCCCGAGAGCTGGGCCGCACAGATGAAGAGCCAGCAGGACGTCCGCGAGCGGGTCGGTCCGGCCGCGGAGACCGTCGGCGGCCGGCTGCACAGTGTCTTCTACGCCTTCGGCGAGCATGACCTCATCGCCATCGTCGAGTTCCCCAACGACGCCGCCGTCGCCGCCTGGTCGATCGCGACCAGCGCGGGCGGGGCGTTGCGGTCGCTGAAGACCACCCCGTTGATCAGCGTCGAGGACGGTCTGGACGCCTTGCGCGATGCGTCGAAGGTGACCGAGGCCTACCGGGCCCCTCGCTGACGTCCGCCGACAGCCTGCCGCTTTCCGATGTGCTACGCCCTGACGCGATCGGAGCAATGAAGTGGCCGCTGCGAGTCCCGAGGCGCTGGTCGCCGCGTTCAGCGGCGCCCTCAACAACGGGGACGCCGACCAAGTCGGGGCCCTGTTCACCGAGGACGCCGTCTTCGTGAACATCGCCGGCATGCGCATGCTCGGCCGGGACGGCATCGTCGAAGGGCACCGGTGGGCGCTCGCCGGCCCCCTCAAGTGGAGCACGGTCACCGCGGAAGACCTGGCGGTGATCGCGGTTCGCGACGACGTGGCCATGGTGCATGCCACCACGGTGCGTACACCCCAACCCGATGCCCCGGCCGGGGGTCTGCCGGCCGGCCGCACAGTCCTGGTTCTCACCCTCGTCCGCGCGCAGGACGGTTGGCTCGCTGTCGCGGCCACCAACACCCCGATCGCCGTCCTCCCGGCGAGGGCACCGGACCGACCGTAGCGGCCGTCGACCCGTACCAGGCCGGGAGAAGCCCGGCACCGCCGAAACAGTCGACGGCACACTCTCCACGACCGTGGTGTGCGCCGTCCAGCTCGTTCCCGGGCGCGGACGCGGGCGGTTGATGCACAACCGAGAACGGCGAGGTCAGTTCGCGCAATCCCACGGTGCGCCCGGGGTCACGCGACCGCTGGTCGCGCTCCGTCCGAAGTCAGAACAGTGTCATGACCAGCGCCACCGCCACGCCCACCACGAAGACCGCAGCGATGACCGGGCCGTCGAGCAAGCCTGACCGCTTCGCCCGCCGCAATCGCTCACTCGGCCGGTTATCCGAGTGCTCGCCGGTGGGCCGGTCCCTGGGGCCGAGTACGACGCGCCGACACCAGGCCACCGGCGCCGAGAGCCAGCCGGATACTCCGCGGCGGCCGCCGCCACGGCGAGGATGCGAGACCATCGAGGCTCCAGGGGATGTGTGGGGCGCCACGGCGCGGCGCGTTGCCCGGGGATTGTCGACCTCGACGAATGTGAGGGGGATGTACCCGGAATATGCCCGAGCCTTCCGCTCGGTGGGGCGGCCTTGGCAGTCGCCGACTGTCCCGGGGGTTGTGAGGCAGCGTGGCTCGGGTACCCCTGCGGATACAACGTCCGAATCACTGGGGAGGCGGCTTCTGTTGCGTATACAAGTGGACTGGGACCGGTGCACCGGCCAAGGTCTCTGCGAGGCGGAAGCCGAGAAGTACTTCGAAATTCAAGAAGACGGGACACTTGAGGTCCTGCAGTGGGACGTCGACGAGGGGGACGAGCAGGAGGTCCGCAACGCGGTCTCCGGGTGCCCGACCGAGGCGCTGTCGCTAGGAGAGTGACCTGAGCTGAGCTACGCGGGGGCGGCCAGTCCGCAAGGCAGTGGCAGGTTGGGCGGTGTCGCTCATGAGCTGGGGGCTGGTGGGTCGGGCGGCGTCTAGCCGCGCCTGACCGGGACGGGTGAGGGCCATGGTGCCGGCGACCTCCACCGTGCCCGTCGAACGGACGGTCATGGGCGTGGTGTCGGCCCCTCCCCGCCCTGCCACGCGGCTGACGCTGATCGGCGAGGAGGGCAGGACCGTTCGCAGCCCCCGTCCTCACGGGCGAACGCGGATGATCGTCTTCCCCTTGATCCGCTCGGTCGAATTGAAGGCGGCGACGGCGTCGTCGAGGGTCGAGACCGTGCCGATGTTCGTCCGCAGTCGTCCGTCTCGCACCCGCCGGACGACCTCACTCAGTTGGGCACGATCAGCCTCGACAACGAAGTCGACCGCCAGGCCGGCCGCGGGGCGCGCCTCGGGCGGCCCGACGATGGACACCAGCGTTCCTCCGGCTCGAACCAGACCCGCAGACCGCTCTTGGATGTCGCCGCCGATGACATCGAAAACCAGATCGACTCCGCCGACATCTTCCAACGAGTCGTTCTGAAGGTCGACGAACTCCTGGGCGCCGAAGTCGAGCGCCTTCTGACGGTCGGCAGCGCGTCCGGTGCCGATGACGTACGCACCGCACTCACGTGCGAGCTGCGTCACCATCGTTCCGACTGCGCCGGCCGCGCCGTGCACGAGCACGTTCTGCCCCACCCGAAGGCGGCCGTGCTCGAACAGCCCTTGCCACGCGGTCAGCCCCGAGATCGGCAGGCTCGCGCCCACCGTGAAGTCGACGTCGCCCGGGAGCGGCGCGAGGTTGCGTGCCTCGACGGCCACATACTCCGCCAGGGTGCCGTCGCGATGCCAGTCCGTGAGGCCGAACACTCGCTGTCCCACCGACAGCCCCGTCGTGCCGTAGCCGAGGGCGGTGACCACTCCAGCCAGCTCATGCCCGGGAATCGACGGTTTTCGGTCACGGGCGGCACGATCGGTCCAGGTCGAGGGCCACGCAATCTCGGTCGGGACGAATCCCGACGCATGAACCTCAACGACGACGTCGTTGATCGCCGGTCCCGGCTCGGGCCGCTCCACCAGCGTCATCCCGGCCCTTCCCGCAGCCTCATCCGTCACGACGATCGCCTTCATCAGGCACCTCCCTGTGTATCCAGTCCTCGCCGCCACATCTATCGACGAGTCCGTGGACGATCTCGTCCATCGTAGTTTCGGTGCAGAGGCGCCCAGACAGGGACGAACCTCGCTGGGCCGCTGTGCAGAACCTGCATCGCCCAGAGATCGAGGGTGGGCGCGGGGCGTAACCGCCCCGCGCTCGCCGGGATGTCGGAGCTCATGGTCCGCGGCCCTTGTCACCGCAGCAGTCGGCATGTCGAGCGGACGCTCGCGGGATGGTCCAGAGCTACCGGCGCGAGGGTCGGCGAGCTGATCCTTCTGTTCTCGCTTCGCATGGCCGAGGGTCTGGCCCTCGGCCTCCGGGGGGCGCTGACGTCACTCGCCGTGAGGTCCCGGTGGGAGCGACGCCGATTTCGGCCTGTCGTCGGCGCCGGATGTGTCTCGGTCCGGCGGTGGTCCCTTCCTATCGTCGGCGCGGCTAGCACGGGCGTACGCGGGCGTCCGTCCGGTACCGACGGCGGGGGAGCGCGCTCCGCTGTCCCGGGAGTGAGGGCGGTGGGATGGGACGGGACGCGACACCGGACGTCGCCCAGCGGCAACGACTCGCGCGCCGGGTCGAGGCCGAGAGTGATCGTCGCGAGGTGCTCGACCTCGAATCGCGGATCGCCCAGCTCGAGCACCGGGTGGACGGGCTGATCGACGCCCTGCGCTCCCGCGACGTGATCGGGCAGGCCAAGGGCGTGCTGATCTCCCACGACGCGGCCGACGCCGACGCGGCGTTCGAGCGGCTGTGGGAGCTGTCCCGAGCCGCCGACGTCGAGGTCGTCGAGCTCGCCTCGGCCTTCGTCGCCCAGGTGCAGGCGCGTGCCCCGTCCTGCGCGCAGGACCGCCGGGCGATCACGGAGATCCTGGACCAGCTCGCGGTGACGGTCTCGGCGAGCGGGCCGGAGCCGGGCTGATCCGACGAGGACCCTCGGTGAGGCCCCGGCCGGTGTGGTCCCACCCCCTACTCGGTCCTCGTCCCGCGTCGTGGCGATACCGTCGGGCCCTGCGGACCGCACGAGGCGCTCCACGGGACCGGCGCGTAGCTGCGGGCCGTCGGCCGCTGATTCGTCTCGAGGTCGAGCTGCGAGGTGGCTCTGTCGGGAGCTGGTGTGGACGATGACGAGCGGTGAGCGGGTCGGCACGGCGTTGGTGGAGACCAGCGACCTGGACGAGCTGGTCGAACAGGTCAACGCCCTGATGTCCCCCCACACCGTGACACCGGGCAGGACCGGGGACTTCACCGCGTCGGTGAAGGGCTTCCAACGGCCCGGGCTGTCTGTGTTCCGCACGAACTACGGCATGCCGGTGCGGCTGCGTGCAGCCCCACTGACCGACTACCTGGCGGTGTGCATACCTCTGCGCGGCTCGATGGCGGTCCGGCACAAGGGCATGTCGTTCACCGTCGACGCACGGCGGACCGGTTTCGTGGGCACCCCGGACGACGAACTGGTGATGGACTGGGACGACGACCTCGAACTCCTCGTGATGCGTGTCGAGCTGTCCGAGCTGCGCACGCTGGCCGCGCGGATGCTCACCGCCGAGGACCCCGGCCCCGAGCGGCTGCAGTTCGACCCGCTGATGGACTCCCCGGCCGCCACCGCCGCCGTGATCAGCCAGGCGACGCTGCTCGAACAGCTCCTCGAGGTCGCCGAGGCCGGGGCGGTCAACCCGCTGGCCGAGGCGCATCTGCGCGACGCGGTGATGGGCACCCTGCTCCTCGCGCACGCCAACACCTGGCGTCAGATGCTGACCACCCGCCGGCCGGCGCCGGCGGCACGCTCGCGTGTGCACCAGGCCGCCGACCTCATGGCCGCGCGCGCCGGCGACCCCCTGAGCGTCGGGCACCTCGCCAGGGAGGTCGGGCTGTCGACCCGCGCGCTGTACGACGGGTTCGTCCGCGAGTTCGACGCCTCTCCGAAGCGATACCTGACCGATCTGCGTCTCGAGCGGGCTCACCGCGAGCTGTCGGCCGCCGGACCGGGCCTGCGCGTCATCGACGTCGCCGATCGGTGGGGGTTCACCAATGCCGGCCGGTTCGCCGCCCTCTACCGCGAGCGGTACGGGCAACCGCCCGGGACCACCTTGACCACCGGCTCGCGTCGTACCGGCGAGCGCGCAGCTCCTTCACAGCCCGACGGTGGTGGCGCGCCCGGGGTGTCGAGCCAGCGCCGGCGGATCGGGCCGCGCGGGATGGCGCCCCCCTCGGATCAGGCGAACCCGGGGCCGCGGAGGGTCTGCGCCGGCGACAGGCCGAAGCGCGAGCCGTAGGCGGCCGGGAACGCGCGGGGGGCGAATCCCCACGTCGTCGCCACCGCGGCCACCGTCGTCTCCTCGGGTCGATGGGCCTCGAGGTCGCGGTGCGCCCGCGTCATCCGGACCCGTTCGACGTCGTCGCGGGGCAGCAGGTCGCGATGGCGTCGCCAGCATCCCCGCAGGGCGAGGACGCTGAGCCCGGCGCGCGCCGCGAGGCTCCCCGAGGTCAGCGGCAGCTCCGGATGGGCCTCGATCAGATCGAGGCTGTCGCGGATCGTCCGCGGACCCCAGGACGGGACCGGCGCGTCGAGGGCGTCGCGTTCGGGATGGTCGGTCAGGTGCAGCAGCCCGACCAGCAGCGCGTCCTGCAGGGGCTCCGCGCTCAACGGGTTCGCGAGCACCGATGCCGGGCCGGGACCGGCCGCGGCGACGGACCGGACCACGCCGGCCCAGCCCCGGCCGCCGGCCGGGCCCAGCACCGCCGACGCCGCCAGCCGCAGCGGTCGTTGCACCGCTCTGCCGAGGAGGGCCTCCAGCGCGTCCTCGAGTGCGGCGGCCCGGACCCGGACCCGGACGACGTCGGCACCGTCGCCCGTGGCCATCCCTGCCTCGGCGGACGGGGTGAAGACGGCCGCCTGACCGGGGCCGAGATCGAGCTCGCGACCGTGGTGGTCGACGTGCAACGGCCCCTGGACCGGCAGCCCGACGACGTAGCCGGGATCGTCGTCGACCCGCATCCGGACGCCTTCGGAGCAGCGGACCTCCTCGAGGCTCAGCGGGCCGCGGCTGACCCGGTGCAGGTGCAGGGCGAACCGAGCCTGCGGGGGGTGGTCGAGGCGGAGGGCCGCGGGCAGGCGCTCCTCGGCGCGCCGCGGGTCGGTCTCGTGGACGTCCGAGTACTCGGTGCCGGTCATCAGAACACCTGCCGGAAGATGTCGGTCACTCGTTCCCAGTGCTCCGTTCCCGGATTGACCACCTCGGGGTCGACCGCGCGGAAGGTCCGCGCGAGGGCGGTGGCGAGCCCGCCGAAGAGCTCGACCAACGCGTCCTCGGTCTCCTCCGAGAAGGTCACGTCGGCGGGTGGGCGACGCACGGTCTGCGCGAGCAGGGCGCGGATCTCGCCGGCCTCCTCGAGCTTGTCGAACTCGCGCATCCGTTCCTGGACCCCCCTGGTGATGGGGAGGTCCTGGGGCGCGATCACGTCCCTGCCGTTCCACGTCGCAGCGTTGCGTCCGGTGATCGCGACGTCGTCGATCATCT
The DNA here is from genome assembly GCF_036497585.1 of Actinomycetospora sp. Taxonomy (GTDB): domain Bacteria; phylum Actinomycetota; class Actinomycetes; order Mycobacteriales; family Pseudonocardiaceae; genus Actinomycetospora. The sequence goes on along the minus strand of NZ_DASXJD010000120.1, from coordinate 4,212 downwards.
CGTCCACGAAGTCGCGGAAGCGCTTCACGTCGTTCCTGTCGACCTTGATGTGTCCCACCGAGCGGAAGAACCGTTGGAAGACCGGGACACCGGACGGGACGGGCATGTCAGCTCCTGCTGGTGACTCGGGTCAGGTACTCGTGCGCGAGGCGGACCGCCATGGCCCCCTCGCCGACGGCGGACGCCACCCGCTTGATCGACCCGCTGCGCACGTCGCCCGCCGCGAACACGCCGGGGACGTCGGTCTCCAGCGTCGTCGGGGTGCGCTCCGTCGTTCCCCGGTCGCCGCCGTCGTCGTCGAGAGCTGCGAGGGCGGGGCCGGTCCGTACGTAGCCGCCGTCGTCGAGCGCGACCGCCCCGGCGAGCCAGCCGGTGCACGGGCTGGCGCCGATGAACACCATGAGCTCGCTGGCGGGCAGCTCCGCGCGCGTCCCGCTCGTGGTGTCCTCCACGACCACCGCCTCGAGACGGCCCCCCTCGCCTTCGAGGTCGCGCACCTCGCTGTGCAGGTGCACCTCGATCCGAGGGTCACACAGGACACGGTCGGCCAGGTAGCGCGACATGTACTCGTCGAGCGAGTGCTCGCGCGCGACCAGCCGGACCGAACGGGCGTGGTCGGCGAGGAACAGCGTGGCCTGGCCGGCCGAGTTCCCGCCGCCCACCACCACGACCGGGTCGTCCACGCACAGCTGGGCCTCGACGAGGGTGGCGGCGTAGTAGACGCTGGTCTGCTCGAACTCCTCGAGCCGGGGTACCGGCAACCGCCGGTACTGCGCTCCGGTCGCGACCACCAGGGTGCGCGTGGGGACCGCGTCCCCGCCGGACAGCCGGACGACGGGCTGCGGGCCCGAGACGTCGAGCGTGACCGCGTCGGCGGGTACGGTCGCCTCGGCGCCGAACTTCCGCGCCTGCACCTCGGCGCGCTCGGCGAGCTCGGCCCCGGAGATGCCGGCCGGGAAGCCGAGGTAGTTCTCGATGCGCGCCGACCGCGCCGCCTGACCGCCCGTGGCGACGGCGTCGAGGATCCGGGTGGACAACCCCTCGGAGGCCGCGTAGACGGCGGCGGCGAGGCCGGCGGGCCCGGCCCCGACCACGAGGAGGTCACACAGCCGGGTCGTGGGCCGGTCGGGGCGCCGCCCGATCAGCGCGGCGAGCTCGGCGGTGTCGGGGTTGCGCAACACCTGGTCGCGCCAGAGCACGACCGGGGTCTCCGCGGTCGTGATCCCGAGCCCGCGCAGCAGCGACTCGGCCTCGCTGTCGGCCTCGACGTCGAGGAACCGGTGGGGGAGTCGGTTGCGTGCCGCGAACTCACGCAGCCTGCGGGTGTCGGGGGAGTACCGGGACCCGACGATGCGGAAGCCGAGCCCCTCGCCGATCGCGAGCGCGCGCCGCGCCAGGTACGCCCGCAGGATCTCGTCACCGAACGCCGGGTCGCGGACCAGGAAGCTCCGCAGGCGGTCCGCGGGGACCTCGAGCAGCTCGCCGGGATCCACCACGACCGTCGAGAAGAAGGCGACCTGACCGGTCAGCAGGCCGAGCTCCCCGAGGAACCGCCCGCCTCCGTGCACGCGGACGATGCGCTGCGCCGGGGTCCCGAGCGCCTCGACGACGGCGGTCCGGCCCGACAGCACCACGAGGAACGACTCCTCGGGACATCCCTCGGTGACGAGCACGTCCCCGCGGCGGGTCCGCTGCCGCGCCCCGTACCGGCCCAGCATCCGGATCCGATCCTCGGACAGCCGGGGGTAGGCACCGGTGAGGTCCGGGGTCTCGCCGGGCGGTGCCGTGGCGACCAGGCGCTCCACGTCCTCGGCGGCGGTCGTGTCGGTGTTCATGCGAAGGCTTCGTCCACGTAGCACCAGCGCCAGTGCTCACCTGGCTCGGCCGAGCGGACGATCGGATGCCCGAGGACGCCTGCGTGCGCGCGGGCGTGGCGCATCGGCGAGGAGTCGCAGCACCCGACGTGCCCGCATGTCAGGCACAGTCGCAGGTGCACCCAGGGGGTGCCCATCCGCAGGCACTCCTCGCATCCGTCGGTGCGTGGGACCACGTCGCGGATCCAGGCGGTGTGCGGGTCGGTGACCACGTCGCGCGGGACGCTCATCGCCGGCCACCTCGGCCCGACGTCGATCCGATCGAGGCCGGGTCAGCGAGCCGGCCGAGCTTGCTGCGCGGAGCGGCGTGGATGCGCGTCACGAAGACTCCCGGAGGGACGAGGTCGGGTCGCGGGCCGGGCCTCGCCCTGATCCGCGGCACCACCGTCACACCGGTGCGCCGCCTTTCGAATCGGTCCGCCAGAGGCAATCTCGGCAGGTCCGCTCGACCCGGTGGGTCGGTCCGCCCGCCCGGCCGCACCGGCACCGTCGGTCCCCGTCGGCGAGGGACGCCGGCGACCGGGACCTGAGTGGAGGCGAGCCGATGCCACCTGGCGGGCCGACCCGTTGCTCGTGGTCCGTGCGAGTCGGGGACCCGGCCCGGCCCCTCACCGACACGCTTCCGGCGGGCACCGCCGTCCCGGCGTCGGGCACCTCCGCATGGTTCAGGGTGCCGGAGCTGACGCTGCTGGCGCAGGTGTTCCGTCGGATGGACGCGCGCATCGCACCTGCCGGCGCGCGGTCGGGCGTCGTCCGTTGCCCCCGGTGCCTGCGTCGCAACCGGGTGCCCGCCGCCGGAATGGGCCTACCGGTCTGCGGGAACTGCCGCCACGCCCTGCCATGGATCGCCGCCGCCGAGGACGACGACTTCGCGGCGGTGGCCGAGCAGGCGACGCTGCCCGTGCTCGTCGGACTCTGGGCCCCGTGGTGCGGGCTCAGTTGGGCGGCCCGGGCGGTGCTGGAGCGGGCAGCCCTCGCCCGCCCCGGTCAGGTCAAGCTGGTCGAGGTGGACGTCGTTGCGGCGCCGCTGAAGGCCCGACGGTTCGTGGTGCGCATGGTCCCGACACTCCTGGTCCTGCGCTCGGGGCGGCCCGTCGCACGCCGCCACGGGACCCCCACCGCAGCCGAGCTGCGGACCTGGCTGGACGCGACGGTAGGGCCCGAGCCCGCGGCGGTGATCCCGGGGCCGTGACGCCCGTCCAGCACGATCAGGCGTGCGCGGCGCCCTGGTCGTCGATCCGGACCAGCGGCGTGTCGACGAGGTGCTCGGCGACGAACCAGGCCTGCAGCTCGCCGGTGCGGACGACCTCCGAGACGAGCAGGTCGTTCGATCCGTCGTCGCCCAGCTCCGCGACCCGTGCGGCGGCGTCGTGGGCCTCGGCGAGAATGGTCTCGTGCCCCTCCAGCAGCCGTGACAGCATGGCCGGCACGGCCTCCACCCCGTCGGGCGAGCGGGGGATGTGGGTGAGTTCTGCGACGTGGCGAGGGTCGCCGACAGCGACTCCGCCGAGGGTCTGTACGCGCTCGGCCAGGCTGTCGATCAGCTCGAGCTGCTCGCCGGCGTGCTTGTCCAGCATCAGGTGCAGTGAGTAGAAGGTGTGCCCGCGCACGAGCCAGTGATGCTTCTTGTACAGCGCGTACAGGATCTGCGAGTCGGCCAGCACGCGGTTGAGCCGCCGGCAGGAGTAGTCGCGCGCCTCCTGGGAGAGGGCGAGCGGGAGCAGCCGCACCGTCCCGAACGCCTGGAGCTCGCCGGCGTGCTGGTGCAGCCACGGCTGCGTCCCGCCCTGTGGCGGGTTCGACGTGGTGGTCATGGGATCTCCCTGGGTGTAGCGGAGAGCCGAGTCTGTGCGCTGCCGGGGACCTGGTTCGGCGGTCCGGAGGGGCGAATTCCACCTCACCGGCTCGGCCCGGGAGGTCAGGCCACCGGTTCGTCGGAGCCGGTGGCCCGGGGCTGACCTCCCGGGCCCAACCGACGGCGCGAGATTGCGCCCGTGGGACCGATTCGACCCGGGACCGGCTGGGCGCACCGTGACATCGCCCGGCAGCCGCCGAGGCATCACCGAGAACGACCCGCGCAGGGTGGAGGCACTTCATGGCTCTTATGCGATTCGACCCGTTCCGCGAGTTCGACCGGCTCGCGGAGCAGACCCTGGCCACGGGAGCACGCGCCGCACGCGGCATGCCGATGGAGGCGTTGCGCCGCGGCGACGAGTTCCTCGTGTTCCTCGACCTGCCCGGCGTGCGGCGCGAGGACGTCGAGATCAGCGTCGAGCGCAACGTCGTGAGCATTCGTGCGAACCGCGCTCCGCAGCGGGCCGAGGGCGACGAGGTCATC
>NZ_DASXJD010000119.1:0-10473 GCF_036497585.1 Actinomycetospora sp. | reverse complement strand
CCACGGGGGTCTACGCCCGCGTCGCCGCCCGCCTGCTCACCCTGGCCGCCACGATCTGGCACAACTGGCAGATCAACGCCCCCAGCAAGCGCTCATTGATCGCCTACGACCACTGATCCCGATCGGACTCACTCATCTAGTGGCCGAAGGGGTCCGGGTCGACGCCGGGCATCCAGGAGTGGCCCGGGACGCCCCAGCCGTGGTCGCGGACCGCGCGCTTGGCGGCCCGCTTGTTCCGTCCGACGAGCCGGTCGAGGTAGACGTGGCCGTCGAGGTGGTCGGTCTCGTGCTGCAGGCAGCGGGCGAAGAAGCCGACACCGGAGACCTCGAGCGGCGCCCCCTCGACGTCGAACCCGGTGACCCGGGCCCAGTCCGCGCGCCCGGTCGGGAAGTTCTCGCCGGGCACCGAGAGGCAGCCCTCGGCGTCGTCGTCCTCGTCGGGCATGGTCTCCGGGACCGGCCCGGTCTCGAGCGTCGGGTTGACGACGAGGCCGCGGCGGCGCTCGCCGTCGAGCTCGGGGTCGGGGCAGTCGTAGACGAACACCCGCCGGCCGACGCCGATCTGGTTCGCGGCGAGCCCGACGCCGTGCGCCGCGTCCATGGTCTCGAAGAGGTCGTCGACGAGGGTCTTGAGCTCCGGGGAGCCGAACTCGTCGGCCGCGATCGGCTGCGTCGGGACGTGCAGGACGGGCTCTCCGGTGATGACGATCGGGCGGACGGTCACGGCGGGGCAGCCTAGGTGAGCTGCGGGATCGCGGCCCGCGGTGGTGGTGACGCCGTGCGTTGCCACGGTGTTGTCAGAGCGCCGTGGTTGAATGGGAGGTACCCGAATGACACCCGTGTCATTCGGGTACGGGATACCTCTCGCCGACCGGAGTTCGGCGCCGGGGCGCCCGGAGGAACGAGCCTCTCCGAGGAGAGTGATGGACGCTCCAGCAGCTTCGACCGACCCGGCGCCGGCCACCGGCTCCTCCGCGCGGCACGCCTCGGCACCGGACGACGGCCTGACCCGCCGCGACCGGGAGATCCTCGCCTTCGAACGGCAGTGGTGGAAGTACGCGGGCGCGAAGGAGCAGGCGATCCGCGAGCTGTTCGACATGTCGGCGACGCGGTACTACCAGGTGCTGAACGCCCTCGTGGACCGTCCGGAGGCACACGCGGCCGACCCGATGCTCGTGAAGCGCCTGCGCCGGCTGCGTCAGACACGTCAACGTGCCCGTGCGGCGCGTCGGCTCGGTGTGGAGCCGAGCTAGTGGTCTCCTGATCCCCGACGAGGTCGGTGCCCGAGTGAGTGAGGGCGTGCCGGCCGGGATCGGAAGGGGAGCAGGTTCATGACGGGTCCCGGGTCGTCCGGCGCCTCCCGGCTGCGCATCGTCGGCGTCGCGCTGCTCGGCGTGGCAGCGATCGCCGCCGTCGTGGGCCTGATCAGCCTCGGGGGGCAGGGCAGCTCGGCCGCGCCCGCGCCGCCGGCGGCCGAGGGGCCCACGTCGTCGTCCCAGGTCGCCCCGCTGCCGCCGTCGTCGGCTCCCGCCGCGCCCAACGCCGCCGCACCCGGCGCGCCCGCTGCGCCCGCTGCGCCGGTGCCGGGTCAGGCGGGGCTGCCGGGTGCGGCCCTGCCCGGGGCCCCCAACGCCGGTGTGGCCCCGCCAGTGGTCGGCGCCCTGCCGCCGGTCGCTGCGGCCCCGCCGATCGTGCCGGGCGGCGGTCCGGGCGGATCCGCGTCGGGTGGCGGCGGTTCGGGCGGCTCGGGCGGCTCGGGTGGCTCCGCGACCTACGCCGGCGTCCCGGTCCGCGTCTACAACAACTCGTTGATCGTCGGGCTCGCCGAGAAGGCCGGCGATCAGATGAAGCAGCGAGGCTTCGACGTCGTCGAGACCGGCAACTACGCGCAGGGCAACATCCCGGTGAGCACCGCCTACTACCGGCCGGGCACGGCCGAGCAGGGCGCGGCCGACGCCGCGGCCGCCGCGTTCGGCCTGCGCTCCGAGCCGCGCTTCCCCGGGATCGCCGGCGCCTCGCCCGGCGTCATCGTCATCGCGACCAACAACTGGGGCCAGACGGCGCAGAAGGGCTCCTGACGCGGGTCGGGCGCGCTCGTGGGTGAGCGGCGCCGTCCTGACGTTGGATGCCAGCATCGTGCCGTTCATGCCAAAGGGGTGGGCCGAGCCGCATGAGTGAACGGCGCCCTCCTGGGATCTGACGCCAGGATCGTGCCGTTGCTGCCACGGGGAGCGAGGACAGGGGCGGGAACCAGGGGCGGGAACCGGGCGGGGGCAGCCCTCACCCCCGCGACGCGTACGCCTCCAGCTCGGCCAGCTGACGCGGATCCAGCGAGGGCCGCACCACCTGCCGGGCGGCCGCGAACTGAGCGGCCGTGACCTCGGTCGAGTCCAGGGAGGCCCGCATCGCGGTGAGGGCCGCCTCGCGGACCAGCGCCGAGCAGTCCGCCGCCGAGTAGCCCGCCAGGTCCTCGGCGAGCGCGTCGAGGTCCACGTCGGACGCCAGCGGGGTGGCCTTCGCGGCGGCGCGGAGGATCGCCGCACGGGCCGGCGCGTCCGGGGGCGGCACGTAGATCTGGCGCTCGAGCCGGCCGGGCCGCAGCAGGGCCGGGTCGATGAGCTCGGGCCGGTTGGTCGCGCCGAGCACGACGACGTCGCGCAGCGGGGTCGCCCCGTCGAGCTCGGTGAGCAGGGCCGCCACCACGCGGTCGGCCACCCCGGCGTCGCTCGACCCGCCCCGCCGCGGAGCCAGCGCGTCGACCTCGTCGAGGAACACCAGCGCCGGCGCCGCGTCCTCCGCCCGCCGGAACAGCTCGCGGACCGCGCGCTCGGACTCGCCGACGTACTTGTCCAGCAGCTCCGCGCCCTTGACGACGAACACGTTGAGCCGCCCGGTGCCCGCGAGCGCGCGCATGAGGTAGGTCTTCCCGCCGCCCGGCGGCCCGTAGAGCAGCACTCCGCGCGGCGGCTCCACCCCGAGCCGGGCGAACGAGTCGGGGTAGCTCAGCGGCCAGAGCACGGTCTCGGTGAGGGCCTGCTTGGTCTCGGTCATGTCGCCGACGTCATCGAGCGTCAGCCCGCCCGAGTGCAGCGTCTGCGACCCCGACGACGACAGCGCCACCGGGCGCACCGAGGTCACCGCGCCGAGCAGGTCGTCCTGGCACAGCCGCAGCTCGCCGTCGTCGGCGCCCGGCCCGCGCAGCGCCGCCCGCACGGCCGCCTCGCGGCGCAGCGCGACGAGGTCGGCGGCGACGAAGCCGGGGGTGCGCAGCCCGATGACGCCGAGGTCGACGTCGCCGCCCAGCGGCACCTCGCGCAGCAGCACCCGCAGGAGCTCCGCGCGGTCGCGGTCGCCGGGGGCGGCCAGGCCGAGCTCGCGGTCGACGAGGTCGGGGGCGCGCAGCCGGGGGTCGACCGACTCGGGGCCCTGCGCGGTCGCCACCAGCGCCACCCGCTCCGAGGCCACCACGGCCCGCAGCTCGTCGAGCACCACCGTCGCCAGCGGCGGCGGGTCCGACGCCGGCAGGAGGGCCTCGACGTCGGGCACGAGCAGGACGGCGCGCGCCTGCCCGGACGCGGCCTCCCGGGCCCGGCGGCACGCGGTCCGGACCCGCTCTGCCGCGGCCCCCGCCTCGAGCGCGGCGGCGCCGGGCGCGTCGAGCACGACGACGTGGGCCTCGGCCTCCGCCGCGACCGAGCGCACCAGCGTGGTGCGCCCGACCCCCTCCGGCCCGACCACCAGGACACCGAGCCGGGGCGCCGCGCCGAGGCGGGTGAGCAGCTCGGGGCGGCGGAACACCAGCTCGAGCCACTCGCCGAGGCGCCGCGCGGCGTCCTGGTGCCCGACCAGGTCGCTGACGGTGGGCGGGGGCGGCTCGGCCGGGGCGGCCGCGGTGGGAGCCGGCGGGGCGGCGGGGGTCGCCCCGGTGACCGCGGCCGCGAGCCCCGGGCCCGGCGCCGCGGCACCCGTCGTCGGGACCCCCGCGAAGAACCCCGAGGGCGACGACGCCGCCGACGACGCCGCCTGCTCCACCGACCCGGTGCGCGCGCCGCCCTGCCACTCCAGGACGGTGCTCGGCCCGACGACGAACGCCGCGCCGGTCCCGGGCTCGGCGGCCACCACGGTGACGAGCTCGGTGGTCCAGGTGCCGCCGAGCTCGGCCGAGAGCCGGGTGCGGGTCCCGACGGCGTCGGCGCCGGGCACCGGGGCGAGGTCCTGCGGGAGCAGCGAGACGGTGTCCCCGGGGGTGACGACCTTGCCGGTCAGCGCCAGCCGCACGGTCTCGGGCGCCACCGCGGTGGAGGCCAGCCGGGAGCCCGCGACGGTCAGGGTGCGGGCGGCCGTGACCTCCACCGGCTCGACGGCCACGGCGGTGCCCGCGACGATCCCGGCGTTCACCATCGCGGTCTCGTCGAGGGTGGCCGTGCCGGGGGAGACCGGTCCGGTGGCCGGGGCGGCCAGGGCCACGGTCGCGCGGGTGCCGACCACCCGCACGGCGTCCCAGGCGACCAGCCCGAGGGCCGCGAGCACCTCGGTGTGCAGCCGGACGACGCCGCGACGGGCGTCGGTGGCCGACGTCGAGAGCTGCGCGGTCAACGTGACCTGCGGGACCCCGGGCCCGGTCACGGCCGATCCTGGCCCCGGTCCGGCCCGGAACGGTCGGGTCCCGACCGGTCGGGACCCGGTCGGTCGGAGGCCGGGCGGTCCTGCGGGCGGCGCTCCGGGCCGCGGCCCTGACCGCGCCGGCGTGATCCGCGCACGCCCAGCCGCCGGGATCCCGGGGTCCGGTCACCGACCCGGTCGCGGTTCATGGTCCGCCGTCCCGCCCGCGCGGCGGCGCCGGCCACCCGGCGCGGCAGCGGTCGACGGGGCGGCACCAGGCCGAGGCGGCGGTGGGCGCGGCGTACGGCGCGGCGCTGGCGGGGCGGGACGTGCCAGACCTCGGGGTGCCGCTCGAGCCAGCGGTAGCGGTAGACGGCGTAGGGGATGTGGGCCAGATAGAGCAGGATCGCGACGGGGTAGAGCGCGAACGGCACGGCGACGACCGCGGCGGCCGCCAGCGCCACCAGGACGAGCGCCGGCGCCACGGCCGTCGGCGGGACGCGCACGCTCTTGAGCGACGCCGTCGGGATCCGGGAGATCATCAGGGCGGCGGAGAGCACCGTCCAGATCGCGACGGTCACCGGCGAGGACCACCAGCCCGGGCCGAGCAGCAGCTCCGTCGCCAACGGCGTCAGCGCGACGAGCGCCCCGGCCGGGGACGGCACCCCGACGAAGAACTCGCCCGCGAACGGTGGGGCCTCGGCGTCGTCGGAGAGGGTGTTGAAGCGCGCCAGCCGCAGCGCGGTGGACACCACCAGGACGAGCGCGACGACCCACCCGATCCGCAGGTCGTGCAGCGACCAGAGGAAGAGGATCAGCGCGGGGGAGACGCCGAAGGAGACGCAGTCCGAGAGCGAGTCGAGCTCGGCGCCGATGCGGCTGGTCGCGTCGAGGAGCCGGGCGAGCCGCCCGTCGAGGGCGTCGAAGACACCGGCCAGGGCGACGCAGGCGATCGCGGCGATGTGGTTGCCGGTGACCATGAACTGCACGCCGGAGAGCCCCGCGCACAGCGCGAGCACGGTGACGGCGTTCGGCAGGAGGCGGACGCCCGGCGCGGTCGACGCGGGCACCCGCTCAGCCTCCGTCACCGGGTGCCCCCGGGGGAAGCGTCGCGGCGTCCGGGAGGGTCGCGAGGACGGTCTCGGCCCCGACCGTTCGCTGCCCGATCTCGACGCCGATGGCCGATCCCGGCGGGAGCAGCAGGTCGACCCGGGAGCCGAAGCGGATGAGCCCGTAGGTCTCGCCCGCGGCCACCTCGTCACCGGCCGCGGCGTCGCACACGATGCGGCGCGCGAGCAGGCCCGCGATCTGCACGACGGCGAGGTCGCGGCCCTCGGTGTCGCGCAGCCACAGCGAGGTGCGGGCGTTGCCCTCGCTTGCCTCGGGCAGATCGGCCGAGACGTAGGTCCCGGGCCGGTGCTCGACGGCGAGGACCTGGCCGTCGGTGGGGACGCGCTGGACGTGCACGTCGTAGACCGACAGGAAGGTGCTGACCCGCGGGCGCGGCCCGGAAGGGAAGCCCTTGGCGACGAGCTCGGGCGGCGCCTCGGCGTCACCGACGACGCTGACGGTGCCGTCGGCGGGGGCGACGGCGATGCCGGCGCGGCGCGGGGTGGTGCGCCGGGGGGCGCGGAAGAAGGCGGCGACGGCGGCGGTGGTCAGCGCGGCGCCGACGGTGCCGCGTCCGCGGGCGGCGCGGAGCGCGAGGGCGCCGGCGGCGACGGCGCCGATGACCGGCCGGCCGCCGGGGTGCAGCGGGGGGAGCGTCTCGCGGACGAGGTCGACCGCGTGGAGGACGGGGTGGCGCCGCGGCGCGGGCAGGCGCTCTCGGGCGGTGGCGCTGGGGTCACCCGGCGCCGGGGCGGGGGAGCGGTCGGACGCGACCATCGGTATGGGGATCCCTCGGTCGAGGTGCGGACAGGGCGAACCTATCGGGCGGCGCACCCGGAGGACGCGGCGGAACCGCGGCGCGGCGCGTCCGGTGTGGGGCCCGGGATCCGGGGCGAGGGGCCGGGGCCGCCATCCCCCGAGACGGCGACCCCGGCCGAGAACCGCTCGTCCGCTCCCCAGCGACAAGCGGTTGGTCGACGACGATCGTCACTCGATCGCGCATCGGACTACCCCGGTCGAACTCACCGGCGCGTGCGCCATGAGAGTTCTCACAGATGGTGCCCGATCTTCCTCGGGATCCCAAGGGCGATTCGCTCGGACGGCCCAGCAAGAGCACTCGCACGGCGGCTCGACGGCTCGTCCACGTGCATCCCGAGGGCGGCGAGAACGGTTCAGTGGATCACGGCAGCGGATCGAGGAGCCAGACCTCCACCTCGGTGCCCGCCGCCACCTCGGTGACGTCCTCGCCGACGACGAAGAGGCAGTCCGCCTGGGCGAGCGAGGCCAGCAGGTGTGATCCGGCACCCCCGACCGGGACCACGGTGCCCGTGACCGCGTCGAGTCGGCCCCGCCGGAACTGCCGGCGGCCCGCCGGGGAGCGCAGGTCCTCCGAGACCCGTGCGGTCACCCGGGCGCGGCCGGGCCGCGGGTGCCCCGCCGCGGCGCGCAGCACCGGGCGGACGAACACCTCGAAGGACACCAGCGAGCTCACCGGGTTGCCGGGGAGGGTGACGACGGGGACCGCGTGCCCGGCGTGCTCGTAGCGCCCCGCGCCCTGCGGCATGCCGGGCTGCATCGCGACCTTGGTGAACGCGACGCCCCGGGTGGCGAAGGCGTCCTTGACCACCTCGTACGCCCCGGCACTCACCCCGCCGGAGGTGACGAGGAGGTCGGTCGGCTCGTCGAGCGCGGCATCGAGGGTCGCGAGGAACTCGTCGACGTCGTCGGGCACGAAGCGAAGCAGCCGCGCCTGCCCGCCCGCGTCGTCGACGGCCGCGGCGAGCATCGGCCCGTTGGACTCGTGGATCTGGCCGTGCCGCAGCGGCTCTCCGGGGGCGACGAGCTCCGAGCCGGTGGAGAGCACCAGCACCCGCGGGCGCCGGTGCACGACGAGCTCGGCCGCGCCGACCGCCGCGGCCAGCCCGATCTGCGCCGGCCCCAGCACCGTGCCGGCCGTGAGCACGGTCTGGCCTGCGACGACGTCGTCGCCGGCGCCTCGGACGCTCTGCCCGGCCTCGACGGCCTTCTCGACGGTGACCGTCGCGCCGGGCAGCCCGCCGTCGGTCCACTCCACCTGCACGACGGCGTCCGCGCCCTCGGGCAGCGGAGCGCCGGTCATGATCCGATGCGCGGTGCCCGGCGCGAGCGGCGGACCGTCGACGCGGCCGGCCGGGACGTCCTCGGGCACGGGCAGCGTCGCGGGGAGCCGCCCGAGGTCCGCGGCGCGCACCGCGTAGCCGTCCATCGCCGAGTTCACGAACGGCGGGAGCGCGATCGGCGAGGTGAGGTCGGTGGCCAGCACCCGGTCCCGCGCCTCGGCGAGCCCGACGGTCTCGGGACCGGTCGGGGCGACGAGCGCCGCGACGGCCGCCGCGTGCTCCTCGACCGGGCGCATCGCGGCGGGGTCCCCGTGGTCGTGGCCGGCGTGCCCGTGGCCCTGTCCGCGGTGGTCCCGGCCGTGCTCCCGTGCCCGTGCGTCGTCGCCCACGGCGCCATCGTGCCCGGCCGGGCACGCCGGGACCCGAGCGGACCCGGGTGACGGGGCCCGGCGACTACCCTCGGCGCCGTGTCGGTCCCCCCGTCGGATGGAGTGCCGCCGGGCCCCCGCTCGGCCACCCCGACGCGCACGGAGGAGGACCTCGGCGGCAGCTCGCTCGGCCGGTTCCGGGTGGAGTCGGTGATCGGCCGCGGTGGCATGAGCACCGTCTACCGCGCCACCGACACCCGGCTCGACCGCCGCGTCGCGCTCAAGGTCATCGACCCCGCGCTCGCCGGCGACGACGAGTTCCGCGCCCGCTTCCTCGAGGAGGCCCGCAACACCTCCGCCGTCGACCACCCCCACGTGGTGCCGCTCTACGACGTCGACCACGCACCCGGCCCCGGGGGTGAGGACCGGCTCTACATCGCGATGCGGTTCGTCGACGGCCGCGACCTCGCCTCGCTCATCGGGGGCCGGCCCCTCGCCCCGGAGCGGGCGCTGCGCCTGCTCGACCAGGTGGCCGACGCGCTCGACGCGGTGCACGCCCACGGCCTCGTGCACCTCGACGTCAAGCCGGCCAACGTGCTGGTCGAGGGCCGGGGCGGGAGCGAGCACGCCTACCTCGCCGACTTCGGCCTGACCCACCGCGGCGCGACCGGCCACCGCACCCACGCGGGGGACTTCCTCGGTTCGCCGACCTATGCCGCGCCCGAGCACCTGCGCGGCGAACCGGTCGCGGCGCGGACCGACCTCTACTCGCTCGGGTGCGTGCTGTTCACCTGCCTCACCGGCCGTGCGCCCTACCGGGGCACCGTCACCGAGGTCATCGACGCGCACCTCGCCGGCCGGGTCCCGGCGGCGACGGCGGTCCTCGGGGCGGCCGCGGCGGGGGCGCCGCCGCTGGGTCGCGAGGTGGACGACCTCATCCGTCGCGCCCTGGCCACCGACCCGGCCGCCCGCCCGGGCAGCGCCCACGAGCTGGTGGCGGCGGCGCGGGCGGCGCTCGCCCGTCGTCCCGGGCCGCTGCGGCCGCGCGAGGGGAGTCCTGGTGCGGGTGGAGCGACCCGCTCCGCCCCTCGCGGTGCCGTCGGGCCGGCGAGGCCGGCGACGGGGCCGGTTCCGCTCGGCCCGCGTCCGCACGAGGGGAGCCTTGGCGCGGACAGAGCGGCCGGATCCTCCCCTCGCGGCGCGACTGGGCCGGCGGGACCGCTCCGTCCGTCGACTGCCACCGGCCCACCGCCCCGTCGGGTGCAGGCCCCGGCGGCGCCCGCCGATCTGGGCGCGTTCGGCCGGGCCCCCGGTCCGCGGGTATCGGTGGTGGCCCTCGCCGTCGCGGGGGCGGTCGTCGTCGTGGTCGTCGTCGTGCTGGTCCTCGCGCTGGCCTGACCCGACCGGTCCGGGCGCCCCTGAGTCGCTTGCACTCACCCCACCCGAGTGCCAGACTCGCGATTGGCACTCGCTATGTTCGAGTGCCAGGTCGGGACGGTGAGGCCGGCGGAACGGAGCCGGTCGTCCGTCGCGGGCACCGAGCCTGGCCGAGTTACGTGTCTCTCATCGGAGGACCACCCAGCATGGCCAAGATGATCGCGTTCGACGAGGAGGCCCGTCGCGGCCTCGAGCGGGGCATGAACAGCCTCGCGGACGCCGTCAAGGTGACCCTCGGCCCGCGCGGCCGGAACGTCGTCCTGGAGAAGAAGTGGGGAGCCCCCACGATCACCAACGACGGCGTCTCGATCGCGAAGGAGATCGAGCTCGAGGACCCGTGGGAGAAGATCGGGGCCGAGCTCGTCAAGGAGGTCGCCAAGAAGACCGACGACGTCGCCGGTGACGGTACGACCACCGCGACCGTCCTCGCCCAGGCGCTGGTCCGCGAGGGCCTGCGCAACGTCGCCGCCGGCGCCAACCCGATGTCGCTCAAGAAGGGCATCGAGAAGGCCACCGAGGCGGTGTCGCAGCAGCTCCTGAAGTCGGCGAAGGAGGTCGAGACCAAGGAGCAGATCGCCGCTACGGCGTCGATCTCGGCCGGCGACGCGCAGATCGGCGAGCTCATCGCCGAGGCGATGGACAAGGTCGGCAAGGAAGGCGTCATCACCGTCGAGGAGTCGCAGACCTTCGGGCTCGAGCTCGAGCTCACTGAGGGTATGCGCTTCGACAAGGGCTACATCTCGCCCTACTTCGTCACCGACCAGGACAGGATGGAGGCGGAGCTGGACGACCCCTACATCCTGCTCATGGCCTCGAAGATCTCGTCGGTGAAGGACCTGCTCCCGCTGCTGGAGAAG
>NZ_DASXJD010000118.1:0-3640 GCF_036497585.1 Actinomycetospora sp. | reverse complement strand
GAGGCGCTCGTCCTCGTCCAGACCGGGAAGGTGACCCGCTTCCCTGTCGTCCTGCTCGGGTCGTCCTACTGGGGCGGGCTCGTCGAGTGGTTGCGCACCTCCGCGATCGATCACGGCGTCATCAGCCCCTCCGACGTCGATCTCATCACCGTCACCGACGACGTGGACGACGTCGTCGCCATCGTCGAGAAGGGCTTCGCGGAGCTGGTCGCGGACCCGGAGCCCGGCCCGGAGCCCCGGTGAGAGGGGCACGGTGAGCCTCGCGGTCTGCGTCTTCTGCGCGTCCGGCCGGGTCGCCCCCGAGCACCTCGCACTGGCCGGCGAGGTCGGTGCCGGGATCGCCGCCCGCGGCTGGACGCTCGTCTCGGGCGGGGGCCGCGTCGGGATGATGGGCGAGGTGGCGCGCGCCGCGCGGGCCGGCGGCGCGCACACCGTCGGTGTCATCCCCACCGGCCTGGTGGACCGCGAGGTCGCCGACGACGAGTCCGACGAGCTCGTCGTCGTCGCCGGCATGCGCGAGCGCAAGGCCGAAATGGACGCGCGCTGCGACGCCGTCCTCGCGCTCCCGGGTGGGCTCGGCACGCTCGAGGAGCTGTTCGAGACCTGGACGGCGCGCTACCTCGGGATGCACAGCAAGCCGGTGGTGCTCTGCGACCCCCACGGCCACTACGAGGGGCTGCTGCGCTGGGTGGACGACCTCACCGGGACCGGCTTCGTCTCGGCGGCCTCGCTGGACGCGCTCGTCCGCACGACGACGCCGGGTGCGGCGCTGGACGCGGTCGCGGCGGCCCTGCCGCGCGCGTCGTGACGGCCCGCCACGAGCCCTGGTTCTCCGCCCGGACCTGGGCCGACCCGCCGTGGACGACGACGGGGCTGGCGGCGGCCAAGGCCGGCCGCCGGGTCTCGGTGGTGCTGCCGGCGCTGGACGAGGAGGCCACCGTCGCCGGGGTCGTCGCGGCGGTGACGCCGCTGCTGGGGACGCTGGTCGACGAGGTCGTCGTCGTCGACTCCGGCTCCATCGACGCCACCGCGGCGCGGGCCCGGGCGGCGGGCGCGCGGGTGGTCAGCCGGGAGGAGGCGCTGCCCGGGGTCGAGGTACGGCCGGGCAAGGGGGAGGTGCTCTGGCGGGCGCTGGCGGCGACCACCGGGGACCTGGTGGTCTACCTCGACTCCGACCTGGTCGACGTCGACGACCGCTTCGTCACCTCGCTGCTCGGGCCGCTGCTCACCGTGCCCGGCGTGGAGCTGGTCAAGGGCTTCTACCACCGCCCGCTGCGGATCTCCGACCACGACGTGCTGGTCAGCGGCGGCGGGCGGGTCACCGAGCTGGTCGCCCGGCCGGCGCTGGCCGCACTACGCCCCGAGCTCGCCGGGATCGTCCAGCCCCTCGGCGGGGAGTACGCCGCGACCCGCGCGCTGCTGGAGTCGCTGCCCTTCGCCGGCGGGTACGGCGTCGAGCTCGGGCTGCTGCTCGACACCCACCGCACCCGGGGGCTCGACGCGATCGCCCAGGTCGACCTCGGCGTCCGCAAGCACCGCCACCGCAGTCTGCGGGCGCTCGGGGTCACCGCGGCGGAGGTCCTCGACGTCGCCCTGCGCCGGTGCGGGGGTCTCGACGACGGGCCGCGGCCGCTGACCCAGTTCGTCCCGGTCGCCGGCCAGTGGCTGCCCGAGGTCCACGACGTGGCCACCGGCGACCGGCCGCCGATCCGGGAGCTCTCGGCGGCGATGGGTGAGCGGCGCCGTCCTGGCATCTGACGCCAGGATCGTGCCGTTGCTGTCGTGGGGCCGGGTCGGCGGCGATGGGTGAACGGCGCCGTCCTGGCATCTGACGCCAGCAACGTGCCGTTGCTGCCATGGGCGGCCCTGGGCACCTGACCGTGGCTGTCAGGTGTCCGTGCCACGATCGACCCCATGGGGAGCGCGCTGGTCTACGTCCTCGTCGTCGGGGTCGTCGCGGCGGTCGTCTACGTCGCGACGGCGCTGCTGGCCGGGCGGGGGGAGGAGCTCGAGCCGATGCCGCCCGGGGCCACGCCCACCCGGCTGCCGGCCCGGGACCTCACCGCGGCCGACGTCCGGGGGCTGCGCTTCCAGCAGACCTTCCGCGGCTACCGGATGAGCGAGGTCGACTGGGCGCTCGACCGGCTGGCCGCCGAGGTGGACGCGCTGCGCGCCCGCCTCGCCGTCCACGAGGGCACGCCGTCACCCGCGGCGGACGAGGAGGCCGAGCCGCTGACCGACGTCGTCGGCCCGCCGTCCGACCCGACGCCCACCGACCCCACCGCCGGCGTCCCCTCGACGTCGGGCACCGCGTCCGGCACGGAGGGCAGCGCCCATGGCCACGCGTGACATCACCGTCGGCGTCGACATCGACGCGCCCCAGGACGTCGTCTGGAAGGCGGTGACCGACTGGGAGGCCCAGGGCGAGTGGATGCTGGGCACCGCCGTCCACGTGACCCGGGGGGACGGCGTCGGCGTCGGGTCCGAGCTCGCCGCGACCACCGGGATCGGGCCGCTCGGGGTCACCGACTCGATGCGCCTCGTCGGCTGGGACCCGCCGCACCGGGCCACCGTCGTGCACACCGGCGCCGTCGTGCGCGGCTCCGGCACCTTCACCGTCATCGAGCGGGGGCCGGGCGCCTCCCGGTTCGAGTGGGGCGAGCGGCTGGACCTGCCGCTCGGGGTGCTCGGTGCGCTGGGTTGGCCGCTGGTCGCGCCGCTCTTCCGGTTCGGGCTCCTGCTCTCGCTGCGCCGCCTCGCGCGGCGCTGCGCGGCCGAGGCGGGCACCTCGTGAGCGGTGTGGTCGTCGGCGACGACGGCGTCGCGCGCTGCCCCTGGGGCGCCGGGGACCCGCTGCTGCGCGAGTACCACGACACCGAGTGGGGCCGCGAGCTGCACGGCCGCGACGCGCTCTACGAGCGGCTCTGCCTCGAGGCGTTCCAGTCCGGGCTGTCGTGGCTGATCATCCTGCGCAAGCGCCCCACGTTCCGGACGGCGTTCTCGGGGTTCGACACCGAGGTGGTCGCCGGGTTCGACGACGCCGACGTCGAGCGGCTCCTGACCGACCCCGGGATCGTCCGGAACCGGCGCAAGATCGAGGCCGCCATCGCCAACGCCCGCGCGGTGCTCGAGCTCGAGCGCGACGGCCCCGGGCTGGACGCGCTGCTGTGGTCGTTCGCGCCCGACCCGCGGCCCGCCCCGCCGACGACCCTCGACGCCGTCGCGGCCACCACCCCGGCGTCGGGGGCGATGGCCGAGGAGCTGCGCCGGCGGGGCCTGCGCTTCGTCGGACCGACCACCTGTCACGCGTTGATGCAGGCCACCGGCATGGTCGACGAGCACCTCGCGGGGTGCTTCCGCAGCGGCGCGTCCTGACCGTCCGACCGGCGCGCCACGCCCGATGATCGCTCCGGTGTCGTGCGCCGGGGGCGGATGGGGAAGAATCACCGCGCGGCGTACGACGCCCACCGCTGGTGGCGCCTGCTCCGGCGCCGCCGACGACCGTGTGGAGGGAGTACGACTATGGCGGCCATGAAGCCCCGGACCGGTGACGGTCCCCTCGAGGTCACCAAGGAGGGGCGCGGCATCGTGATGCGCGTGCCGCTCGAGGGTGGGGGCCGGCTCGTCGTGGAGATGACCG
>NZ_DASXJD010000117.1:0-5478 GCF_036497585.1 Actinomycetospora sp. | reverse complement strand
CCGCCACCGGCCCCCGCGGCGCGGGGTGCGGTCGGGGAGCAGCGGCTCGATCCACTCCCACTTCTCCTCGGAGATCTCCTGCCTGATCACAGCAAGATCTTCCCCCACGAACCCCTATCGATCCGTCAGACACGCCCTAGTGGCCCAGCGACCGGTGGCGGTCGGACGACGCGACGACGTGGTTGCGCAGCACCCCGAGCCGCTCGACCTCCACCTCGACAGCGGCGCCGTGACGGGGGCTCCCGGTGTCCAGGTGGTCGGGGGAGGTGGTGGGTCAGCGGTGGGCGGGCACGCGGGCGTCCCGGACGCCGCGCGCAACGTCGAGCGCCGCCACGGCCGCGGCGTGGTCGTCGCCGCGCCACGCGACGTGCTGGTGCGTCGGGGAGGTCGGCCCCGGGGAGATCGCCGCGGTCGAGCACCCGCAGCGGCACCGCGGACGACGCCGCGGCGGCCCGCACCGCCTCGGCGTCCGCGCGGGCGTCGAGGCGCAGCAGCGTGAAGCCGCGGCCGAGGTGGTCGTAGAGCGAGGAGCCGTCGGGCAGCCAGCGGTGCGGCAGGCGGGCCCCGGGCCGGGCGGAGCCGTGGTAGGTGATCAGGTCGTCCGGCGGGACCGCCGAGCCGTCGTCGACGACGGCGGGGGAGTCGGCGTAGTGGTAGCCCAGGACGAGCCCGAGGCTGTGGAACTCGCCGCGCTTGACCGCGACGTCGTCGGCGACGATCGCCCGGCGGCGCCGCCCGGCCTCGTCGTCGCGATCCAGGTCGGGGTGGGCGAACGAGCCCGCGAGCCGCGAGTCCTGGGCGCCGGCCGCGTCGATCGTGCGGGCGGCGACGGGTCGGCGCTCGGGCTCGTAGGAGTCGAGCAGCGCGGGCCCCGCCCAGCCGGTGACGACCGCGCCGACCTTCCAGGCGAGGTTGACCGCGTCCCCCACCCCGGTGTTGTAGCCGTGCCCGCCCCACGGCGGGTTGAGGTGTGCGGCGTCGCCGACGAGGAAGCTGCGCCGGCCCCGGTAGCGGTCGGCGAGGAGCATGCGGGCCGACCACGGGTCGGTGGCGCGGACGGTGACGTCGAGGTCCACCCCGGCGAGCCGGCGCACGAGCGCGACCGGGTCGACCCCGGAGCGCACCCCCTGCGCGACCGCCCACCAGGTGCCCCGGAGATCCATCCGCCCGACGATCCCGGCGGCGTCGGTGCCGAGCACCCAGTAGTGCGCCCCGCGGGCGCACACGAGCCGTTCGAGGTCGGGGGCCTCGAAAGTGACGTTGAGGTTCGGCAGCTCGCCGCTGCGGCCCTCGTACCGGGCGCCCGCGACGTCGCGGGTGACGCCGGTCGCCCCGTCGCAGCCCAACAGGTAGCCGGCGTGCACCTCGACCTCGGCGCCCGCCGGTGACGCGACCCGCGCGACGACGCCGTCCTCGCCGTCGACCGCCGTGACCAGGCGGTGGCCGAGCAGCAGGTCGACGGTCGGCGCCGCGGCCACCGCGTCGCGCAGGACCTGCTCGACCACCGGCTGGGGGATCTGGCGGCCCGACTCGGCGATCTCGTCGCGGCGCCCGTCGTGCATCGCGAAGGCGTTGCGAAACCGGGTGATCTCGTGGCCCGCGAGCCGGGAGCAGAACACCGCGTCCTGGGCGTGCGACACCGGGACCGGCGTGGCGGCGCGCACCCGGTCGGCGAGGCCCCAGCGGCGGAAGAGCTCCATGGTGCGGGCGCTGGTGGTCTTGGCGCGGGGCCGGTCGGTGGTCACCGAGGTGCGCGGTTCGACGACCGCGCAGCGCACGCCGGCCTGGGCGAGCTCGAGCGCCGCGGCCAGCCCCGCGGGGCCGCCGCCGGCGACGAGCACAGGGTAGCTGCGGGACATGGCGGGTCTCCCTGCGGGCCGTACCAGACGATGACGGCGTCCACGCCGGCCCCGGCCGGCGCGGTCAGCGCGGCCAGGGCGGCCAGGTGGCCGCCGGCCGATTCGCCCCACAGCGCTCGGCGCCCCGCCGGCCCGAACCCGGCCCGGTGGCCGGCGAGCCAGGCCAGGCCCGCGCGGACATCGTCGAGGGGTGCCGGGAAGCCCGCCTCGCCGGAGACCCGGTAGTCCGGCGAGGCGACCGCGAACCGAAGAGCTGGTCGAACAGGTGCGCCCGCTCGCCCTCCCCGGCGTCGAGCACGGAGGGCACCGGCTTGCCCGGCAGGGGCGAGGAGCCGCCCGCGGGCGTGGCGAACTCTGCGTCATCGAGGTCCTCCGGGTCGGATCGGCGGCGGTCCGGGAGCGTCGGCGCCGCCCAGGATGTGACGGTGACCGCGGCGACGGCCCGGTCCTTCCATTGACCGGCATGGCACGCTCGGGTGATGGACGCGCCGGTGCGTCGGGGCAAGCGGCCCGCCGAGGGCGATCCGGTGGTCGTGCGCGCCCTCGCCCTGCTGGCCGCGTTCGACGCCGAGCACCGGGCGTGCAGCCTCGCCGACCTGAGCCGGCGCACCGGCATCCCGCTCTCGACCACGTTCCGGCTCGCGGGCCACCTGCTGGCCTGGGGCGCGCTGGAGAAGGATGCCGACGAGCGCTACGTCGTCGGCCTGCGGCTCTTCGAGGTCGCCTCGCTCGCGCCGCGCAGCCACGGCCTGCGCGAGGTCGCCCTGCCCTACCTCGAGGACCTCCACGAGGTGTCCGGCCAGCACGTCCTGCTCGCGGTCCGCGAGGGCGACGAGGCGCTGCTCGTGGAGCGGCTCTCGTCCCGGGGCGCCGTCGAGATCGACTACCGGGTGGGCGGCCGGATGCCGCTGCACGACACCGGGGTGGGGCTGGTGCTGCTCGAGGGCGCGCCGGGCCCGGTCGCCGCCCGGGTGCTGGCCGGGCTCGACCCGTGCGCCGCCGACCGGGCCCGGCGTCGCCTCGACGACGTGCGCCGGGAGCAGGTCGCGGTGTTCGAGCGGTCGTCGCCGGCGCCCGTGTCCTCGGTCGCCGCCCCGGTCCGCGACGGCCTCGGGCAGACCCTGGCGGCGGTCTCCGTCGTGGTCCCGGCCGGGTCGGCGCGCCCCCGGGCCTACACCGAGGTGGTGCGGGCGACCGCGCTCCCCGTCGCCCGGGGCCTGGGCCACCGCCCGCCCCGGTCCGGCTGACGGGGTCGCCGGCGGGGCTTCCGACGGGGCCCTCGCGGCGCCACGATGACCGGGTGCCCGGTGGCCGCGGAGGACGTGCCCTGCGGTGGCTGCTGCGCCGGGACCCCGGCCTGGCCACCACGCGGCGCGCGGTGCGGATCGCGGTCGCGGCCTCGGTCGGGTTCCTCGCGTGCCGCTACGGGCTGGGCCAGCCGACCGTGGCGGTGTACGCGGTCTTCGGGGTGCTCGGCTTCGGCGTGTTCTCCGACATCAGCGGCACCCCGGCCCAGCGCACCCGCACGCTCGTGGGCTGCTGCGCGGCCGGCCTCGTGCTCGTCTCGATCGGCACGCTGCTCGCGGTGGACACCTGGGCGGCGACGGCCGGCGTGCTGGTCTTCGGGGTGCTGGTCGCCCTGCTCGCCCTGGGCGGCCCGCGGGCCGCGGGGGTCGTCATCGGCCTGCACCTGCTCTACATCCTCCCGTCGTTCCCGCCGTTCACCCCCGCCGAGCTGCCGCTGCGGCTGCTCGGGCTCGTGATCGGCACCGTGCTGCTCGCGCTCGCCGACCGCTTCCTGCTCCCGCCCGCGCCGCCGCGGCCCTTCGCCCGGCGCGCCGCGGCCGCCGCCCGCACCCTCGGCGCGTACCTCGAGGCGCTGCAGCACTGCGACGCGCCGGACGGCGCCGGGACGCTCGCCCGCGCCCGGCGCGACTCGACGGCCGCGTCCGACGGGCTGCGCCTCGTCGGCGTCCCGATCGACGAGCGTCCCACCGGCCCCGACGCCGCGGACCGCGGGCTCACCCACCTCGCGGCTGCCCTGCGGGCCCTGCAGGGCCGCGTCGAGGCCCTCGAGGAGCTGGCGCCCACCGCGCTGACCGGCCGGTCCGCGGCGGGAGCGCCGGTCGCGGACCCGGAGGCGCCGACACCGCTGCTCGCCGCCGTCGCCGCGTCGCTGCACGAGGTCGCCGCGGCGCTCGACGGGCACCACGTCCCCCCGGGTCTCGAGGGGCTGGACGCGGCGCGGGCCACGTTCACCGCCCGCCGGCTGCGCGCGGTGGAGCTCCTCGGGCCGGGGGAGGAGGCGGTCGCGCGGGCCGAGACGTCGGTGGCGGTCTCGCAGATCGCCGAGGAGCAGCGCATGGTCGTGCTGGCCACCCATGCCGTCCTGCTGCCGCACCAGCCGGTCCCGGCCTCGGCCACCCCCGGTGAGGTCCCCGGCGACGGGCCGTTCTGGTACGCCGGGGCGCCCGCGCCGCTGCTGTGGTGGCGGCGGTTGCGCTGCCACCTCTCGCTGCGCTCGGTGTACCTGCAGAACGCGCTGCGCCTCGGGGTCGGGCTGGCGCTCGCCCGCCTCGTCGCCGGGGAGCTCGACGTCGCGCACGGGTTCTGGGTGCTGCTCGCGACCCTGACCCTGATGCGCACCTCCGCCGCGTCCACCCGGGCGGCGCTGCCCCCCGCGGTCCTCGGGACGACGATCGGCGGTGCCCTCGCGATCGGGCTCGTGCTGCTGGTCGGCCCCCACCCGGTCGCGACGGCGGCGCTGGTGCCGGTCGTCGTCGTGGTGGCGGTCGCGTCGGGCCGGCTGGCGGGGGTGGTGGCCGCCCAGGCCTGCTTCACCCTCGTCGTCGCCGTGCTGTTCGCGCAGCTCTCGCCGCCCACGTGGGAGCTCGGCCCGGAGCGCGTGCTGGACGTCCTGCTCGGCGCGGTGATCGGGCTCGTCGTCGGCGCCGCGGTGTGGCCGCGCGGGGGGCACGGCGAGGTCCGCCGGGCGGCGGCGCGCTGCCTCTCCGACGCCGCGGCGCTCGTCGACGGCACCACCGACTGGCTGGCCGGGGCGGCCCCGCGGAGCCTGGTGACGGCGCGGCTGTCGGCGATGGCGGTCGCGCTCACCCGCTACGAGGCGACGTACACCCAGTTCCGCTCCGAGCGGCGACCCGCCCGCGGCCACGACCTCGACTGGCTCGTGGTGCTCGGCGTCATCCACCGGGTCAGCCGGGGCGCGCGCGGCACGCTCGCCGAACCGCCCGGCCCCGACACCGCCGCGCCGTGGCCGGAGCTCGTCGCCCGGCTGCGCCGCGACGTCGACGTCGTCGCCGACCGCTACCAGCGCTGGGCGGTGGTGCTCCGCACCGAGGGCGACGATCCCCACCGCGTGCCCGCCCCCCCGCCGGGCTTCGTGCGTGCCGGCCTGCGCGCGGTGGCCGACCTGCCCGACCGCGCCGAGCACCCGGTGCGCGCGCTCCGGCTGGTCGACGCGTGGGGCTGGCTGGGCTGGCTGGCCGACGACCTCGTGATGCTCGAACGGATCGTGCCGTCGCCGTCACCGCCGCGGACCCCGCTCGCCGCGTGAGGTGCGCTCCGCGCCCGTGAGCACTTTCCGGGGCTATGACCCCGG
>NZ_DASXJD010000116.1:0-38619 GCF_036497585.1 Actinomycetospora sp. | reverse complement strand
CTTCAACGAGGTCGACCGGGGCGGGCACTTCGCGGCCTGGGAGCAGCCGGAGATCTTCAGCGAGGAGATGCGGACGACCTTCCGGTCGCTGCGATGACCAGCACCGCACGGCTGCCGGTCGAGGGCGAGCTCCCGAGCCTGGCCGGGGCGACAACTTGGCTCAACACGGAGCCGCTCACACCGGCAGGCCTGCGCGGCCGCGCCGTGGTCGTCCAGTTCTGCACCTTCTCGTGCGTCAACTGGTTGCGCACGCTGCCCTACGTCCAGGCCTGGGACAGGACATACCGCGACGCCGGCCTCGTCGTGGTGGGTGCCCACTCGCCGGAGTTCCCGTTCGAGCACGACGTGGCGCAGGTCCGCGCGGCCCTCGACGTCATGGGCATCACCTACCCGATCGCGATCGACAACGACTTCTCCGTGTGGCGGGCCTTCGACAACCACTACTGGCCCGCGCTGTACTTCGCCGACACGGAAGGCCGGGTCCGCCACCACCACTTCGGCGAGGAGGACTACGAGCGCTCGGAGAGGGTCATCCGGCACATGCTCGCGGACGCCGGTGCCACGGTCGGGGACGACCTCGCCGACGTCGTCGCGGACGGCGTCTCCCTCGCCGCCGACTGGGACACCCTGGGCTCGCCGGAGACCTACGTCGGCTACGCACGTGCGGATGGCTTCGTGTCACCGGGCGGGTTCCGGCTCCGTCACGGGCGGGTGTACGACGCCCCGGCCCGGCTCCGGCGCAACGAGTGGGCCCTCGGCGGTGCCTGGACGGCGGAGGCCCAGGTCACGAGCCTCGACGAGCCCGGCGGGCGGATCGTCCACCGCAGCCGTGCCCGCGACGTGAACCTCGTGCTGGGGACCCGCGGCGCCCCGGCCCGTTTCATCGTCCGCATCGACGGCGAGCCGCCGAGCGAGGCCCATGGGCTCGACGTCGACGAGGCCGGCCACGGCACCGTCGCGGAGGCGCGGCTCTACCAGCTCATCCGCCACCCAGGTGCCGTCACCGACCGCACGTTCGAGATCACCTTCATCGACGCGGGCGCCCAGGCCTACGTGTTCACCTTCGGCTAGCAAGCAAGGAACGGAGTCCGACCATGACCGAACACCCGACCGTCGTCCTCGTCCACGGCGCCTTCGCCGACGGCTCCAGCTGGAGCGCCGTTGTCGCCGACCTGCAGGCCAAGGGCTACGACGTCATCGCCCCCCAGTGCCCGCTGACCTCCCTCGCGGACGACGTCAGACGCCTGCGCCAGGCCCTGGCATGGCGACCGGGCCCTGCGATCGTCGTCGGCCACTCCTACGGCGGCCAGGTAATCACCGCTCTCGGTGACGAGCTGGCCGTCGCCGGGCTCGTCTACATCGCCGCGTTCGGGCTCGACACCGGTGAAACGATCTCCGGCGTCGGAGCCGCGACGCCGCCACCACCGGCCCTCGGGCACATCGCCGTCGACGAGCAGGGCTTCGGCCGCCTGCCCGTGGACGACTTCGTCCGGCACTTCGCCGCCGACGTGGACCCCGCCCGGGCGAAGGTCATGCACGCGGTCCAGCAGCCGGTTGCGATGACCGTCTTCGACGACGTCATGGGCACCCCGGCGTGGAGATCGCGGCCCACCTGGTACCTCGTGGCGACGCACGACCAGGCGATCGACCCGGACGAGGAGCGGATGTTCGCCCGGCGGATGGGCGCCGAGACCGTCGAGGTGGCCTCGAGCCACGTCCCGATGGTCTCCCACCCAGATGCCGTCATCGACCTGATCGAGGCCGCGCTGACTTTCGTGGCCACCCGCCCCTCCGCTGAGCGCGCGCCGCTCTGACCATCGCGTCCCACTGTGGACGGCGGCCCGGGAGGGCCCGCTAGACCGTATGGAGGCTGGCGCCTCCGCTCGTAAGTTGGCGCGGGTCACCGTCGGCTGGTGACGGTGCCGCATTTACGGGGAGGCGCCGGTGCTGGGCGAGGGTACGTGGGTCGGGTTGGACGTCCATGCGCGATCAGTGATCGGCTGCGCGATCGACGAGAGCGCAGCAGAGATCCGGACGCAACGGGTCGGGGCGCGGACCGAGCAGATCGTGGACTGGGTGTGCGCGCAGCCCGGCCCGGTGATGGCCTGTTACGAGGCGGGCCCGACCGGGTTCGGGCTGGCGCGGGCGTTTCGTCCCCACCACCACGCCGCTCTCAGTCCTCCGGGAGCCCGGACAGGGGGCGCCCGGACACCGACGCTTGACCCGTGCAACACGTCCTGCCCGGCATGGCCGAGGAGGCTGGCACCCGCCAAGGAGCGCCATCCTCGGCATCGTTCCGGAGTAGCGGCGTTGACAAATCGTTGACATCTACCCGGTCCCAGCCGGTGCGGACGATCCCCGCACCACCTCTGCCCTGCTACTTCTCTGTCGGGATACAGGATTCGAACCTGCGACCCCTTGACCCACGCCCAGGCGCAGCCGAGCGCGAGCAGCTCGAGGACGCCGACGAGGGCGACCGGGATCGGGCCGGTCATGTGGTGCTGCCGGGCGAGGTCAATCGTGGCCGAGGCGGACACCAGCAAGGCGCACACGGTGGCGGCGGCGAGCCCGAGGGTCAGGACGACGCGGCGCATCACCGGTCATCTCCCCGGCAGACAGGCCCCCAGGCCGACGACGAACACCCCGGAGGGGATGCACGCCCACCAGCCGATGACGGCGGTGAGCAGCCCGCGGGCAGCAGCCCGCGGGCGACATCCAGGGGCAGCAGCGCCCACATCAGGCCCAGCGGGACCGGTGGGACGCGGCGGGGCGGCAACGCGGGCCGGGAGGTGGCGCTGGGCGGTCATGGGGCACCGTCCTGGAGCCAGCCCTCCAGCAGCGCCGCGGTCTGCGGCGGGGTGGTGCGTGCGGCGGGCAGGCCCAGGCGCAGCGCGAGCTGCAGTAGCAGCAGTTCGGCCTGGTGGGCTCGGTCCTCGGCGGCGCGGCGGGCGCGCAGCTCGGCGAGGAGCTGCTCCTCGCTCAATGGTCCGCTCCGTAATACCAGGCGCGGAACCCGGCGCAGTGCCCACAGTAGAGCGGGTCGGTGGTGTCGTCCGGGTCGACGGGCTCGTCGCAGTCCAGGCAGAGCCAGGGCGGCAGCAGGTCGTCGTTCGGGCCGGGGGAGGGCGCGGCGATCGTGGTGGAGGTGCGAGGCTGGCTCATAGCCGGTCTCCTCTCTTGGGCAGAGGTTCCGGTCACAGGCCCGGCCGGGATGGCGTCTCGGGCGGGCCTCGCCTCCTGCGGAGGCACCCCCCTTTCTGGCGGTCAGCGGCTCGAACGTCGCGTTCGTGCTCGGTGCGGTCCTGCTCCTCGCCCGCGGGGTGCGGCTGGGCCCGCGGACCGTCGCGGTGCTCGCGCTCCTGGCGCTGGTCGGGTTCGTGGTGCTCGCCCGGCCGTCGCCGAGCGTGCTGCGGGCCGGCGCCATGGGCGCCGTCGCGATCCTCGCGCTCGCCCTCGGGCGCACGCGCTCGGTGCTGCCCGCGCTCGCCGCGACCGTGGTGGTCCTGCTGCTGGTCGACCCGGCGCTGGCCGTCGACGCCGGGTTCGCGCTCTCGGTGCTCGCGACGGGGGCGCTGGTACTGCTGGCGCCGGTGGTCGTCACGGCGCTGCGCCGGCGCGGGGTGCCGCCGGGGGTCGCCGAGGCGCTGGCGGTGCCCCTCGCCGCGCACGTGGTCACCGCGCCGGTGGTGGCGGGCCTGTCCGGTGAGGTGAGCCTGGTCGCGGTGCTCGCGAACCTCCTCGCCGCACCCGTCGTCGCTCCCGCCACCGTGCTCGGGGTGCTGGCCGCCGTGCTCGCGCCGTGGTGGACCGGCGGTGCGCACGCCGCGGTGTGGCTCGCCGGGCCGGAGGTGTCGTGGCTGGTGTGGGTGGCGCACCGCTGCGCGGCGGTGCCGGGCGCGGCCCCGGACTGGCCGGGCGGGGTGACCGGCGGGCTGCTGCTGGCCGGCCTCGTGCTGCTCGGGCTCGTGGCCCTGCGGTGGCGGCGGG
The DNA here is from genome assembly GCF_036497585.1 of Actinomycetospora sp. Taxonomy (GTDB): domain Bacteria; phylum Actinomycetota; class Actinomycetes; order Mycobacteriales; family Pseudonocardiaceae; genus Actinomycetospora. The sequence continues at coordinate 34,632 of NZ_DASXJD010000116.1, read as the reverse complement.
TGCGGCTGCTCGCCCTCGCCGTCGTCGTGGGCCTGCTGCTCGTGCTGGTGCCGACGCGCGTGGCGCCGGTGGGCTGGCCGCCGCCGGGCTGGGCGCTGGTCATGTGCGACGTCGGGCAGGGCGACGGGCTCGTGCTCGCGACGGGGGAGCCGGGGCGCGCCGTGCTCCTCGACGCCGGACCGGACGGGACCGCGATCGACGGGTGCCTCGCGCGGCTGGGGGTACGCTCGTTCGCCCTCGTGGTGCTCTCGCACCTGCACGCCGACCACGTGGACGGGCTCGCCGGCGCGCTGCGGGGCCGGCCGGCCGGGGCGGTGGCGATCGGTCCGGTCCACGAGCCGATCGGCGCCCTCGCCCAGGTCACCGCCCGGGCCCGGCAGGCCGGCACGCCCGTCGTCGGGCTCGACCCCGCCGCGGTCCTGCGGTGGCCGGCGCTCGAGCTCGACGTCCTCGGCCCGCTCCACCCGCGGCCCCACGTCGACCCCGACGACGGCACCGAGGTCAACGACACCTCACTGGTCCTGCGGGCCACCACCCCGCTCGGGCGCGTCCTGCTGCCCGGGGACGCCGAGGCCGAGTCGCAGGAGACGCTGCTCGCCTCCGGGGCCGACCTCGGCGCGGACGTGCTCAAGGTGCCCCACCACGGCTCGCGGTCGTCCCTGCCGGCGTTCGTGACGGCGGCGCACGCCCGGCTCGCGCTGGTCAGCGTCGGGCAGGGCAACAGCTACGGGCACCCGAACCCGGCGATGATGGGCCTGCTCGCCGGCACCGGGGCACTCGTGCGTCGCACCGACCAGAGCGGGGACCTCGCGCTCGTGCCCGCGGCGGATGGGGGCGCCGCGGTGGTGGCGCGCGGCGATCCCCGCCCCGACCCGAGGAGGCGGTGAGCTCTACAGCCCCAGCGCCTCGCGGACCGCCTTCGACGTGGCGGGCACGGTCGCCGTCGGGCCGACGTGGCCCTCGATGGCGTCCAGGGTCTTCAGCCCGTCGCCGGTGATCAGCAGGACCGTGTCGGCGTCCGGGTCGAGCCGGCCCTGCTCCACGAGCTTCTTGGCATTCGCGACGGTGACCCCGCCCGCCGTCTCCGCGAAGATCCCCTCGGTGCGGGCGAGCAGGCGCATGGCGTCGCGGACCTCGTCGTCGTCGACGTCGGTGACCGCGCCGCCACAGCGGCGGACCGTGTCGAGCACGTACGGGCCGTCGGCGGGGTTGCCGATCGCGAGCGAGCGGGCGATGGTGTCCGGCTTCTGCGGCCGCACGACGTCGGTGCCCTCGGCGAACGCCGTCGACACCGGGGAGCACCCGGTGGCCTGCGCGCCGAAGACCTTCCAGTCACCGCCGTCGACCAGGCCCAACGAGACCAGCTCGCCGTAGGCCTTGTCGACCTTGGTCAGCTGCGAGCCGGAGGCCACCGGGATGACGGTCTGGGCGGGGATGCGCCAGCCGAGCTGCTCGGCGATCTCGTAGCCCAGCGACTTCGAGCCCTCGGCGTAGTAGGGCCGGACGTTGACGTTGACGAACGCCCAGTCCTCCTGCTCGAACGCGAGCTCGGTGGCGAGGCGGTTGACGTCGTCGTAGGTGCCGTCGACGGCGAGCAGCGTGGTCTCGTAGACCGCCGTCATCAGGATCTTGGCGCGCTCGAGGGAGGACGGGATGAGCACCACCGAGTCCCACCCGGCGCGGGCGGCGGCGGCCGCGGTCGCGTTGGCGAGGTTGCCGGTCGAGGGGCAGGCCAGCACCGTGAAGCCCAGCTCGCGGGCGGCGGCCAGGGCCACGGCGACGACGCGGTCCTTGAAGGAATGGGTCGGGTTGCCGGTGTCGTCCTTGACCCACAGGTTGCGGATGCCCAGCTCCGCGCCCAGGCGGTCGGCCTTCAGGAGGCGGGTGAACCCGGGCTCGGTGTTGGGGTGGGACTCGACGGTGCTCGGCACCGGCAGCAGGTCCTTGTAGCGCCAGATCGACGTCGGGCCGCGCTCGATCTGCTCGCGGGTGACGCGGCCGAAGTCGTAGGCGACCTCGAGCGGGCCGAAGCACTGCGGACACGCGAACTCGGCCGCGAGGTCGAGGCGGTGCCCGCACGCCCGGCAGGCCAGGGCGGCGGCCGGACCGAGGTCGAGGGACGAGCCGGCGGTCCCGGAGGCGGTGCTCGACGGTCCGGAGGCAGTCAGCGTCATGAAAGGTCTTCTCCTCATCTTCCCCGCGGTGTCACGGGTCGGAATTGGCACCGGTCTTGCCTGCCGCGGGCGGCGGCCGCCGGTTGCCGGGGTGTCGTCGGGCCGTTCCCTCTACCCCTCTGGATGAGCCGTATTCGGTTGTCGGCGACGGCTCGGATCGGTCTCGACCCCGGCTCGCACGCTACCGGCACGTTACGGCACCGCATGGTCATCCGGCCACCGCGCGAGGACGTTGTGCACGCCACGGTGTCGGGGGCTCCTGGGAGGATGTCGACGTGCCACCGAGAGCCCGCCCCGCGTCGGGCGCGAAGTCCCCGTCCGCCGAGGTGGACGACGTGCCCGTGCGCCTCGTCGTCGGCGACGAGGGCCTGCTGGTCGAACGCGCCGTCACCGGGGCGGTGGCCGCCGCCCGCCGTCGGGATCCCGACCTCGAGGTCCGCACCCTGCGGGCCTCCGAGATCACGGCCGGGCTGCTGGCGGAGCTGGTCAGCCCGTCGCTGTTCGCCGAGGCCCGCGTGGTGGTGCTCGAGGCCGCGCAGGACGCGAACGCCGAGGTCACCACCGTGCTGGTCGACTACGCGAAGGCCCCCACCGACGGGGTCTCGCTCGTCGCGGTCCACGCAGGCGGCGCCAAGGGCAAGGCGCTCGTCGACGGGCTGAAGAAGGCGGGCGCCGCCGTCACCGAGGCACCCAAGCTGCAGAAGTACGACCAGCGGGCCGAGTTCGTGCGCGCCGAGGTCCGCCAGGCCGGCGGCTCGATCACCGGGGAGGCGCTGGGCCTGCTGCTCGACGCGGTCGGATCGGACCTGCGCGAGCTGGCCTCGGCGTCGTCGCAGCTGGTCAGCGACGCCGCGGGGCAGGTCGACGCCGAGGCGGTGCGCCGGTTCCACCGGGGGCGGGCCGAGGTCACCGGGTTCGCCGTGGCCGAGCGCGCGGTGACCGGGGACCGGGCGGGCGCCCTCGAGGCGCTGCGCTGGGCGCTCGACACCGGGGTGGCGCACGTGCTGGTGGCCGACGCGCTGGCCGACGCGGTGCGCACCATCGCCCGCGTGTCCGCCGCCGGCCGGGGCGACCCGTACCGGATGGCCTCCGAGCTCAAGATGCCGCCGTGGAAGGTCAAGAAGGCGCAGGGCCAGGCCCGGGGCTGGGACGGGCCGGGGCTCACCCGCGCGATGTCGCTCGTCGCCGACGTGAACGCCGATGTCAAGGGCGCGGCCGCCGATGCGTCCTACGCCCTCGAGCGGGCCACGGTCGAGCTCGCCGCCCTCGCGGGCCACGCCCGCCGTCGATGAACCGGCCCCGGACACGACGGAGGGCACCGTCGCGGACGACGGTGCCCTCCGAGGACGAGCGCGGGTCCGGCCTCAAGCCGGGGTCTTGCCGGCCTTCGCGTCGACGGTGAAGCGCGCCCCCCGATGGGCCATGCGCGACTTCTTGTTCGCCGCCTGGTTCTTGTGGATGACGCCCTTGCTCACGGCCTTGTCGAGCAGGCGGCCGGCCTCGCGGCGGCGCTCGTCCGCCGCGGCGGTGTCACCGGCCTCGAGGGTCTCGCGGTAGCGGCGGATCGCGGTCTTGATCCGCGACTTGACCGCCTTGTTCCGCTGACGAGCCTCCTCGTTCTTGCGGTTGCGCTTGACCTGCTGCTTGATGTTCGCCACGGGGCCTTCGAACCTCTGGGTAGTCGTTGAGTTCCTGCGTGCGGACGCGCCCGGGAGCGGACACAGGCGTCCAGCCCGCACGGCGCAGTGACCACCAGATTACCAATGCCCCACATCGCCGGTGCCGCTCGGGTGCCATGGGACCATGGGGGAGCAGGACATGCCCGCGCGCGAGCAGGAACGAGGACCTCGTTGACCGAGACCACCACGACGCAGCAGTCGGCCAAGACCCCTGGCCGACCCGGCACCGTGGGCTACGCCGACGAGACGTTCACGCCGCCGGAGCGGATCCGCAACTTCTGCATCATCGCCCACATCGACCACGGCAAGTCGACGTTGGCCGACCGGATGCTGCAGCTCACGGGCGTCCTGGGGGATCGGGCGTACCGCGCCCAGTACCTCGACCGCATGGACATCGAGCGGGAGCGTGGCATCACCATCAAGGCGCAGAACGTGCGCCTGCCGTGGTGCGCCGCCGGACCCGACGGCGAGCAGCGCGACCACGTGCTGCACCTCATCGACACCCCCGGGCACGTCGACTTCACCTACGAGGTCAGCCGGTCGCTGGCCGCGTGCGAGGGCGCGATCCTGCTGGTCGACGCCGCGCAGGGCATCGAGGCGCAGACCCTGGCCAACCTCTACCTGGCCCTCGAGCACGACCTGGAGATCATCCCGGTCCTCAACAAGATCGACCTGCCGGCCGCCGAGCCCGAGAAGTACGCCGGCGAGATCGCGCACCTCATCGGCTGCGAGCCCGAGGACGTGCTGCGGATCTCCGCGAAGACCGGCGACGGCGTGGCGGCGGTGCTCGACGAGGTCGTGCGGCGGATCCCGGCCCCGGTCGGCGACGCCGACGCCCCCGCCCGCGCGATGATCTTCGACTCGGTCTACGACACCTACCGCGGCGTGGTGACCTACATCCGCGTCGTCGACGGGAAGATCACCCCGCGCGAGCGGATCCGGATGATGAGCACCAACGCCGTCCACGAGCTGCTCGAGGTCGGGATCATCTCGCCGGACCAGAAGCCCTGCCAGGGTCTCGGCGTCGGCGAGGTCGGCTACCTCATGACCGGGGTGAAGGACGTCCGGCAGTCCCGCGTCGGGGACACCGTGACCACCGAGCGCAAGGGCGCCGAGCAGCCCCTGGGCGGCTACCGCGACCCGCAGCCGATGGTGTTCTCCGGGCTCTACCCCATCGACGGCAGCGACTACCCGCTGCTGCGCGACGCGCTGGACCGGCTGCGCCTCAACGACGCGGCCCTGTCCTACGAGCCCGAGACCTCGGCCGCGCTCGGCTTCGGCTTCCGGTGCGGGTTCCTCGGGCTGCTGCACCTGGAGATCACCCGCGACCGCCTCGAGCGGGAGTACGGCCTCGACCTCATCTCGACGGCGCCCAACACCGTCTACCGCGTGGAGCTCGACGACGGCGGCGAGGCCGAGGTCACCAACCCGGCCGACTGGCCCGAGGGCAAGGTCTCGGCGATCTACGAGCCGATCACCAAGGTCTCCGTGCTCGCCCCGGCGGAGTTCGTCGGCGCGATCATGGAGCTGTGCCAGTCGCGGCGCGGCCAGCTCGACGGCATGGACTACCTGTCCGACAGCCGCGTCGAGCTGCGCTACACCATGCCGCTCGCCGAGATCATCTTCGACTTCTTCGACGTCCTGAAGTCGCGCACCCGCGGCTACGCGTCGCTGAACTACGAGCCCGCCGGCGAGCAGGCCGCCGACCTCGTCAAGGTCGACATCCTGCTGCAGGGCGAGCCGGTCGACGCGTTCTCGGCGATCGTGCACAAGGACGCGGCCTACGCCTACGGCAATTCGATGGCCTCCAAGCTGCGCGAGCTGATCCCACGGCAGCAGTACGAGGTGCCGATCCAGGCGGCGATCGGCTCGCGGATCATCGCCCGCGAGACGATCCGCGCGATCCGCAAGGACGTGCTCTCCAAGTGCTACGGCGGCGACATCACCCGCAAGCGCAAGCTGCTGGAGAAGCAGAAGGAGGGCAAGAAGCGGATGAAGACGATCGGCCGGGTCGACGTCCCGCAGGAGGCCTTCGTCGCCGCGCTCTCCACCGACCAGAACGCCGTGGACAAGGCGAAGTCGGGCAAGAAGTGACCCGTCGCATGATCCGCCGTGTCCGGCTCGCGTAGACTGGATCGGCAGGTGCCGAGCTGTCGGCCTGGGAAGGACTGCCCAACGAGGCGGTCCGCGGACAGCTCCAACCGTCCGCCGTACCCCACTCCCGAAAGAGTTCTGTGACCGACGCTGCTGTCCTGTCCGATCCCGATCTCCCGCTCGACCCGTTCCTCACCGACGACGTCGCGTCCGACGACGTCGACACGGACACCGAGGACGACACCGACGCCGACCAGCCGGACGAGACCCCCAACGGCTTCGCCGCGCTGGGTCTCGACGACCGCGTGCTCGGCACCCTGGTCGAGCAGGGCTTCCACACGCCCACCCCGATCCAGACCGAGACCATCCCGCTGCTGCTCGGCGGCCGCGACGTCCTCGGCCTGGCCCAGACCGGCACCGGCAAGACCGCCGCGTTCGCGCTGCCGCTGCTCTCCCGGATCGACCCGGCCGTCCGCGCCCCGCAGGCGCTGATCCTGACGCCGACCCGCGAGCTGGCGATCCAGGTCGCCGAGGCGATCGAGTCGTTCTCGGCCGGGATGCCGCATGTGCACGTCGTGCAGCTCTACGGCGGCGCGCCCTACGGCCCGCAGCTCTCCGCGCTGCGCCGGGGCGCGCAGATCGTCGTCGGCACGCCGGGCCGGGTCGCCGACCACCTCGAGAAGGGCACACTCGACCTGCGCGACGTCGGGTACTTCGTGCTCGACGAGGCCGACGAGATGCTGCAGATGGGCTTCCTCGACGAGGTCGAGAACATCTTCGGGCTGCTGCCGGCCGACCGTCAGGTCGCGCTCTTCTCGGCGACGATGCCCGCGGCGATCCGTGAGGTCAGCCGCAAGCACCTCAACGCGCCCGAAGAGGTCTCGATCAAGGGCAAGACGACGACGGTGGCGAACACGCGCCAGCGCTACGTCGTCCTGCCCGATCGGCTCAAGGCCGACGCCCTGGCCCGCGTGCTGCAGGTCGAGGACTTCGACGCGGCCCTGGTGTTCGTCCGCACCCGGCAGAACACGACCGACGTCTCCGAGGCCCTCAACCGCCGCGGCTTCGCCTCGGTCGCGATCTCCGGTGACCTGTCGCAGGTGCAGCGCGAGAAGACGATCGCCGACCTGCGCTCCGGCGAGCTCGACGTCCTGGTCGCCACCGACGTCGCGGCCCGCGGCCTCGACGTCGAGCGCATCACGCTGGTCGTCAACCACGACCTGCCGACCGACCCCGAGTCCTACGTGCACCGCATCGGGCGCACCGGTCGCGCGGGCCGCTCCGGCGACGCGATCTCGTTCGTCACCCGCGGCCAGATCCGGCTGCTGCGCGCGATCGAGAACACCACGCGGCAGAAGGTCGAGGAGATGTCGGTGCCCGGCACCGACGAGGTCAACGACCGCCGCCGCGCCCGGTTCGCTGAGCGCATCACCGCGGCCCTCGGCGCCGACGACGACGGCGGCGACCCGCTGCCGGTCTTCCGCAAGGTCATCGACGACTACGTCGCCGAGCACGACGTCGACCCGATCGACCTCGCCGCGGCGCTGGCCAGGATGGCCCAGGGCGGCAAGCCGCTGCTGGTCGGGGACCTGCCGGCCCCGCCCGCACGGGGCGAGAAGCGCGGCCGCAACGACCGGGACGACAAGCCCGGCCGCGGTCAGGGCAAGCGCCCCGCCGCTCCGACGTGGACCGTCGGCTCGGGCACCGACACCTACCGCATCGACGTCGGCCACAACCAGCGGGTGAAGCCGGGCGCGATCGTCGGGGCCATCGCCAACGAGGCCGGGCTCGACTCCGCGCACATCGGGCACATCGACATCCGGCCCGACCACACGCTGGTCGAGCTTCCCGCCGACGTCCCGGGCGCCGTGGTCAAGCGACTGCAGCGGGCCCGCGTCGCCGGCCGGCCGATGGGGCTCCGGCGGGCCTCGGAGGCGCCGTCGTCGGGACCTCGCCCTGACAAGCGCGGCCCCCGTCCCGACCGCCGGGAGCGCACGCCGCGCTGAGTCCGACCCCGGTTCTGACCGAGGGGCCCCTTCGCTCGATCTAGTCGAGCGAGGGGGCCTTTCGCTCGTTCCGGACGGGAGCCCGGGCCGCGGGTGAGCGGCGCCGTTCTGGCGTCAGATGCCAGGAACGTGCCGTTGCTGCCACGAGGGGTCGTCGTCCCCCGGGAATGCCGGCCCCCCGGAGCGCGTCACACCGAGTGGCCGGGTGCGCCACGGCGCGCCTACCGTCGGAGGAGACCGGAGGGGAGGGCGGCGGATGGCGCGCTCGCTGGTGATCGTCGGCGGGGGTCCCCGGGGGACCGGGATTCTCGAACGCCTCGCCGCCTCCGCGCCGGCCCACGGCGTCGACGCCGAGCACCCCCTCGACGTCCACCTCGTCGACCCCTACCCGCCGGGCGCCGGCCGGATCTGGCGCACGGCCCAGTCCGAGCTGCTGTGGATGAACTCCATGGCCGCCGACGTCACCATGTACACCGACGACACCGTGACCTGCGAGGGCCCGATCGTCCCCGGCCCCAGCCTCATCGAGTGGGCCCAGCAGGTCCGGGACGGCGAGCTCGAGGGCGAGTCGGTGCCCGAGGGCCGCGTCGGCGACGAGGTCCGCGCGCTGGGTCCCGCCACCTTCCCGACCCGCCAGCTGCAGAGCCACTACCTCGACTTCGTGCTGCGCCGCGTGCTCGCCACGCTGCCCGACGGCCTGCGGGTGCACGTGCACGACGGGCGCGCCACCGGGATCGTGGACGGAGACGTGCGCCGGGTGTGCATCGACGAGTCGGACGGCACGAGCGTCGAGGTCGACGCCGACGCCGTCGTGCTCGCCTCCGGGCACCTCGACGCCACGCCGTCCGACGACGAGGCCGCGATCGTCGAGAAGTCGCGCCGGCTCGGGCTGCAGTACTTCCCGCCGGAGCAGACCACCGACTCCGACCTCGACGCGATCGAGCCCGGCCGCACCGTGATCGCCCGCGGAATGGGCCTGGCCTTCGTCGACCTCATGGTGCTGCTCTACGAGGGCCGCGGCGGGCGCTTCGTGGAGGTCCCCGCCGTGGGAGGTGACGGAGGTGACGACGACGGGTCCGGGCGCGGTCGGCTCGAGTACGTCCCGTCGGGCCGCGAGGTGTTCCTGCAGGTCGGTTCCGGACGCGGGGTGCCCTACCACGCGAAGACCGAGTACGCCCTGCGCGGCCCCCGCCCGCCGCTGCCGCGGTTCTTCGGCCCCGAGCAGGTCGAAGAGCTGCTCGCACGCGGCGAGGTGAGCCTGCGCGAGGACGTGTGGCCGCTCATCGCCAAGGAGGTCGGCTGGGGCTGGTACCACGAGCTCCACCACGGCCACCCGGGCCGCGTCACCACCACCTGGGACGAGTTCGCCGAGCGCTACGCCGCGCTGGACTGGTACTCCGAGGAGCGGGAGGCGCTGGTCGCGCAGGCGGTGCCCGCCGAGTCCGACCGGCTGGACTTCGAGCGTCTCGACCGGCCGCTCGCCGGGGTGTTCGCCGACCCGGAGACGCTGCAGAAGCAGCTGCGCGAGTACATCGCCGACGACCTCGCCCGCCACGTCGACCCCGCGCACACCGCGGAGCTGGGCGCCTTCACCGCGCTGCTGTCGGCGTTCATGATCTCGGGGGAGCTCGCCGGCCGGGGCGGGCTGACGCCGCGCTCGCGGGCCTACGACCTGTCGTGGTGGCAGAACCTGTTCTCGTCGATGGCCAGCGGCCCGCCCGGGCCGCGGCTGCGCCAGCTGCTCGCCCTCTCCCGCGCCGGCTTCGTGACGTTCCTCGGCGCGTCGCTCCAGGTCGACGTCGACGAGGGTCCCGACGGGGCGGAGTTCGTCGCGACGGGGGCCTCGCTGCAGGGTGAGGTCCGGGCCCGCACCTTCGTGGACGCCCGGCTGGCCTCCCCGAGCGTGCGGCGCACCCTGGACCCGATGCTCGCCTCGCTGACCCGCCACGGGGTGCTCGACGAGGAGACGCTGCGGTTCGAGGAGCGCGCGACGCCTTGCTCGCTGGACGCGGTCGCCGAGCGGGTCGACGAGCGGGAGGCCCCCCTCGTCGTGCACTCGACCGGGCTGGTGCCGGTCCGCGCCAGTGACTTCCGCGTGCTGACCGGCGCCGACGAGGAGCCGCACCCGCGGCTCTTCGCCGTCGGCCCGCACACCACCGTGCGGTTGCCGGGTGCCTTCACCCGGCCCCGCACGAACAGCGTGAGCTTCCGCGCGAACGACGCCTGCGCTCAGGCGATGCTGGCGACCGCCATCTCCGGCTGAGGGGCGTTCGCCGCGTCGCGCACCCGGGCCCGCTCGCGGAGCCGCTCGAGGGTCTGGCTGAGCAGCCGCGAGACGTGCATCTGGGAGATGCCGAGCTGCGCGGCGATCTCGGACTGCGTCTGCTCGTGGACGAAGCGCAGGACGAGGATGCGCCGCTCCCGCTCGGGGAGGCTGCCGACCAGGTCCCGGACGAGCGCGCGGCTCTCGACGTGGTCGAGGTCGGGGTCGTCGGCGCCGAGCACGTCGGCCATCGTCGTCTCGGTCGACTCGGTGAGCGTGGAGTCGAGCGAGTCCGGGCGGTACGAGTGGTGCGCCGCGATGGCCTCGATGACCTCCTCGCGGTCGACGCCGAGGTGCTCCGAGATCTCCGAGGCCGTCGGTGCGCGGCCGAGGTGCTGGCTCAGCGCCGTCGACGCGGTCCCGACCTGCAGGTAGCGGTCCTTGACCCCGCGCGGCGTGCGGATCGTCCAGGCGGCGTCGCGGAAGTGCCGGCGGACCTCGCCCATCATCGTGGGGACGGCGTAGGACAGGAAGTCGCGACCCTGCGTCGGGTCGTAACGCCGCAGCGCGTGCAGCAGGCCGATGGCGGCGACCTGCTCGAGGTCGTCGACGGCCTCGCCGCGCCGGGAGAAGCGGCGGGCGATGTTGTGGGCGACCGGCCGGTAGGCGTCGACCAGCTGCGAGACGAGCGTGTCGCGTCGCGGGTCGGTGTCCGAGCAGGCGGCCAGCTCTTTCAGGAGGGGCGCGTACTGGTCGTAGGCGCTCGTGCGCTCGCTCATGCAGACCTCCGGGACGTGCCGGAACGACGGCACTGGATGGCCCGCGGTGGCTTGCCGGATGAACCACGTCGCGGTGGCGTGCGAAAGGCAGGGCACGACGGAGTCCGCGAATGGGGTCGAGATCAGGAGAAAGGGGACGCGGACGTTCCTGGTGCCGGACCGGGACTGTGCGCTCAACCCTCGGACCATCGGCATGCCCTGCTCGCCACAAGATCAAACATCGCGGATTCCGCGTGATGCGAGCCAGTCGCCGAACTCGTTGGCCACGAGACGCTCGTCGTGCACCCCCGCCGCGGCCGCGGAGCACAGCCACCGCAGCGGGCGCACCATGACCTCCGGGTCGAGCAGGCCCTCGACCGGCGCCTCCTCGGGCACCATGCCGGTCCGTGTCGCGCCGCCCGGCAACAGGATGTTGACGGTGACGCCGCTGTCGGCGAGGTCGGCCGCCATGACGCGGGCGAGCGCCTCGGCTCCCGCCCGCGACGGCCCGTAGGGCACGAAGCCGCGCCGCACCATCGTCGTGTGGTTCATCGAGACGACGACGATCCGCCCGCCGCCGTCGCGCAGCGCGGGCAGCGCGGCGCGGGCGGTGAGGAAGTAGCCGGTGAGGTTGGTGTCGACGACGGCGCGGAACGCGTCCGGGCCGACCTCCCAGAACGGCTGCGGGTCGGTGAGGAAGCGCGGGTTGACGGTGCGCATCCCGATTCCGGCGTTCAGGACGAGGACGTCGAGGCCGCCGAGGAGCGCGACGGCGCGCTCGGTGCCCGCGGCCACGGCGTCCTCGTCGCGGACGTCGACGCCGAGACCGTGGGCCCGACCCGCAGCTCCTGGCCCGCCCAGCTCGCCGGCGACGGCGGCCGCCCGGTCGCCGTCGCGCCCGGTGAGCACGACGTGGGCGCCGTCGTCGACCAGCGCGCGGGCCATGGCGAGCCCGAGCCCGCTGGTGCCGCCAGTGAGCAGGACGCGCATGGTTGGCCTCCGGCTTGTGCGTGCGTTTCCGTGCCTGAGCACGGAAACGCACGCACACACGAGCGCTAGCGAGTGAAGACGATCTTGCCCGCCGTCTCGCCGTCGGACATCGCCTGGAAGCCCTTGGCGGCCTCGGTCATCGGCAGCTCCTGGCCGATCTCGGGGCTGATGCCGGTGGTGGCCACGAAGTCGAGAAGGTCGCGCAGCTCGTCGAGGGTGCCCATCGTGGAGCCGACGAGGTTCTTCTGCAGGAAGAAGATCTGCGCGAGCTCGGCGGGGGGCTGGTTGCCCGACGTGGCGCCCGAGCAGACGATCGTCCCGCCGGGCACCAGCGAGCGCACCGAGTGCTTCCAGGTGGCCTCGCCGACGGTCTCGAACACGGCCTGGACCTTGCCGGGCAGCTTGGCGTTGGACTCGAAGACCTGGTGGGCGCCCAGGCGCACCGCCAGCTCGCGCTTCTCGTCGGTGCGCCCGGTGACCCACACCTGCATCCCGGCGGCCCGCCCGAGCGCGATGAGCGCCGTCGAGACCCCGCCGGAGGCGCCCTGGACGAGCATCGTCTGCCCGCCGCGCAGCCCGGACTTGGTGAACAGCATCCGGTAGGCGGTGAGCCACGCGGTTCCCATGACGGCCCCGGCCACCGCGGTCATGCCCTCGGGACGCGGCACGGCGTTGCGCTTCGGGACGACGACGTAGTCGGCGAAGCTGCCCTGCGCCCACTCGGTGAGCATCTTGCGCTTCGGGTCGAGGGTTTCGTCGCCCTTCCAGTCCGGGTCGCCCATCAGCGAGTGCAGGACCACCGGGGTGCCGTCGTCGAGGGTGCCGGCGCCGTCGCAGCCCAGGATCATCGGGAACTGGTCCTCGGTGATCCCGACGCCGCGCAGGGTCCACAGGTCGTGCATGTTGAGGCTGGCGGCCTCGACCTTGACCCGCACCCACCCGTCGGGGACCTCGGGGTCGGGCCGCTCGCCCACCACCAGGGAGGCGAGGGGGTCGTCGGCGTTGGGCTCGGACGCATAGACGGCGAACATGGGCCCGAACCTAACGGCCCCGACCCCGCGCCGCGATGCCGTCGGGGGCCTCAGGCAGCGAGCGCGTCGACCCCGCGGGGGCGGCCCTCGGCCTCCCGCGTGGCGACCTCCTCGCGGACGATCGGGATGACCTCGCGGCCGAACTCCGCGGCGTCGGCGAGCAGGTCGTAGCCCCGGGCCGACAGGATGTCGACGCCGAGGTCCCAGTAGTCCAGCAGCGCCGCGGCCACCGTCTCCGGGGTCCCGACGAGGGCCGTCGAGTTGCCCCCGCCGCCGGTCGCCTTCGCGGTCACCGTCCACAGCGCCCGGTCGAACCGCTCGCCGCGCTCGGCGACGGCGAGCAGGCGCCGCGACCCGGCGTTCTCCGGGTCGGTCAGCCGGTGCCGGTTGGTCAGCGGCTTCGTCCCGCCCTCGGTGCGCTCCTCGATGCGCGCGACCGTCGCGTACGCCTTCTCCCAGGCGGCCTCCTCGGTGGCGCCGAGGATCGGGCGGAAGGCGACCTGGATGCGCGGCATCGTGGTGCGCCCCGCCGCGCGGGCGGCGGCGTGCACCGTCGCGATCTGCCCCGCGGTGTCGGCGAGCGGCTCGCCCCACAGGGCGTAGATGTCGGCCTCGGCTCCGCCGGTGGCGTACGCGGCGTCCGACGAGCCGCCGAACGAGAGCCGGATCCGCGGCTGCTGCAGCGGCTTGACGTCCGCCCGGAAGTCGGCGAAGGCGTAGTGCTCGCCGGCGAAGTCCCACGGCTCGTCGCGGGTCCAGGCCGCCTTGAGGATCTGCATGTACTCGCGGGTGCGGCCGTAGCGCTGGTCCTTGGACAGGGTGTCGCCCTCGCGGCGCTGCTCGTGGTCGTTGCCGCCGGTGATCACGTGGACGGTGACCCGCCCGCCGGACATGTGGTCCAGCGTGGCGAAGGTCTTCGCGGCGAACGTCGGGATCGAGAGGTTCGGGCGGTGCGCGACGAGCAGCTGCAGGCCGTCGACGTGGTCGGCGATGTAGGCGGCGGCCTGCGCCGGGTCGGGGCTGCCCGAGGAGTAGGCGGTCAGGACGCGGTCCCAGTCGTTCTCGGCGTGGGTCGCGGCGAGGCGCAGGGTGTAGTCGGCGTCGAAGGCGCCACCCGAGCGCGGGTGGGTCTCCGACCCGTCGTTGGTGGCGGCGATCCCGAGGAACTCGACAGGCACACCGGCGACGCTGCTCCGCGCGTCGCGGCCGGTCAACCTCCCACCTCGTCGTCACCGGCGCCCGCGTACCTTGTCCGGCGTGCTGCACGCCGTCGCGACCTGGTGGGACGGGGTCGAGCTGTGGCTCACCCAGCTCGACTTCACCCTCCAGGTGATCCTCGTCGTCGGCGTCCTCGGCCCGCTGTGCTGGGGGATCGCCGCGAGCATCGACTCGGTCGTGGAGCGGACCGTCGCCTGGCGGCTCGCCGCCCTCGAGCGGCGCCGCGGTCCCGGGGACTGAGCCGGTGGACCGCCGCTACGCGCGGCTCTGGGTGACCGGCACCCTCGTCGTGCTCATCGTGCTGGTGATCGTGCTCAACCTGCGCTGAGCGCGCTGCTCAGCGCACCACCCCGGCGCGCATCGCGAGGACGACCATCCGGGCCCGGTCGCCGGTGCCGAGCTTGCGCCCGATGCGCGAGAGGTGGCTCTTCACCGTGAGGGCGGAGAGCCCCAGCTCCGCGCCGATCTCGTGGTTGGACTGGCCGTCGGCCACCGACTGGAGCACCTGCACCTCGCGGGAGGAGAGCTCGCACGGGGTGTCGTCGACACCGGGCACCCGGGCGCCGCCGGACTGGCGTCCCCCCGCGGACGGGCCCGGCTCGAGGAAGCGGCGGGCAGCCCCACCGATCCCCGCCGATGACGACGTCAGCAGGTAGGCCAGCGCGCCCGCGTGGAAGGCCTCCCGGGCCGCGCCGGGGTCGTCGGGCCCGCCGAAGACGACGGTGCGCCAGCCCTGCGCGCGCAGCTCGCCGATCAGGTCGAGGGCCCCGCCGTCGGGGAGGTCGAGGTCGACGACGGCGAGCTCGCAGGGCGGCCCGGCGAGCACCCGCGCCCGCGCCTGCTCCGACGAGGCGACCTCGACGACGTGGCCCGCCCCCGCGCCGACGAGCGAGTGCGCCACGACCTCGCGGCGGGCCGCCTCGGCGTCCACGAGCAGCACCGAGAGGTGCTCGCCGACCGCCCCCAGGCCGCCGGCCGGGGTGAAGAGCCCACCGGCCACCGGCGCGTCGGCGTGCGGTGCACGCGCGGCCGGGACGGTGGCGGAGACCGCGGCCGCCGGGCGGGCGGCGACGCTCCCTCGGGTGATGCCGTGCCCCCAGGGTGTCGGGGCGTCCGGCCGGACGAACGACTGACGGTCCATGAGCGGGAACACACCACTCCATCGGCGGACCCCCGATCAGGCTTGAGGGGTCGGGCCGACGAATTTTCTCGGCGGGTCGTTCCTCAGCCCTTCGGGACCCAGCTCGGCGCCCGCTTCTCGGCGAACGCGGCCATCCCCTCCTGGCCCTCCTCGGACGCGAAGAACTCCGCGGAGAGGCGCAGCATGGCGTCGAAGTCGTCAGCCATGTCGGCCGCCGGCGTGCGGCGCAGCATCGCCTTCGTGGCGGCCAGCGCCTTCGGGCCGCCCTGCGCGAGCATGTCGGTGAAGCGGTCCACCTCGGTGTCGAGCGCGGCGGGGTCGACCGCCCGGTTGACCAGGCCGATCGCGGCCGCCCGGTCGGCGTCGAAGATCTCACCGGTGAGCATGAGCTCCTCGGCGGCGCGGGGGAGCAGGCGCGGCACCACGGTCACCGAGATGACGGCGGGCACGACACCGATGCGGACCTCGCTGAACGCGAAGGTCGCGCCCCGCGTGCCGTCGCCGGCGCGGGCCGCGACGGCGATGTCGCAGGCGGCCACGAGGCCCACCCCGCCGGCGCGGGCGGGCCCGGCGATCCGCGCGATGACGGGCTTGGGCGAGTGCCAGAGCGTCTGCAGGATGCCCGGGAACTCGTGCACGCCCTGGTCCCCGGCGCCCGCGCCCCGCGACTCCCGCAGGTCCATCCCGGAGCAGAACACGGAGCCGGTGTGGGTGAGGACGACGACGCGCACCGCGTCGTCTCCGAGCGCGGCGTCGAGGTGCTCGCGCAGCTCACGGCGCAGCTGGGCCGACAGCGCGTTGCGGTTCGCCGGCGAGTCGAGGGTGATGGTCGCGCGGCCGGCCTCGACGGCGAGGTGCACCAGTTCGCTCATGGTCGCCGACCCTAGGCGGAGCGCACCTATGCCCACCCCCAGCGCCGCGCGACGTCGGGGTGGGAGCGGACCCAGCCGCGGACCGCGTTGTCGCCGTAGGCGGCGTGCAGCGGGTTGTCCGGGTCGTGCGCGGGGTCGTAGGCGTCGGGGTCGTGGTCCTCGCCGAGCTCGGCGACGAGCGCCCCGGGCAGCGTCAGCGGCTCGACGACGGCGTCCAGGCGCGGCCCGAGGAAGAAGGCCACGGAGTAGCGGTCGGTGCCCGCCGGCGGGCTGGTGACGCGGTGCCGGGTGGCGGTGAGGTAGCCGCGGGTGGCGATCTCGAGCATCTCGCCGATGTTGACGACGTAACCGCCCGCCACCGGCGAGGCGTCGATCCACCCGCCCGGCGCGCCGTCGGGGGTGTCGGGGAGCTGGACCTGCAGGCCGCCGACGGCGTCCTGGTGGAGCAGCGCGAGGAAGCCGTAGTCCTTGTGCGCGCCGACGCCCTGCCGGCTCGTCGTGCCGCCCGGGTAACGGATGACCTTGAGGTGCAGGTGGGACTCGTCGTCGAACCAGCGGTCGAAGTGCTGGGCGGGCCGGCCGAGCGACTCCGCGAGGGCGCGGAGGATCTCGCGGCTGACCCGGAGCGCCTCGGCCTGCCACGCGAGGACCGCGGTCCGGAGCCCCGGCAGCGCCGTCGGCCACCGGTTGGGTCCGACGAGGCCGGTCCAGGCGGGGTCGCCGGGGTTGCGGGGGAGCGCCTCCCGCTCGGGCCCGACGTCGATCTGCTCGCGCTGGTCGGCCGCCCCGGCGGTCTGCTCGGTCCCGACGCGGCTGTACCCGCGGAAGTGCGGCGAGCCGGTGTTCTCGATGAGGCGCCGCTCGGCGACGGGCAGGGCGAAGAAGCGTCGGACCGTCTCGTCGAGCGAGGCCTTCAGCGCCGGGTCGACGCCGTGCCCGGTGACGACGAAGAACCCGACGTCACGCGCCGCACGACGCAGCTCGTCGAGCAGCGCCGGCCGGTCGGGGCCGTGGAGCCGGCGCAGGTCGAGCACGGGGAGGCCCGTCGTCGTCGACGCGGCAGCGGGGGACAGGAGCTCGCTCATCGCCTTCGAGTCTGCGCCCGCCGTACGGCCCGCGCCGCGTGCGTGCTCCGTGGGTCACAGGTGCGCTCCGCGCCTGTGAGCACTATTCCGTGTCATAGGGCGGAATAGTGCTCACGAGGCCGGAGGCCACCTAGCTGCCGGCCACCGGCGTCCGCGCCGCCCGGTCCGAGGGATCCAGCAGGACGTCGTGGCGCACGCCGCCGGTGCCGATCGTCACCGTCTCGGCCCGCGGCCGGTGACCCGGGGCCGAGCAGATCAGCAGGGCCGAGCCCGGCCTGGCGTGCAGCGTGAAGGCGCCCTCGGCGTCGGTGCGCGCGCGGCCCAGCTGGCGGCCGCTCGAGTCGGTCGCGGTGAGAGTCGCGCCCACCGGACGCCCGTCGGGGGTGGTGACGTGGCCCGAGACGAGGCCGGCGCCGCCGTTCGACCCGGGGGCCGGGGCGGGCGCCGGACGAGGCCGGGAACCGTTGGTGTGCCCGTTGCCGTTCCGCTGTCCGTTCCCCGCCGCGGCCACGGCGGGCCGGGACTCCACCGGGGCGGCGTGCTGTGCGACGTGGTCGACGGTCGGGGCCGGCAGGGCCGGGCCGGCCGGGTCGCCCTCGGCGGGCTCGACCCGCTCGTCGTCGGCGACGTCCTGGTGGACGTACTTGCCGCCGCGGAAGAGCGAGGCGAGGGCGCCGATCAGGCAGACCCCGATGGCGACGGAGAACACCACGACGAGGCCGTCGTGGAAGGCCCCGGTGACGAGGTTGGGGAAGAACTGCTTGCCGATGAGCGTGGCGGCGTTCTCCGGCGGGAGCGCCCCGAGCACCTGCGGGCCGAGGATCTCCTGCATCGGGTTGTAACCGAGGAACGCGGCGAACAGGGTGCCGACCGGCGGCAGCCCGGCCACCTGCTGGGCGACGGCCGTCGGGACGTGCTGGGCCGTCAGCCCGGAGAACAGCGCTCTCGGCATCGACGAGGCCAGGCCCGCGATGAGCATCGAGAAGAAGATGCCGATCGAGAGCGCCATGCCCGAGTTCTGCAGCGTCGACATCATGCCGCTGCCGGCGCCACGCTGGTCGGCGGGCAGCGAGTTCATGATCCCCGTCATGTTGGGGGAGATGAACAGACCGGAGCCGACGCCGTTGACGAAGAGGATGAGCGCGAAGACCCAGTAGTTGAAGTCCGTCGGCACCATGAGCAGGCCGACGAAGGTCAGGGCCACGATGACCAGGCCGCCGGTGGCGAACAGCCGCGCGCCGAACCGGTCGGAGAGCACGCCCGAGATCGGCGCGGACACCAGGAAGCCGATGGTCAGCGGCAGCATGTAGATCGCCGACCACAGCGGGGTCTGCTCGTACTCGTAGCCGTGCAGCGGCAGCCAGATGCCCTGCAGCCAGATGATGAGCATGAACTGCAGGCCACCGCGGGACAGCGCGCTCATCAGCGTCGCGACCAGGCCCGAGGAGAACGCCCGGATCCGGAACAGCCGCAGGTTGAACATCGGCTGGTCGACCCGCGCCTCCACGAAGCAGAAGATCACGAGGACGACGACGCCGGCGATGAGGCAGGTCAGGACGAACGGGCTCGTCCAGCCCTCGGCGTGCCCGCCGTAGGGCTGGATCGCGTAGATGACGCCCACGAGCAGCAGGATCAGCCCGACGCCGAAGGTCAGGTTGCCCCACCAGTCGATCTTGTGGGCACGACGGCCGGCCGGGTCGCGCAGCGTCTTGTAGGCCCAGACGGTGCCGATGACGCCGAAGGGCACGCTCACCCAGAACACCAGGCGCCAGTCGACCTCGGAGAGCACGCCGCCGACGAGCAGACCGATGAACGAGCCGCCGATCGCGGCCACCGAGTTGGTGCCGATCGCGAAGCCGCGGCGCTCGGCCGGGAAGGCGTCGGTGAGGATCGCCGTCGAGTTGGCCATGAGCATGGCGCCGCCGATGCCCTGCACGACCCGGATGAGGATCAGCCACAGCGCCCCGCCGCCCCCGGAGAAAGGGTCGAGGGCGAGCGCGATCGAGGCGATCGAGAAGACGGCGAAGCCCGCGTTATAGATCTTCGCGCGGCCGTACATGTCGCCGAAGCGGCCCAGCGTGACCACCAGCACCGCGGTGACCAGCATGTAGCCCATGATCATCCACAGCAGGTAGCTGATGTTGCCGGGCTGCAGCGGGTTGATACCGATGCCGCGGAAGATCGCGGGGAGCGAGATGAGGACGATCGAGGAGTTCATCGTCGCCATCAGCACGCCGAGCGTGGTGTTCGACAACGCGAGCCACTTGTAGCCGGGGTGGTCCGGATGGGCGCGCGAGACGGGCGCGGAGGCGGTCGCCGTCGTCGTCATGGGCCGTCCGATTCGTTAGTCAGGGCAACGAGCAGAACGATTGTAGTGTGCACCTATCTGGGACCCCAGGCGCATGTGACCCTCGTCCGTCTCCCCCCGGAGCGCCGCACCGCGCCCGGGTCTAGGTTGATGAGACAACTGTCCGTGCAGTGACGGGAGTGCTCGTGAAGATCGGGATGCTGGTGCTGCGGCTCGTGGTCGGGCTGCTGTTCTTCGGCCACGGCATGCAGAAGCTGGCCGGGTGGTTCGGCGGCGGCGGGATCGACGGCACCGCCCAGGGCTTCGAGGGAATGGGGCTCAAGCCGGGACGGGACAACGCCGTCGCCGCCGGGGTCTCCGAGGCCGGCGGCGGCGCGCTGCTGGCGGCCGGGCTCGCGACCCCGCTCGCCGCGACCATGATCACCGGGGCGATGGGCTCTGCGGTCTTCCACGTGCACAAGGCCAACGGCCCCTGGGTGACCAAGGGTGGGTGGGAGTACAACGCGGTCCTGACGGCGGCCGCCCTGGCCGTCGCCGCCGAGGGTCCCGGTGACCTGTCGCTGGACCACGCACTGGGCACGGAGCGGTCCGGGGTCGGGGTCGCGCTGGCCGCGCTGGGGGCGGGGCTGGCCGGTTCGGCCGGGGTGGCGGCGCGGGCGAAGGCGCTCACCTGAGATCACCTCAGGGCCGGGTCATCGCGGCGAGCAGCGCCGGGCCGTCCCAGGTCGACCCGACGAGCGTCCGCCGCAGCGTGAGCAGCGGCCGCGTCGGGTCCACCGGGCGCTCCGCGAGCTGGTAGCCGGTGACGTACCCGGCCTGGTCGAGGTGGGCGAAGTCGGAGGCGTCCCAGTCGCCGTAGGGATAGGCGAAGTGCCGCACCGGGGCGCCGGTGATCGCCTCCAGCGTGGCCCGGGGCTGCACGAGCTGGGTGTCCCAGTCGGTGCCGGTGTAGCGGTCGGCGCGGTGGTGGTCGTAGGTGTGGGCGGCGACGGTGTGCCCGGCGTCGTGCAGTCGCCGGACGTCGTCGCGACTCATCCACTTCGGCTTGCCCAACGGCACCGTCACGACGAAGAACGCGGCGTGCATGCCGTGGCGGGCCAGCTCCGGGACGCCCGTGGTGATCTGGCTGCCCTGGGAGTCTCGAAGGTCAGCAGCACGGGCTTCGGTGGCAGGGGCGCGCCGGTGGTCAGGTGCGCGAGGTGCTGGTCGGGCGAGATCGTGGTGTGGCCGGAGTCGCGGAGCGCGTCGAGCTGCGCGCGGAAGGCGGCCGGCGGGCAGATGAGGGTGGCCCGGGCGGAGGCCGAGTCGTCGGGGCGCCAGTCGCGCAGCTGGTGCCAGCACAGGACCGGGACGTCGGCGGTCCGGGCGATCACCTGGGCGGGCGGGGCGGCGAGGTCGACGGCCGTCGCGACCGTCTGGGCTGGTGACGGCGGGGGTGGTGACGACGGGGGTGGTGACGACGGGGGTGGTGACGACGGGGCGGCGGGCGCCGGCGCCGACGTCGCGCACCCCGTGGCCGCGAGCGCGGCCGCCCCGGTCGCGCCGAGCAGGACGGTGCGGCGGCGGCTCTCCATGGGCGTCGATCCTGGCGACGACGGCGTCCCGGCGCGACGGACGACACGCGGCACCCGGGTGAAGCCGATCCGGTGCGCTAGGAACGTGGCCATGAGCGCCCGTCACGACGACATCACCGAGCCCGGCCCGCCCCGGCTGGAGGAGGTGTCCGACGGCATCCACGCCTACGTCCAGCCCGACGGCACCTGGTGGATCAACACACGGGCTTCGTCGTCGGGCCGCAGGGCGTCGTCGCGGTCGACTCGTGCGCCACCGAGCGGCGCACCCGTGCGTTCCTCGACGCGATCGCGTCGGTCTCGGCCGCCCCCGTCCGGACCCTGGTCAACACCCACCACCACGGCGACCACACCTTCGGCAACGCGCTGTTCGGCGGGGCCACGATCGTCGCGCACGAGAAGGCGCGGGCCGAGGCGATCGCGTTCGGGCCCGCCCGCGAGCTGCCGTTCTGGCAGAACCCGGACTGGGGCGACCTGCCCCTCGACCCGCCGTTCCTGACCTTCACCGACCGCGTGGCGCTGCACGTCGGCAACCTGCGGGCCGAGGTGGTCCACGTCGGGACCCCGGCGCACACGACCAACGACTCGATCGTCTGGTTCCCCGAGCGCTCGACGCTCTTCTGCGGCGACCTCGTGTTCAACGGGGGCACGCCGTTCCTGCTGATGGGGTCGGTGACGGGAGCGGTCGATGTCCTGGAGCACGTGCTGGCGCCCCTGGCCGCGCAGACCACCGTGCCCGGCCACGGCCCGGTGTTCCACGACCGCGCGCCGCTCGACGCGACCCTGGACTACCTGCGCTTCGTGCTCGACGTCGCCGAGCGCGGCCGGGCGGCCGGGGTGAGCCCGCTGGACGCCGCCCGCGACACCGATCTCGGCCGGTTCGCCGACTGGCCCGACGCGGAGCGCATCGTCGGGAACCTCCACCGCGCCTACGCCGAGCTCGACGGGCTCGAGCGGGGCGGGTCGATCGACGTGTTCGCCGCGCTCGGGGACATGGTCACCTACCACGGCGGCCCGCTGACCTGCTTCGCGTAGGCCCCCGCGACCGTCCGTCATGATCATGAGCTCAGTGGCGACACGCCCAAGCGGCGCCAGGAAACGCCGCTGAAGTCTCGGTCACGGAATCGTCGGGAGCCCGAGATCGGCTACAGCTCGGCGGCCCTGGCGGCGAAGGTCGCCCGCGGAGAGCTCGTGCCGGTGATGCGCGGCGTCCTGCGCGCTGCCGATCACCCCGACACGCCTCGAGCCCGCATCCGCGCCGCCACGCTCTCGGTGGGCTCGGACGCCACGCTGGTCGGGAGCACGGCGTTGTCCTGGTGGCGGCTGATCGACACCGCGCCCGCGCGGATCGAGCTCGCCGTCGACCAGCAGCGCCAGCCCCGGCCCCGTCCTGGTGTGCGGCTGCTGCGTCGAGCGGCCCGCCCGAGGACCGCGTGGTGGTGGACGGGGTGGCGGTGAGCAAGAAGGCCCCGGCGGTGCTGGCCGCCGTGGCGGGTCTCGACCTCCCGGCGGGAGCGCGGCTGATGGACCGACTCCTCCAACAGCGGGCGGTGGACCTCGAGGCGCTGCTGCGGGCGCATCGTCGCGCCACTGGCCGCCACGGGGCCACCCGCTGCGCCGAGCTGCTGCGCCTGGCGGCCGGCGGGGCTCGCTCCCGGACCGAGCGAGTGGCTCACCGCGTTCTGACGGCGGCCGGGATCACCGGGTGGCGGGCTGACCGACCGGTGTGGCTCCATGGCTACGGACAGGCCCTGCTCGACCTGGCCTTCGACGAGTTGAAGGTGCTCGTGGAGATCGACGGGTGGGCCTACCACCGCGACCTTCGCGCCTTTCTGCGGGACACCGACCGGCAGAACGCCCTGGTCCTCGAGGGCTGGCTGGTGATCCGCACCAACTGGCACGAGCTCACCGAGAACCCCGACCAGGTCTTGACGAACGTGCTCGATGCGCTCGCCGAACGGCGGCGCGCGTTCATGATCTGAACCTGTGCGGCGTGTCCTGGCGCCGCTTGGGCGTGTCGCCACCGAAGACGTGATCACCAGGGCTGGCGGCCCGCCTCCATCGGGTCCGGGCGCGGATCGACGCTGCGTCGTCCGGATCACGAACGTGGCAGGAGGGCGCGGCGCATGGCAGGCTTGCAGACCATGACCGCCGGAGTCCTCCTCGTGGCCCGTCGCCACGTCGACTTCGGCCGCGTGTACAGCTGCGCCTGTCTGTTCTCCTGACGCCCGCGCACCCGCGCCCGGCGACGTCACCCGCCTGACGACGCCGACCCCGACGTGCGCCGCGGACCCTCGCCGTCCCCCGTCCACGACCCCGCCGACTCGCGCGTGGGGCCGCCCCAGGAGAACCCCGACCCGTGACCCGATCCCGTCCCCGTCGCGCGCTCGCTGTCGTCGCCGCCGCGCTCGTCGCCCTCGCCCTCGCCGCCGGCTGCACCCGTGCCCAGGAGTCCGCCCCCGCCCCCGTGGCCGACCAGGGCCCCGCCGCGCAGCTGCGCCTCGGCTACTTCCCGAACATCACCCACGCCGGCGCCCTCATCGGGGTGCAGAACGGCCTGTTCGCGCAGAACCTCGGCCAGACCAAGCTCGCGACGCAGACGTTCAACGCCGGCCCCGCCGAGACCGCGGCGCTGCTGGGCAACTCCATCGACGTCGGCTTCATCGGGTCCGGTCCGGCGATCAACGCCTACAAGCAGAACCCCGACGGCATCCGCGTCATCTCCGGCGCCACGTCGGGCGGCGCCCAGCTCGTCGTGCGGCCGGGCATCACGAGCCCGCAGCAGCTCCTGGGCAAGAAGATCGCGACGCCGCAGCTCGCGAACACCCAGGACATCGCGCTCAAGAAGTGGCTCAAGGGCAACAACCTGCCGATCGGCACCGGGCCGGGCGCCGTCGAGGTCGTCAACATCGACAACGCCCGCGCCCTCGACGCGTACAAGACCGGCCAGCTCGACGGGGGGTGGCTGCCCGAGCCCTACGCGTCGCAGTTCGTGCTCCAGGCCGGCGCGACCCAGCTCATCGACGAGCGGACGCTGTGGCCCAACGGCCAGTTCCCCACCACCGTCGTCATCGCCCGCACCGACTTCGTCCAGGCCCACCCGGCCACCGTCGCGGCCTTCCTCAAGGGCCTCGTCGCGGCCGAGCAGCTCGGCGCCACTGACCCGAACGCCGCGAAGGCCGCCGCCAACGCCGGGCTCGGCGCCGCCGGCAGCAAGCCGTTGCCGCAGAACGTCCTGGACCGGGCGTGGAGCACGGTCAGCCTCAACCCCGACCCGCTGGCCCCGCTCTTCCCGCAGCTCGCGCAGGACGCGGTGACGGCGGGGACCGCGCAGTCCGCGACCAACACCAAGGGCCTGTTCGACGTCGGGCCGCTCAACCAGGTGCTGACCGCGGCGGGCCGTCCCACCGTCGACACCGCCGGTCTCGACCAGAAGTGACCCACCCTCGGAGGGCAGCCCCATGACCGCCACGCTGGACCGTTCGCGCCCCGCCCCGCGCACCGGCCCGCCCGCCGTCGAGGTCACGGACGTCTCGAAGGTGTTCGGGTCCGGTGCCGACGCGGTCGTCGCGCTCGACGGCGTCGACCTCACCGTCGCGCCCGGGGAGTTCGTGTGCCTGCTCGGGGCGTCGGGGTGCGGCAAGTCGACGCTGCTCAACCTGGTCGCCGGGCTGGACACGCCGACCTCGGGCACGGTCGACCGCAGCACCGCCCGGCCGGCGGTGATGTTCCAGGAGGCGGCGCTGCTGCCGTGGCTCACCGCGGGCCGCAACGTCGAGCTGCCGCTGCGCCTCGCGGGGGTCAGCCGGTCCGCGCGGAGGGAGCGCGCCCGCGAACTGCTCAGCCTGGTCCGCCTGGAGGGCCAGGCCGAGAAGCGGCCGCACGAGCTCTCCGGCGGCATGCGCCAGCGGGTGGCGCTCGCCCGGGCGCTCGCGGCGGCCACCGGGACGGCGGGCTCGGGCGCGACCGAGGTGGAGCCCGGCGTCCTGCTCATGGACGAGCCGTTCGGCTCGCTCGACGCCATCACCCGCGACTTCCTGCAGGCCGAGCTGCTGCGCGTCTGGGAGGCTACCGGCACGACGATCCTGTTCGTCACCCACGACGTCCGGGAGTCGGTGCGGCTGGCCGAGCGGGTCGTGCTGCTGTCCTCGCGGCCGGGCCGGGTCGTGCGCGAGTGGGGCACGGACGCCGACCCTGAGGAGCTGCACGGGCACATCACCACCGAGCTGCGCGAGGTGATCTCCGCCCATGGCCGGTGACGACCATGGGGTGATCACCGAGGAGCGCGACGCGGGTGAGGTCGACGGATCGATCGACGTCGGGCGGGGGCTCGACGCGCTCGACACCCCCACCGAGCGGCGGGTGCCGTGGTGGCGGCGGTTCCTGACGAGCGTCGTGCCGCCGATCGTGGCGGTGGCCCTGTTCGTCGTGGTCTGGCAGATCCTCTGGGCGTCGGCGATCCTGCCGGAGTTCAAGCTGCCCGCGCCCGCCGCGGTGTTCGGCACGATCGGGAACGAGTTCGCCGGCGGGCAGGCGCTGTCGATCATCTGGACCTCGATCAGCCGGGCCGTGCTGGGCTTCCTGTTCGCGGTGATCGTCGGGACGCCCCTCGGACTCCTGGTGGCGACGGTGCCGCTGGTGCGGTCCGCGATCGGGCCCGTCCTCACCGGCCTGCAGAGCCTGCCGTCGGTGGCCTGGGTGCCGGCCGCGGTGCTGTGGTTCGGGCTGACCGACGGCACGATCTACTTCGTCGTCCTCATGGGCGCGGTGCCCTCGATCGCGAACGGGCTGGTGTCGGGGATCGAGCAGGTGCCCCCGCTGCTGCCGCGGGTGGGGTACGCGATGGGCGCCACGCGGTTCCAGGCTGCCCGCCTGATCATGTTGCCCGCGGCGCTGCCCGGGTTCTTCGCGGGGCTCAAGCAGGGCTGGGCGTTCTCGTGGCGCTCGCTGATGGCCGCCGAGATCATCGCGACGTCGCCGAGCCTCGGCTTCGGGCTGGGCGCCTACCTCAACCAGGGGGAGTCGCTCTCGGACATGCCCTCGGTGATGGCGGCGATCATCCTGATCCTCATCGTCGGGATCGGGGTCGAGCTGATCGCCTTCCGGCCGGCCGAGCGGCGCATCCTCCAGGCCCGCGGGCTGGCCACCGGGCCGTGAGGGTGACGAGCGCGGGCGAACGGAGCACGTAGGCCCTATCCGCTCAGAGATCGACCACCGGCCGCAGGAACACCGTCGACACGATGCTGATGACGGCGGTGAGGACGAGGAAGGCGCAGGCCAACCACGGCGACCCGCCCGCCACCGCCAGCAGCGAGGTGAGGATGAGCGGCGTCAGACCCGACGCGTAGATCCCGCTGCCCTGGAAGACCAGCGACATGCCGGTGTAGCGGGTCCGCGTCGGGAACAGCTCGGCGAACAGGGTCGATTCGGAGCCGGACTGGATGCCGTACACGAGGCCGAGGGTCACGACGAGGAGGGCGAGCACCACGGCGAACGACCCGGTGCCCAGCCCCGCGAAGGCCGGGTAGACGGCGAGGCCGAACACGGCGCACCCGGTGGCGAAGACCGCGCGGCGCCCGAAACGGTCGGCGAGGCGTCCGGCGATCGGGACGACCGCGGCGCTGACGAGCCCGCCGACGGTCACCGCGATGAGGACCTCGACCTTGGGCATCTTCACGGTCGTGACCGCGTAGGTGAGGACGAAGACACCCCAGGTGTTGAAGGCCGCACCCTCGCCCCAGCGCGCGAGCAGGCCGAGCAGGAGGTTGCGCCGCGAGGCGGGCTCCCGGACGACGTCGACCACGGGCACCCGGGAGATCTCGGCCCCGCCCTGGATGCGCCGGAAGGCGGGGGTCTCGAACACCCGCAGCCGGACGACGAGCCCGATCGCCACGAGCACGATGCTGACGAGGAAGGCGATCCGCCAGCCCCACGCCAGGAAGTCCTGGTTGTCCATGGCGGCGCCTAGCAGGGCGAAGGCTCCCGTCCCGAGCGCGAGGCCGAGGCCCAGGCCGATCTGGGGGCTCGAGCCCCACAGCCCGCGCCGGCCCGGGGGTGCGTACTCCACGGCCATGAGGACCGCCCCGCCCCACTCACCCCCAAGCGCGATGCCGCCGAGCACGCGCAGCGCGACGAGCAGCAGAGGCGCCCACAGCCCGATCGCGGCGTAGGAGGGGAGCACGCCGATCAGGGCGGTCGCGACCCCGGCGATCGCCATCGTCGCGACGAGGGTCGCGCGCCGCCCGAGCCGGTCACCGAGGTGTCCGAAGATCAGCCCACCGATCGGGCGCGCGACGAAGCCGATCGCGAACGTCGCGAACGACAGCAGCGTCCCGACGGTCTCGTCGCCGGCGGGGAAGAAGAGCTTCGGGAAGACGAGGCTCGCCGCGGTGGAGAAGAGGAAGAAGTCGTACCACTCGATCGTCGTGCCGATGAGCGAGGCGATCAGCACCGTCCGCGCCCGGGCGGGTGGCTCGGTGCGCTCCTCGTCGGTCCTGGTGGCAGGGGTCGTGGTCATCGCGGGCCCTCGCAGGGATGTCGGTCCCGACGGCGGGCGGTGGCCGGCGGGGCGTGCGGCGCGCGCCGGGGCCGGACGTGGGCGATCGCGGTCCGGCCGGGCGCAGAGGTCGTCCCCGACGGGCCGGTGGCGGGCGGGCCGGGGAGAGGTGCGCTGATCAGGCCGGACAGGCCTGCGTGCGACGGCGGCCGTGGTCGACGTGACGACGACGGGCCAGCGGCACCCGGGGGAGGACGCGACCACGCGCGCGCTCCGGGCCGGGGCTGCCGATCATGCGGTCAGAGTGCCCTCTGCCGACCACGGTGAAAAGCCCGGCATCGACTCCCTCACACCGTGGGTCAGGCGAGTGTGATCTCCCAGGAGCGCTCGGTGCGCGCGAGGCGGGGGACCGTCGACGCGGAGGAAACCCTGACCGTTGGGCAGGGTTTCCGGCACTCCCGCGTCCCGCGGGCGAGGCGTTCTCAGCGCAGCTTGTCGTTGGCGGTCAGCAACGCGGCGAAGGCCTCCTCGGCGTCGCCCGCGGCGAGGTAGGCGCACGCGATCCGCACCGCCGGGACGGCGTCGCACTCCGTCGCCGACTGCGTGTCGAGCGCGGCGCGCAAGGCGTCCTCCATCCCGCGGTACCGCGCCCAGCGCTGCCGGACGTCGCCACCCTGGGCCTCGTGGAGCCGGCGCAGGGCGAGTACGACGGCGCGGGCGAGCGCGCGGGGCGGGCGCCGGTCCCGGTGGCGATCCGACGGCGGCTGGACGGGGCGCGTGGTGGTGACGGACACGGGGTTCCTCGAGGGGATGGACGGCCCGGGGCGGGCGCGTCGACGGACGGGGTCAGCGGCCGGAGGGCCGGCGACAGCCGTCGGTCACCACGCGCAGGAGATCGACGTACGTGCGGCGCACGAGTCGCACTCCCGGTCCTGGCACAGCGTCGATCCTGGCACGTCACGTGCGCGAAGCACACCTACCTTGCGCCCGGCCGGAGCGCGACGAACAGGGCGCCGGCCTCCGCGCAGACCCGGTCCCCGTCGAGCAGTCGTCCCTGCATGAAGCGCTTCCGGCCCTCCTCGCGCTCGACCCAGGCCTCGAACCGCAGGTCGGTGTCGATCGGCGCGACCGACCGGTAGTCGACGTGCAGGTAGGCGGTGCGCGAGCGGGGCCGGCCGCCGACGACGGCGAGCCGCCCCAGCAGGTCGTCGAACAGCATCGGGATGGCGCCGCCGTGGACGACGCCGTTGCTGCCCAGGAAGTGCGCCCCGAACCGCACGCGCCCGGACGCCCGGTCGTCGCGCACCTCGTCCAGCTGGAACGGGGGAGCGGCGAGCTGGGCCCGGCCCGGCGCGGTGAGGATCCGTCCGGCGATCCGCTCGGTCTCGGCGACCTCGTACTCGGCCAGCCACGTGTTCAGCTGGGCGATGGCCTTGGTGGTGTCGGCGACGACCTCGTCGCTCGGCGCGGCGACCGCGACGCGATCCAGGAGTTCCCGGAGCTCGTCGATCATGTCGGTGTAGCCCGCCGGGACCGGGGCGCCGGTCCAGGTGCGGGACGCGGCGTCGTCGGGGTCGGTGGGGACCAGCGGGCTCACCAGGGTGTCGTCCCGCCCGGACGTCCCCGCGGACTCGTCGCTCACCCGTTGCTCCCGCCTGCTCGCCTCGTCCCTCGAGGACACCGTCCAGCACCGCAGGCCGACACGCAGGCCGACGTGGACAGCGTCACGCGAGTTGCGCTGTGGGCGGAGGCGGGGAGTCGGCGCGCAGCAGGTCGCCCCGGCTGACCATGCCGATCACCCGGCCGTCGTCGCCGAGCACCGGGAACACCCGCCGCCGGTACTCGATCATCTTCCGCGCGACCTTCACCAGCGGCACGTCGTGGCGCACCGCGGTCACGGGGGTCGTCATCGCGTCGCCGACGACGGCCGGGAGCGGGCTCCGGCGCCCGGAGAGGTCGTCGGTCACCAGGTCGGCCTCGCTGACGATGCCGAGCAGGCGGTCGTCGCGGCCGAGGACGGGCAGCGCGGTGAGCCGGTTGGCCGAGAGCGCCGCGGCGGCGACGTCGACGGGGGTGTCGGTGGTGGCGACGACGAGGTCGGCGCGCGGCGTCATCACCTCGCCGGCGGTGGTGCCCACCCGGGGCTGGTCGGCCATCGGCGTGTCGAGGTCGACCGGCTCGGCGCCGAGCAGGCGGTCGAAGAATGACCGCCGCTCGGGCGGGCGCAGCAGGTCGCCGCGGGTGACGACCCCGACGAGGATCCCGCGCTGCACGATCGGCATCACGCGGCGCTCGCCGTAGTGGCGCAGCCGGTGGGCGAGGATGGAGACCGCGGTGTCCCGCGTGGCGGTCATGGGGTCGCGGGTCATCACCTGGCCGACGCGGGCGTCGGCCCGTCCGTCGACCTCGGCGCGCAGGACGTCGAGGGTCGAGATGATCCCGACGAGCCGGTACTCGCGGTCCACGACCGGCAGGGCGCTGAAGCGGTTCGCGGTGAGCAGCGAGCGGGCCTCCTCGAGGGGGCTGTCGGGCGTCACCGTCACGACGCCCTGCGTCATCACCCGCCCCGCCCGCAGCACCACACCTCGACCTTAGGTGGGCGAAGCACCCCGGAGGAACGTCGAGTCGCCGAACTCGTGCCAGAGGTAGTCGCCGTGCTCGACGGCGGCCTCGTACGCCCGGCCCACCAGCTCCGGTCCGACGACCGCCTCGAGCAGCAGCAGGTGGCTCGCCTCCGGCGCGTGCAGCCCGCTGACCAGCCCCGTCACCGCTCGCGCGGGACGGTCCGGCCCCAGCACGAGGTCGGTCCAGCCGCTCGCGGGGTGCACGGTGCCGTCCGGATCGGCCACCGACTCCAGCGCCCGCACCACCGTCGTCCCGACGGCGACGACCCGCCCGCCGGCGGCCCGCGTCGAGCCCACCAGCCGGGCCGTGGCCGGCGGGACCGCGAACCGCTCGGGCATCGGCGGCTCGTGCTTCTCGGGGCTGGAGACCCCGGCGTGCAGCACGATCGGCGCGACGGCCACCCCGCGCGCCATCAGCCGCACCAGCAGCCGCTCGGTGAACGGCCGGCCGGCGCTGGCCATCTCCGCACTGGCCATCCCGGTCGAGGTCGGCGTCGCGTACACCGTCTGGTGGTCGGCCAGCGGGTAGGCGCCGGCGAGGTAGTCGTACCCGATGGGCCGGCCGTGGGCGGTGAGGAACGGCCCGGCCTCCCGATACGGGTGGGGGAGCGCCCGCCAGAGCCGGGTCAGCCTCGCGTCGGGATCCGGGTAGGGCGTGAGGAGCCCGAGCCGGACGTCGTCGTCGAGGATGAGGACGTCCCCGGCGGTGACGGTGCGATCGGGGCCGCCGGGGCGCCGCGGCTCGACGACCCAGGTGCCGTCGTCGAGCGTCGTCGACACGTGCACCGTCGTCGGGGAGCCGTCCCGACGACGGGCGTCGAGCGCGGCGGGCATCGTCGGGGACGTGTTGACCACCAGCAGGTCGCCGGGCTCGAGGTACTCCTCGAGGTCGGCGAAGCGCCGGTGGGAGACCCCTTCTGGCCCGGCGACGAGCAGCCGGACGCCGTCGCGGGTCAGCCCGCGCCGCTCCGGCGGGGCGGTGGCCGCGCGGTCGTGGGGGAGGACGAAGCGCGTGACGGGCGCGGTCACGACGCCACCACCAGGTCCGCGGCGCGGTAGCGCCCGCTGGGCAGCGTCCCGTCGACCAGGGCGCGCAGCGCGGGGACGACCGTCTCCGGCAGCGGCCGGTCGCCGATGTCCTCGCCCGGGAACGCCTCCTGGTGCATGACGGTCCGCATGTCGCCGGGGTCGACGGCGTACACCCGCAGCTGCGGCGCCTCGACGGCGAGCACGGCGGTGAGGTGGTCCAGCGCCGCCTTCGACGCGCCGTACCCGCCCCAGCCCGCCATCGCCTCGACGGCGGCGTCGGAGGACACGTCGATGACGCGGGCGCCCTGCCGGAGGAGCGGGTGCAGCGCCTGGAGCAGCGCGAGCGGGGCGAGGACGTTGACGGCGAGTACCTCGGTGAGGACGTCGAGGGGGTAGTCGACCAACTCCGGCTGCGGGCTGGGGCCGAGCAGGCTCGCGTTGTTGACGAGGAGGTCCAGGCCGCCGAGCCCGTCGACCACCTCGACGAGCCGGCGGCGGTGGGCGGGGTCGGTGACGTCGCCGGGGACCGCGGTGACGGCGGGCGCGTCGAAGGTGAGGTCGGCGGCGTGGCGGGCGTCGACGACGACCCGCCAGCCGTCGCGGACGAGCTGGTCGGTCAGGGCCCGGCCGAGTCCCCGGGAGGCTCCGGTGACGAGGGCGGTCGGGACGTGCTGTTCGGTCATGCCACCAGCCTGGAACCTGAACAATAGTAAAGGTCAAGCGCGACGACGTGCCACGCTCCAGGAGAGCACCGCCGCCACCGCGCACGGTCCGCCGTCGACCGGGTGGCGACGGCAGCGGGCCTGGGGAGCGCCTCGTCCTTGCGCGCCCACCTCGGCGCGACCGTCGGGGTGTCGCCCCTGGCCTACCGGCGGCGGTGGGCCTCGGCCTGAACGCACACGAACGCCCGGCCCCTTGCTGAGGGGGCCGGGCGTCCGTCTCGGGGGTCAGATCACTTGTCGGAGCCTCCCTTCTGGGTCTTCTGGGAGCCGCCGGAGGAGCCGGAGCCGGAGGTGCTGGCCGAACCGGTGTCCTTGGACGAGTCGGTGGAGGTCTTCTCGTCGCCGGTGCTGGTGGTGGCGGGGGCCTTCTGGGCGGAGTCGGTCGAGACGGTGGCCGGGCAGTTCGGGGTCGCCTGGGCCTCGGTGACGACCGGGGCGCAGACCTTCGTGAGGGTGTCGGGCTTCGCCGGGGCGACCTTGTTCTGGACCTGACCCTGGACCGGCCCCTGGCCCTCCTGGCCGGCGGCGGTCGGGGCGTCGTCGGTCTTCGGGGCGACCTTCGCGTCCTTCTCCTTCTTCTCGTCCTTGCCCTTCTCGTCGGCCGGGGCCTTCGCGGAGGCGTCGGCCTTGTCCTGGGCCTCCTTGGCGTTCTTCTCGGCCTGGTCGGCGGTGCCCTCGGCGCTGGTGGCCGGGGCGTCGGCGTACTTGGCCTGGTTCTGCTTGGTGTCGCGGTCCTCCTTGGCCAGGTCGCGGACCTTCGTCAGCTCGGCGATGACGGCGGGGGTCGCGCCGTCCTTCAGCGCCCGGTCCAGGTCGGCCTGGGCCCCGTCGAGGTTGGCCTGGGCGCGCGTGGCCTCGGCGGCGAGGCCGACGGCCTTCTGCCGGGCGGCGGTGGCGTCGGTGCGGGCCTTCTCGGCGTTGGCCTTGGCCTCCTGGGCGGCCTTGACGAGGGCGGGGTCGGGCTGCGGGGTGGTGGTCGGGTTGGGGCCGGGGTGCGGCTTGGGGTCCGGCTTGCCGGGGACGACGACGACCCGGGTGTTGTCGATCGTGGTGAACGAGTAGTTGGTGATGACCTGGGGCGTCGGGAGGACGGTGATCGCGTCCGCGGCCTCGGGGCCCGCGGTCAGCGGGTTGCCGTTGAAGCACTTGACGGTCGGCTCGCCGTAGCTGTTGACCAGCACCGCGGTACCGGGAGCCAGGATCGCGGGCTGCTCGACGAACGCCCCTTCCTGGTACGGGTGGTCGGTGACCGAGGTGTTCGCCCGGAGCACCACCGGGGCGAGGCTGTTGACGAAGGCCGGCACGTCGCCCGCGCCGAGGCCGTAGACCCCGCCGAAGGCGGCCAGCTTGGCCGGGTCGGCCTGCAGCTGGGACAGGAAGTCGGCGGTGGTGCAGGCCGGCGGCGTGGTCGCGGCGTAGAGGCCGGCGGTGTCGCCGGGCTGGGGCCCGGTGGCGGCAACGGTGGCGACCTGCGGGACGTCGACGCCGAAGGGGACGGCCGTGGGGTTGGCACCGGCGAACGACGTGGACTGGACCGCGGCCTCGGCCGACGGACCCGAGAAGGCCAACCACGCCCCGGCGCCACCGGCGAAGATCCCGACGGCGACGACGCCGGCCAGGAGCTTCGCGGCAAGCGGGAGCTTCTTCTGCGGCTGGGGGCGCGGCGGTGGGACCGGGCCGGGGAACTGCTGGCCGGGGAAGGTCGGGGTGCCGTAGGGCTGGGTGGTCTGGTCGGTGTGGGTGGGGCGGACGGTGCGGGGATCGAAGGTGTTCATCTCGGGGCTCCTCGGTGGTGTTCCGGGGGGCCTCCGTCCGGCCCGCTCGGTGATGGGAGAAGCCTGTCGCGATCAGGGCGTCGGAACGATCGTGTGCACCCCCGAGCAGGGCGGGGACGACCCTCCGACCTCCCGGGGGTTCTCCCTACCCCGCACATGGGTGTGAAGCGCACCTAGGGAGACCACACCCGCCAGCCGCCCGTCGCGCACCAGGTGCACCATCTCGACGTCGGGACCCAGCCGCGCCAGCGCCTCGCCGCCCGTCTCCCCGGTGCCGATCCCGACGGGCGGCATCGGAGGCACCGGCACCGGGGCGCCGTCCGGCCCGCGCAGATCGGCGGCCGACAGTAGCGCCAGCACCTCCCCGGCGGCCGGCGGGAACCGGTCGGGTCGCCCGGCGAGCACCACCGGCAGCGCCGGCTGCCCCGACGCCTCGAGCGCCGCCCGCGCCTCGCCCACCGAGGTGCCGGTCGGGACGCTGACCACCTCACCGGCGAGGTCGGCGAGCGTCCCGGGACGGTCGTCGTCGAGGAAGCCCTGGCGGCGCACCCACGCGTCGGAGTGGTACTTCGACAGGTACGCGCGTCCGGAGTCGGGGAGGATCGCGACGACGACGGCGTCGGGTCCGGCCTCGTGCGCGACCCGCAGCGCCGCGGCGGCGGCCGTCCCCGACGAGCCGCCGACCAGCAGCCCCTCGGTCCTCGCCAGCGTGCGGGCGGTGCGGATCGACTCGCGGTCGCCGATCGTCACGATCCGGTCGAGGACGTCGGGCCGGTAGACCTCGGGGAAGGAGCGG
>NZ_DASXJD010000115.1:0-24404 GCF_036497585.1 Actinomycetospora sp. | reverse complement strand
AACGAGGCCGACGTGCTGGGCGAGCTCCTCCACCAGGGCGACGTGACGCCGACGCAGATCGCCGCGCGCACCGGGCTGACGGCCGGCAGTGCGACCACGCTGATCGATCGGCTGGTCTCGGCCGGCCTCGTCGCGCGCGCGGCGCATCCTGAGGACGGCCGACGGATCCTCGTCGGCCTCACCCCGAGGGGACGCTCGGCGATCGACACCATGTTCTCGCTGTTCGCCGCGGATCTCGAGAATGCGCTCTCGCAGGCCGATCCGGCTCTGGCCACGGATTCGCAACGGCGCGATTCACTCACCGAGCTGCTCCGCGCCATGGCATCGTCGTTGCGGGCCCGCGCGGCGGATCCCGCGCGGATCCAGTCGTCCGTCCGAGCGGCGGGGCGCGCGGGCGACCGGGCGGCGTGCGACTCGTCGTCGACCTCGGGAGAGAGGGCCGACTGACCGCCCCGGGGGGACAGGGCGGCAGCCGACCCGGCGCCATCCGCGGTTCGGGGGGATGAACCACGGCGACGTCGAGTGCATCTTTTGATAGTCGAAGGATCGCTGTCAAGAGACCGATGTCCCGCTCCGTGTCCGGATCACGCGGCTCGGGCGAAGGACGCGACGTGGTCGCGCGCCCAGTCGCGGAAGGTGCGCGGCGTGCCGATGAGCCCGCGCAGGACGGCGTCGATCATCACCCGGTACGCGGCCGACGGGGTGACCTCGACGTGGCGCAGCGGGCGGCCGAGCACCTCGGCGAGGATCGCGACCTCGTCGGCCGGGCCCAGCGCCTCCGGCCCGCACAGCGGATGGGACCGCCCCGTCGTGACCCGGCCGGGTGAGCACCGTGGCCGCGGCGTCGGCGATGTCCCGCGGGTCGACGAGCGCGACGCGGCCGGCAGCAGCGACGTCGACTGCGTCGACGAGTCCACCGGGACCGGCACCGCCGGCACCGCGGACACCTGGACGAGGAATGCGGGACGAACGTCCACCCCGGGCGGGCTGTGCATCCCGGGTCGTGCGCCTGCGCCGGCGCCGGTCACGACGCCGCCGGCCTGACCGGGAGCGGTCCCCGGCGGGAGGCCCTCCGCGCGTTCTCGGGTCGGTGAAGCCTCGACCACACGGAAGAGCCGGGTCACGCGACACGTGACCCGGCTCGTCCTGCTGGATCGCTCAGCCCATCCCGAGGCCGTCGTCCTCGAGCTTGGTCCACCCAGCTCGTTGTCGATCGTCGTGACGCCGGTGGCGTCGTCGACCTTCTCGGTCAGCGGGCCGACGCCGGTGGACTCCTCCACCTCGTGGACGGCGGCGCCGGCCTCCTGGATGGTGCCGGACTCCGCGACGTCGGCCACGCCACCGCCGAGCCCGACGAAGCCGATGGTCACCAGCAGCCCGCCGGCGAGGCGGCCGAGGTGCGTACGCGTGTTCCCTGACAAGGTGCCCTCCTTGCCGGCGACCGATGCGGAGCCTCGTCGAGTGGTCCCCCGGAGCTGCGGAAGCGGGGTGTGGGCAGCGCCGGGGGACCACTCGGCAGAGGGCGGCTCTGCGCTGACGACGGCCGAGCGCACCGCCGACGACGCACCTCGGTGCTCCGGTGAGGTATGCGCCGGGGCGCGGATGGGCAGACTCTCGCGGCGCGCGAGGGTGAGGAGGACCCGGGTGGCCGAGGACGACCAGCTGATCGCCGGGCGCTACCGACTCGCCGAGCGCGTGGGCAGCGGCGCGATGGGGGTCGTGTGGCGCGCCGAGGACGAGCGGCTGCGTCGCACCGTCGCGCTGAAGCAGGTCCGGCTGCCCGGCGCGGTGGACGACCACGGCCGGGACCGGGCCCACCGGCGGGTCATGCGCGAGGGCCGGTTGTTCGCCCGACTGCACCACCCGAACGCGATCGCGGTGTTCGACGTCGTCGACCACGAGGCCGAGCCCTGGCTGGTCATGGAGTACCTGCCCTCGCAGAGCCTGGCCGAGGTCGTCGCCGCACGCGGCGTCCTGACGCCCCTGGCCGCCGCGAGCGTCGGGCACCAGATCGCCGCGGCACTGACCGCCGCCCACACGGCCGGGATCGTGCACCGCGACGTCAAGCCGGGCAACGTCCTGCTCGGCGCCGACGGCGTGGTCAAGGTGACCGACTTCGGGGTCTCCCGCGCGATCGACGAGGCCACCGTGACCACGTCCGGGATGGTGGCCGGGACCCCGGCCTATCTCGCTCCCGAGGTGGCGCGCGGCGCCGAGGCGGACTTCCGCTCCGACGTCTACTCCCTCGGCTCGACGATCTACGCGGCCGTGGAGGGTCAACCGCCGTTCGGCCAGGGCGACAACACGCTCGCCCAGCTCCACCGGGTCGCGACCGGCGACTACACCCCGCCCCGCCGCGCCGGCTCCCTGACCCCGCTGCTGGAACGGCTGCTCGACGACGACCCGGCACGCCGACCGGAGATGCACCAGGTGCGCGACGAGCTCGGGCGCCTCGCGGCGGTGGAGGCCGAGACCGAGGAGGTGGCCGAGGAGCGGCCCGGGCCGGCGAGCGCGCCGGAGGAGGGCGACGGCGGGGTCCGGTCGGGCATCGTCCCCCTGGCGGCCGCGGCCGCCCGGACACCCACCGCCACCGGTGCACCGCCTCCCGAAGGTTCCGCCGGCCCGGTCGCCGTGGACGCCGCCCCCGCTCCCCCGCCGCCGACCACCCCGGACACCACCCTCCCCGTCGTGACCGGGCTCGCCGGAGGCACCGCGACGGGTCCCGGCGAGGAGCACCTGCCGGTCCCGGACGACGAGGGGCCACGGCGCCGGCGCGGACCGCTGGTCGCCGCGGGTGTCGGGGTCGCGCTGGTGGGAGCCGCCGTCGTCCTCGCCCTGGTGCTGGCGACGACGAGCAGCACCGGCGGCGGCACGGTCGCCGCACCGGCCCCGACGACGACCGCGAGCCGGCCCGACACCGGCCAGGACACCGGGACGGACGGCGGGTCCGGCGACGGCGTGGCGTCCGCCGGCCCCGCGGCCCCGGCACCGGGCACGCCGGACCAGGTCGCGGAGCAGCAGGCGATCATCGACTACTACGGGCTCATCCCGACCGATCTGGCGGAGGGCTGGCAGCGCCTCACGCCGGGCTACCAGCGCAACACCGCCGGTGGGTTCGCCGGCTACGCGCGCTTCTGGGGCGCCATCCGCAGCACCAGTGTCCGCGGGGTGTCACCGGGCCCGGGCGACACGGTCGACGCCACGGTCACCTACGTCGACGACGGCGGCCGTACCAGCCAGGAGCGCACGCTCTTCCGGATGGTTCAGCAGGGAGGGTCCTGGAAGATCGACGGCAGTCAGGTGCTGTCGAGCCGCTGACCTCCGCCCCGCTCGACGGGGAGTCAGCCCTTGCCCTTCTTGCCGCCGCCGTCACCGCGGCCCTTGCCCTTGGCGCCGGGCTTCCCGCCGGCCGGGGGTCTCTGTTCGTCGGAGCGGGTCCGGGCGTCCGCGCGCGTGGCCGGCACGGTCCCCGCGGCGGCGCCCGACGGACCGGCCCCCGGACCGGAGGTCGCAGGGTCGGTCGCGGCCGGATCGGGCGGGCCAGGATCGGTCGAGGCAGGGCGGGCGGGTGCGGCCGTGGGGCCCGGCGGAGCACCCGGGAGCAGAGCGGCGCCGACGGCCGGCGGCTGCGGGGTGGCGGCCGCCGAATCCGGTCCCGGACGCGATCCGAGTCCGAGGAAGGTCGCCCCGGCGGCGGCCACGAACACGACCGCCGCAGCGCACGTGAGGCGCGCCCAGGACCACGTCATCGTCCCTCTTCCCGGCGCCCACGGGCCGAGGTCATCCACCGGTCGTCCGCAGCGCCGCCGCCACGTGTTCAGCTGGTGGGCTCATTGAGAGCCTCCCCGTACATCGACAACGCAGGCGCGCCCCGCACCTCGGGGCGTCTCCCTCCACCCCGTACATCGCTTCGCGGAGCCCGTCCGTTACCGATTCGTGATTTGCGCGGACATCCCCTGGTCGCGGCCGCGTCTGAGAGGAACAGCCGCGTCATCGCGCAGATCAGGACCTGGCCCACGGGTCAGCGGACGGCACGGCGGCGCCCTGCCGTGGCGGCGATGACCGGGACCGCCCCGTCCGGGAGCGGCAACGTGGCGATCTCGTCGGCCATCCGCCGCGCGGCGGCAGCGGGCGCAGGGTCGTCGAGCACCCCGAGGATCGCGCGCCGCAGGTCGGCCGGGTCGATGGCGCTGGTCGAAGCCCCGTCGTCACGCGGAGCAACCGCGGCCCCGACGCCGAGTGCGGCCACCCGACGGGCGTTCTCCGGCTGGTCGGCGAAGAGCGGCGTGACCACCAGCGGAACGCCGGCCGTCAACGCCCCGAGCGTCGTGCCCGATCCGCCGTGGCACACGACCACGCTCGCGCGGGCGAGGACGTCAGCTTGGGGGACCCACGCAGCGACGTGCACGTGGGGGCCCGGCGGGACGAGGCTGCCGGCCCCGACACCGTGACCGGTGGTGAGCAGGACCCGGGCCGGGAGGTCGGCCACCGCCTCCAGGGCGAGCCCGTAGACCGGGGCAGCCGTGGGAATTCTCGCCGCCACGCTGCCGAACGTCACGTACACCAGCGGGCGCTCGTCGCCGGGCCAGAGGTCGGGGAGCGGCCCGGGCACGGGTTGCGGCGGCCGGAACCGATGGGTCGGCGACGGGTCGGGCCCGTGACCGGAGTCGAACGACGGCGGGAAGAGGGTCAGATACGGAGCCGCCGCGATCCGCGCCGGCAGCCCCGCGCGCCACGCCTCGACTGCGGGGGCCGCCATCCCCGTGATCTGCTGGTGCGCGGCGATCAGCCCGACGGCGACCTGGACGTGCGGGACGTCCTGCTCGTCGGCCACCACCGCGGAGGCGAATTCGGCCGGCTCGCGGACGATCACGTCGGGCTGCCACCCGCCCACGGCGGCGCGCATCGCGGGGACCATCGCCCGGACGTCGAGCGTCGCGAAGATCCGGCCGATGACCAGGCGCTCGGCCTCGACGGAGGACAGGTGCGGGATCTGGGCCCACACCGGTCCGGTCTCCGCCTCGGGGGGCAGCGCGCCCGGCGCGAACGGGATCGCCTCCCGCTCCGCGGTGGCGGTGAGGCCGGGCGGACCCACCAGCAGGATCTCGTGGCCCGCCCGGCGACAGGCCGCGGCGAACGGGAGCAGGGGCGTGATGTGTCCCGCCCCGCCGGTGCTCGCGAACAGGACCCGCATCGAGCGACATTATCGCCGCGGAGCGCGGGGCTCCGGAAATCGATTCCGGGCCGCGACCGACGCGGTGCCCGGGCCGTGACCGGGACGGCATCCCGGAGGCGGGCTCACGGCGTGAGCCCGGCGCGACGCTCCTCGAGGAACGCCCGTTCGGTGTCGTTGCCGGCCAGGGCGACGGCCTCGTCGTAGGCGTCGCGGGCCTCGTCGTCCCGACCCATCCGGGCCAGGAGGTCCGCGCGGGTGGCAGGCAGCAGGTGGTAGCCGGGGATGTCCAGCTCCTCGACGACCGCGAGCGCGGCGGCGGGTCCGTGGACCTCGGCGAGGGCGACGGCGCGGTTGAGCGCGACGATCGGGGTCGGGACGTGGGCGAGGAGCTGGTCGTAGAGGGCCAGGACCTGCGGCCAGTCGGTGGCGTCCCCGTAGGTGTGCACGGCGTTGATGGCGGCCTGGATCTGGTACGGACCGGGCCGGCCGCGGCGCAGGCACCGGCGGACGAGGTCGTGGCCCTCGGCGATCAGCTCGGCGTTCCAGAGGGCGCGGTCCTGGTCGGCCAGTCTCACGAGCTCGCCCGAGGGGCCCACCCGGGCGGGGCGGCGTGCCTCGGTGAGCAGCAGCAGCGCGAGCAGCCCGAGCACCTCAGGCTCGTCGGGCATCAGGTCGGCGAGCGCGCGGGCCAGGCGCACCGCCTCGGCAGACAGGTCGGTGCGCAGCAGCGGACCCGCCGTCGCCGTGTAGCCCTCGTTGAAGATCAGGTAGAGCACGGTGAGCACGGGCGGCAGCCGGTCGGGCAGTTCGGCCTCGCCGGGCACCCGGTATGGGATACCGGCGTCGCGGATCTTCTTCTTGGCCCGGACGATGCGCTGGGAGATGGTCGCCTCGGGCACGACGTAGGCGC
Organism: Actinomycetospora sp.; assembly: GCF_036497585.1. Lineage (GTDB taxonomy): Bacteria > Actinomycetota > Actinomycetes > Mycobacteriales > Pseudonocardiaceae > Actinomycetospora. The sequence goes on along the minus strand of NZ_DASXJD010000115.1, from coordinate 18,318 downwards.
GGGCGATCTCGGGCACCTCGAGCCCGCCGAGCAGGCGCAGGGTGAGCGCGGTCTGTGCGAGCGGCGACAGCGACGGGTGACAACAGGTGAAGATGAGCCGGAGCTGGTCGTCGCGCACCGGACCCACCTCCTCGGGCTCGTCGGGCTGGTTGAGTTGCAGGGCCTGGGCGTGGCGGGCCTCGCGGGTCGACTCGCGACGCAGGCGGTCGATGGCCCGGTTCCGGGCGGTGGTGACGATCCAGGCGCCCGGGTTGGGCGGGAGGGTCTCCCACTTCTCCATCGCCACCGCGAACGCGTCCTGCACGGCCTCCTCGGCGAGCCCGATGTCGCCGAGGAGGCGTGTCAGGGTGGCGACGCAGCGGCCGTACTCGGCCCGGTAGACGCTCGTGAGGTCCATCGGTCCCGGTCAGGCGAGGCCGTCGAAGGGCCGCACCTCGATCGGGACACCGCAGGCCACCGTGGCCTTCCCGGCCCAGGCCAGCGCGGCGTCGAGATCGTCGAGCTCGAGCACCCAGAACCCTCCGAGCTGCTCCTTCGTCTCGGCGAACGGACCGTCGGTCATCGTCGTGCTGCCGTTGACCTCCCGGACCACCGTCGCGCTGTCGGAGGGCAGCAGGCCCCCGGCGAACACGAAGACGCCCTCGGCCTTCATCTCGTCGTTGACGCCCCCGACCCGAGCGAACATCGCCTCCCGCTCGTCGTCAGTGAGTGTTGGCGCTCCCTCGTCGATCCGGACTCCCAGCAGGTAGTGCATGACTTCGCTCCCTCTCTCCGGGTGGTGTGGTCAGGACAGCCGACGCGCGACGGCGGGGATCACGATGGCGGCTGCGACGACGTGGGTCAGCATCAGCAGCATCTTCGTGGTCACGGCGGCGTCGACGAGCAGGTCGGGCACGAAGGACAGCACGGTCAGCGCGATGGTGGTGCGGAACCACGCGACGCGCGGGCGCCCGGAGAACCGGCGCACCGCCACCCCGATGCCCAGCCCCAGGACCGAGAAGATCAGGGTCAGGACGGCGAACCCGGACGTCGGGATCGGCGCGCCCCCGACGTTCGTCGTGATGCCGACGGCCTGGCCCACCGCGGCCACGGCGGCGGCGGAGACGGCCGCGGCGACGGCGGCCGCCGAGCCGGTCAGCAGCAGCGAGCCGACGGACGGAGTCGTGGTCGTGGTGGTGGCGTGGGTGGGGATGGTGGTGGACACGGGGACCTCCGGTGGGTGCGGAGAGCCGGCTCGGTTGCCGCTCCCTCACCCAGGCGACGAACGGGATCGACGCCGTTCGACACCCGCCCGGAAAAAATTCTCGTGGAGGTCAGGCGGCGGCGGCCGCGACGAGCCCGGCGAGGCGGTCGGGCCGGTCGATCATCGAGAAGGTCCGCGCCCCGTCGATCACCTCGAGCTTGGCGTGCGGGATCTCCGCCTGGAGGTGGTGGGCGTCCTCGACCGGGAAGAACACGTCGTCGGCGGACCAGGCGATCAGGGTCGGCAGCTGGATCTCGCCCAGCCGCGCCCCCACCTCCACCGACGTCTCCTGGGCAAGCGAGGCGGTCAGCCGGCGCAGGTCCTCGACGACGGCCGGGTCGGCGAGGGCGGGCCGCACCCACTCCGCGGTGAGCCCGTCGATGTCGGTGTGGGCGAGGCCGCCGTAGGCCCGGCGCCGCACCGGCGCGAGGCGCAGCGGCCACACCGCGGCCCGGAAGCTCGCCCGGCTCCGGGAGGCGAGGACGAACGGCCGCAGGACCGGCGGCGGGAAGTTCTCGAACGCGTCGCAGCTGGTCAGGACGAGCGCACCGAGACGCTCGGGGTGGTGGACGGCGACGAGCTGGGCCACCAGTCCCCCGGTGTCGTTGCCGACGAGGACGACATCGTGCAGGTCCAGGGCCTCGAGGAAGGCCGCCACCGTGGCGGCGACCCCGGGCAGGGTCGACGGGGCGCCGGGGTGCAGCGCCTCGGGGTGCGCTCCCAACGGCCAGGTGGGGGTCAGGCAGCGCAGGCCCTCGGCGGCCAGACGACGGCGCAGCGGTGCCCAGAGCGACCCGCCCATGGCGTAGCCGTGGACGCACACGACCGGCCGGCCGGTGGCGGGGCCCTCGCCGTCGTAGTGGATGTTGGCCGTGGACAGTGCGGCGACGGACATCGCGGCCTCCCGGTGCTCTATGTTACGTACAGCCTGTTCTCAACTTACCGGCAGGGTGTATGGAAAACAAGCGTCGGACGCAGGCGGAGCGCTCGGCCGCGACGAGTGCCGCCCTCAAGGCCGCCGCGCGGCGGCTCTGGGCCGAGCGCGGCTTCGCCGAGGTGGGCACCCCCGAGATCGCCACCGCCGCCGGCGTGACCCGGGGCGCGATGTACCACCAGTTCGCCGACAAGAACGCGCTGTTCGTGGCGGTGCTCGACGACATCGAGCGCGAGGTCATGGCGCGCCTGGTCGACGCGGTGGAGCGCGCTGCGCCGGACTCCCCCGCGACCGCGCTGCGCGTCGCAGCGGACGAGTGGCTGGAGGTCTGCCTCGACCCGGAGGTACACCGGCTGGTCCTGCTCGACGCCCCGAGCGTCCTGGGGTGGTCCCGCTTCCGTGACCTGACCCGCCAGTACAGCCTCGGCCTGACCGAGGCGCTCCTCGGGGAGGCGATCGACGCCGGCCAGCTGGCGCCCCAGCCCACCCGCCCGCTCGCGCACATCCTGATCGGCGCGCTCGATGAGGGCGCGCTCGTCATCGCGACCGCCACCGACCGCGACCGGGCGTCCGGCGAGGTCCACGACGTCCTGCACCGTCTCGTCGACGCGCTGGTCGGTCCCCCGCGATCGCAGGGGTGAGGCGCCGCTCGCGTGCGAGCCGGTTTCGCGCGGGTCGGGGGCGGCCCCGACGCGCCCCGGATCGGGGTCACCCGGCCTACGCTGCGGGAGTGGCACCGCCGGCCCACGAGATCCGGTTCCTGACGCTGGACGGCCGCCGCATCGCCTACGAGCGCAGCGGCGAGGGACCACTGCTGATCTGCCCGGCGTGGTGGGTCGGCCACCTGGAGCTGGACCGCGACGACGCCGCGGTCGCCCGCTTCTGGGACGCGCTCGGTGACGGGTTCTCCGTGGTCCGCTACGACCGGCTCGGGGTCGGGGTCTCGGGACCGCAAGCTGCGGGACGAGGACCTGACCCTCGACGGCGAGGTCGAGGTGATCGGCGCGCTGTGCGACGAGCTGGGAGCCGACCGGGTGCGGTTGCTGGGAGGCTCGTCGGGCGGGTGCGCGGCGACGGCGTTCGCGGCGCGGTTCCCGGAACGGGTCGAGGCCCTCCTGCTCTACGGCGCCTACGCCGACGGCCCCGGGATCACGCGGCCGGAGGTGCGCGACGCGATCGTGGCCGCGGTCCGCTCCCACTGGGGTCTCGGGTCCCGCCTGCTGTCGGACATCTTCCTGGGCGAGGTCGGCGCCGCGGAGCGGGAGCGGTTCGCCCGCTTCCAACGGATGGCGGCGAGCGCCGAGACGGCCGCCCGGCTGCTCGAGCAGGTGTACCGCAACGACGTCCGGGACAGGTTGCCGCTGGTCCAGGCGCCGACACTGGTTGTCCACCGTCGCGGCGACCGCGCGATCCCGTACCGGTTGGGCCGCGAGGTCGCCGCGGCGATCCCCGACGCGACCCTGGTTCCGCTGCCGGGCAGCGCGCACTTCCCGTGGGCCGGGGACGCCGAGGGCGTGGTGCGGGCGCTGCGCACGGTCCTCGCCCCGGAGAGCTCCCGCACGACGTCGGCCGTCGAGCCCGCCGCGGTGCTGCTGTCGCGGCGCGAGCGCGAGGTCCTGCGGCTCGTCGCGGACGGCCTGGGCGACCGCGAGATCGCCGAGCAGATGGTCGTGAGCCCGCACACCGTGCACCGTCACGTCGCGAACATCCGCCGCAAGCTCGGCCGCGGCTCCCGCACCGCGGCGGTGGCCGAGGCCGCTCGCCTCGGACTGCTGTAGGTGCGCTCCGGTGGCCGGGACGGGCCATCTCCCGGGGATGGCACGTCGGGGCGATGCCGCGCCGGTTCCGCCCTCCTACCGTCGTGCGCATGACGACCGACACCTCACCGCCCGACGCCGTTGCCGGGTCCCGCTTCTTCGCGGCGCTCTACGACCCGTTCCTGTGGCTCGGCGAACGCGCCGGGATGGGCGCCCACCGCCGAGAGCTCCTCGGCCAGGCGCGGGGGCGCACGGTGGAGATCGGGAGCGGCACCGGCCTCAACGTCGGCCACTACCGCCGCGACGTCGAGGACCTGGTGCTCGCCGAGCCCGACCCCGCGATGCGCGGGCGGCTGCAGAAGGCGGTGCGCGGCGGCCCGCGCGGAGCGCGGGTGATCGACGCCCGCGCCGAGGCACTCCCGTTCGACGACGCGAGCGTCGACACCGTCGTCTCGACCCTCGTCCTGTGCACCGTGGACGCGCCCGACGCCGCGTTGCGGGAGATCGCGCGCGTCCTGCGGCCCGACGGGCAGCTGCTCTTCCTCGAGCACGTCCGGTCCGAGTCACCGACGCTCGCCCGCTGGCAGGACCGCCTCGCCGGGCCGTGGCAGCGCTTCGCCGAGGGCTGCCGGTGCAACCGTGCGACGCTCGAGCTGGTCACTGCGAGCGGGTTCCGGGTCGACGCGCGCGCCGCGGCGTGGCCGGCGATGCCGCCGATCGTCCGTCCCCTGGCCATCGGCCGCGCGACCCTCGTCGCGTGACCCGCCCGGGTCACACCCCGACGCGCCGGTCCACCGGATAGTCGGGGAGGTCGATCGCGTCCGGCGGCGGGCGCCCGAACCGGTCGAGCAGCCCACCGAGCTTGTCGGTGGCGAAGGCGGCGAGCCCGAACGCGGCGCGCTGCACCGTCCGGCCCGTCGCGGTCCGCGGGTTCATCGCCCGCAGCATGGCGGGCCGCACGGTCTGCGCGCGGTCGACGAACGTCCGCATCAGCTCCTCGAAGCGGGCCAGCGCGGGTCGGGGATCGTCGCGGCCGTCGAGCTCCCCGGGATGCCCTCCTCCCCCGGGTTGAACCGACGCCTCAGTGCCCGCTGAGTCGCTTGCGGTTGGACACCACGCTGCGGTGCACCGGGGCGACGACGCCGCTCACGAGCCGAGCGGTGTCCTTCGGCGGTGTCGTGATCGCGGCCGCGGCCACGCGGCCCAACGCCTCGGCCTTCTCCCGGACCATGCGGGCGAGCTCGCGGCGCTCGCGGGCGTCCGGCGGCCACCCGCCCGCCACCAGGCGGGCGGTGCGGTAGCTGATCACGATCGGGGCCGACACCGAGATCTCGACGAGCTGCAGCCAGGGCCGCACCCACCCGGCGTCGGACGGCCGTCGTGACGAGTTCTTCGAGGTCATCGGGCCCACGCTACGTGCCGACGCTGCCGCGCAGCGTCCGACGACCAGTGAGCCGATCCCGGCTCGGCCGGTCGCGACGGCATCTCCGGCAACCGGCGCAACTTGTCCACGAATCGGGCTCTCGCCAGCACCACGACGTCGCCGGGACTCGTTGCGGGGTCGCCGGGCCGGACAGCACTCACGACATCGCCACCGGTTCGGCGGACCGCTCCCTATCTCCCGGAGGCAAGAGCCGTGATCATCCTCGGAATCATCCTGATCGTCCTGGGCTACCTGGTGCCCGCCGTCCCGAGCATCGTCGTCACGATCGGCTGGATCCTGCTCGTCGTCGGTCTGATCCTCACGCTGCTCGGCGCCGTCGGACGCCCGGTGGGACGCAAGACCTACTTCTGACCTGCTCCCCGGGGCCGCCCGTCGCGACGGACGGCCCCGGGGGTGCCGCCGGCCACGCCCGGTGGACGCCCGGCGCCGGACCGCGACCGAGGCACCCGGTTCACCCAGCCCTCGGCATCCGTCCGGGCCTGCGCCCTCCGACGGACGACGCCTACCCCCGCTTCCGGACGAATGTGACGCTGGGGAGGACCCGCACCGCTCGCGAGGGGAGGTCTGATGACCTCGACCGTGGACCCGACCTTCTACCGTTCCCCCTCCGAGGCCGCGGCCGCCCCGCCCGAGGGGCTCGCCTACGTCGCGGCCTTCGACCGCTCCGGCGCCGCGCCCGATGCCATGACCGTCGTCGACGTCGACCCGGCCTCCGAGCGGTACGCGCAGGTGGTCGGGTGGACCGACGTCTCGCCCGGCGCGGAGCTCCACCACTTCGGCTGGAACGCCTGCAGCAGCGCCCTCATGCACGAGGGTCACGACGTCGAGGGGCTCTCGCGGCGCTACCTGCTCGTCCCCGGCCTGCGCTCCTCCGACGTCCACGTGCTCGACACCCGGCCCGACCCCCGGGCGCCCCGGCTGATCAAGACCATCAGCGCCGCGGAGCTGTCCGCGAAGGCCGGCTACTCCCGGCCCCACACGCTGCACTGCGGACCGGAGGGCATCTTCCTGACCTGCCTCGGCGGCCCGCTGGAGGACCCGGACGGCCCGGGCGGCATCGCCCTGCTCGACCACGACACGTTCGACGTCGTGGGCCCGTGGGAGACCGACCGCGGCCCCCAGCACTTCGCCTACGACGCCTGGTGGCACCTCCAGCAGAACGTGCTCGTCTCCAGCGAGTGGGCCAGCCCGTCGATGATCGAGGACGGGCTCGTCCCGGAGCTCCTGCTCGGGAACCGCTACGGCCACACGCTGCACTTCTGGGACCTGGCCAAGGGCGTGCACCAGCAGAGCGTCGACCTCGGCGCCGAGCACCAGATGGTCCTCGAGGTCCGGCCCTCGCACGACCCGGAGGCGACCTGGGGATTCGTCGGGGTCGTCATCTCCACCGCGGACCTGTCGGCCTCGGTGTGGCGGTGGCACCGGCCGGGGCCGACCGCCCCGTTCGAGGTGGAGAAGGTGATCACGATCCCGGCGGAGCCCGCGGACGCCACCCTCCTCCCACCGGCCCTCGCGCCCTTCGGCGCGGTCCCCCCGCTGATCTCGGACATCGACCTGTCGGTCGACGACCGGTTCCTCTACGTGTCCTGCTGGGGCACCGGCGAGCTCAAGCAGTACGACGTCGCCGACCCGGCGCACCCCCGCGAGGTGGGGTCCGTGCGCCTCGGGGGCATCGTCGGGCGCGTGCCGCACCCGGCCGAGCCCGACCTCCCGCTGGCGGGCGGGCCGCAGATGGTGGAGGTGAGCCGCGACGGGCGACGGGTCTACGTGACCAACTCGCTCTACGGCGCCTGGGACGACCAGTTCTATCCCGACGGCGTCGGCGCCTGGATGGCGAAGTTCGACGTGGGTCCCGCCGGCGGCCTGACCCCGGACGCCCGGTTCTTCCCGCACGGCGACGCCTTCCGCGGCCGGCGCGTCCACCAGGTGCGTCTCCAGGGCGGGGACGCGTCCTCGGACTCGTACTGCTACCGGTCCTGACGCGGCGCCGGCCGCCGAGGTGTCAGAACTGGAGGTGCAGGCTCACCCCGAGCAGCACCAGGGGCCACAGGAAGAGCGCGAGCAGGAACGAGATCAGGCTCGAGAAGTTCGTGATCCCGTAGCCGTTCGACAGCGCGACGACGAGGCCGATGATCAGCCAGAGGACGGCTCCGAAGGACACACCGCGACGGCGCATCTGACTCTCCTCGAGGGCGACGGGCGAGGCACCCCCGGGCGGGAGCGCGCAACGTACCACCATCATGGTCACCCGAGGAGCCACGGGGTTGCGGGGCGCCTGGAGCGTCCCGCGGCAGGTCGTCCGCGGTCGCGGGACCTCCGGCCCTGGGTGCGCGACCGCCACGACGACACGCTCGACCCGTGGACGCCGACGACGTCATCGACCGGGCCTGGGCGGACGACCTGCTCGAGCTGGCGGTCGACCGCGGGTCGGTGCCCTGGCAGGTCGCCGCCCTGCTCGTCCTCGACCGCCCGCTCGACCCGGACGAGGTGTCCCGGGCACTCGCCCTGGTAAGGCACGGACCTGGTCCGCGTGCAGTTCGTTGTGGCGGCCGGCGTCCAGGACGACGCGCACGCCGTAGGCGTCCGCCCGACCATCCAGGTATCGGCGGAGACGATCGGTGACTACATGGACGGCCACCCGGCGGCTGTTGCAGTTCGGTTGGCTGCCCGACGACCGAGCCGACGCTGCCGCCGGCGTTCGTGGTGGCCCGAGCACGAGTCGAACCTGCGACACGCGGCTTCGTAGACCGCTGCTCTCTCCGCTGAGCTACCGGGCCTCGCCGGGACGAGGGGAGTCGAACCCCTGACCTGCCGCGTCGGAAGCGGCCGCTCTGTCCAACTGAGCTACGTCCCGTCGGTCGGGGTGGTGGGAATCGAACCCACGGTCTCCGCCTACCCAACAGCGGTGGCTTGCCACTGGCCCACACCCCGAGAGGGCGCGCAGCCGTGCCGGAGACGCAGGAGTGCTCTACGACTGGCGACGGCCGCGCGCTCGGCGCGGTCCCGGTCGGAGCTGGCTCATGGACAGGACCATATGGCTCGAGCGCTGGTGGCGCGACGACATTTGGCTCGGCACAGCACGGCGGGTTCGAGGCGACCTCCCGGCCTCTGGGAGGTCGTGACCGAACCAGGCCGAGCCCAGAAGATCATCGTCACCGCTCCCTACGCGGTCATCGTCGGGGCCGTCGTGGGGATCGCGTTGTCGATGAGGACCGCGGCAATGGCGGCGGCGGTGGGGAAGGATTCGGCGTTGAGGACTCGGGTGCGGGCCGAGGCGCCGTCGAGGAGCAGCGCCAGTTGTTCGCCGAGCTGTTCGGGGTCGGTGGCGCCGGCTTCGCGGGCGGTTTCGGCGAGCCGCGCGGCGATGGCCTTCTTGTAGTCGCGTGCGCATCGGGACGCGGGGTGTTCTGGGTCGTGGATTTCGACGGCCGCCGCGATGTAGGGGCACAGGGGCGCGGTGTCCCCGGCCGCGGGCACCTCGAAGGCGGCGAGGAGTCGATCGCGGGGCGTGAGGTCGGTGCGGTCGAACACTCCGGGCATCACGTCGGGATCGAATCGGCGCAGGTATTCGGCAACCAGCTCGTCCTTGTTGGTGAAGTGCTGGTACGCCGTGCGCTTCGACACCTGGGCCACCTCGCAGAGTTGGTCCATGCCGGTGCGGTTGATGCCCTGGTCGCGGAACAGTTGCCGCGACGCGCCGAGGATGCGCTCGCGTGCGCCCCTGCCGCGGCGCCGGCGTTGGGGGCCCTTCTCCAACTCCGTCATGCCTCCAGCGTAGCGCATCGGGTAACGCTCGGTGTACGTAGCTTGCGTGGCGGACGGCCAACCGATACGTTACGGACACAGGTCGGTGTACTTAGCAGTCGGACCGGTCGGTTCGCACACCTCTCAGCTCAGTGGAGTGATCGTGGGAAAACTTGACGGCAAGGTCGCGGTGATCACGGGTGGATCGAGCGGCATGGCGCTGGCCGGTGCCAAGTTGTTCGTCGACGAAGGAGCTCACGTCTTCATCTCGGGTCGCCGAAAGGAGACGCTGGATGAGGCCGTCGAGCTGATCGGCCGGAACGTGACCGCTGTGCAGGGCGACGCGGCCGATCTGGCGGATCTGGACCGTCTGTACGACACGGTCAGGCAGGAGAAGGGCGCGATCGACGTGCTGTGGGCCAGTGCCGGGATGGGCGAGCAGGGCAGGCTCGGCGAGATCACCGAGGAGCAGTTCGACGCCGCCTTCTCACTGAACGCACGCGGCACGCTGTTCACGGTGCAGAAGGCGCTACCGCTGCTCAACGACGGCGGCTCCATCTTCATGACCGGGTCGAACGCTTCGCTGCGGGGCTTTCCCGGGTGGAGTGTCTACGCGGGGAGCAAGGCCGTGCACCAGACCTGGGCCCGTGTGTGGCTGGCCGAGTTGAAGGACAGGCGGATCCGGGTGAACGTGCTGACCCCGGGACAGGTCGCCACGGCGAAGCAGGAGGAGTTGTTCGACGAGGAGACGAAGCGGCAGTTCGAGTCCCTGATCCCGCGAGGAGAGATGGGCCGCCCGGAGGAGATCGCGACGGTCGCACTGTTCCTCGCCTCGGACGACTCGAGCTACGTGAACGGGATGGAGCTGGTTGCCGACGGCGGCACCACGGTGACCTGAGCGCCGGGCCCGACCCGGCACGAACGAGATCGAAAGCCCAGAACAAGGAAGAGAGCACACCTCGTGGGCAGCATCAGCATCATCGGCACCGGGAACATGGCCCGTACCATCGGCGGGTTGGCGGTAGCGGGCGGCAACCTCGTCGAGGTCATGGGCCGTGATCAGTCCAAGGTCGCTGACCTGGCCAAGAATCTCGGCGGCGGCGCCACGACGGGAGAGTGGGGTGCCGTCCCGGCCGGGGACATCGTCATCGTGGCCCTGCTGTACGACGGTGTCGTTCCGGTCATCACCCAGTACGGAGACGCTCTCGCGGGCAAGGTCATCGTCGACATCAGCAACCCCTTCAATTCCACGATCGACGGGCTGGCCCACCGCGAGGCCACCTCGATCGCGGGGGAAGTCGCCAAGGCCGCCCCGGCGAGCGCCGGCGTGGTGAAGGCGTTCAACACCATCTTCCGTCACGTCCTGGAGAACGGCCGGCCCGACGTCTTCATCGCCGGCGACGATGCGCAGGCCAAGGCGGGCGTGGAGGCGTTCATCATCAGCCTCGGGCTGCGCCCACTGGACGTCGGCGGCCTGGAGATGGCGCACTGGCTGGAAGGAGCGGGCTTGATCACGATGGGCCTCGCCCGCCACGGGGTGGGGAACTGGGACTTCGCCCTCGGCGTCACCGAATTCCCCGGCTGAGCCGCGTCCGCCTTGACATCCGTTCTCAGTCGAGGGTGTCTTGCGCGGGATCCGATCCGGGGCTCACGGTGCGGCGGGGAAGACGTTGAACGACCGGCCCCGGGGCGTCGCAGCTGCCGCCGTCGGCTCATGCTGGGTGCCGTTTGGTGGAGCAATGCTAGTATCGATTTAGTACTAGAAAGTGTTGTGTTGGGAGAGGCTCGCAGACCGGTACCCCGAGGACTGATCGACGAGTACCGCCTGGTGGTCCACCCCGTCGTGCTCGGCTACCTCCCCCCTGTTCGAGGGCGCGGCCCCCGTCGACCTGGACCTGATCAGCACGGCGCCTCTCACGTTCCGGACAGTCGTGCGACCAGCGGCGCGAACTCCTCGATGAAGCCACTGTTGACGCTGACGTAGGAGACACCGAGTTCGGCGCGCCGGCGTTCGAGCTCGGCGGCCATGTCGTCCACGCCGCCCCGGATCATCGTCAACGAGTCGTGCTCGATGAGGGTCTCCGCATCGGCCTCGATGAAGCCACGCATCCACGGCGGGACGTGCTCACCGACGACGAAGATGTTCAACGCGAGCTCGATGTCCCGGCCGTCCGCCGCCGCCCTGATGTCCTCGACGTGGGCAGCGAATTCGTCCCGGGGGGTCAGCACGCCGCCGGCCAGCGTCACGATGTCGGCCTTGGCGGCGGCGAGTCGTCGCGCCCTCGGGCCTCCCGCGGCGAGCATGACCGGCGTGTGGGCGTCGCCGTCGAGCCGGCGGACGTGGTCGATCGTCTCGGAGAGCGCGTCGAGCCGTTCCCGGCCGTTGCCGTAGGGCAGCCCCAGCTCCTCGGCCTGCTCCCGCATCGTCGGCAGGCCGGTGCCGAGGCCGAGCTCGAAGCGGCCCTCGGTCAGCGTCGCCAGGCTGTGCGCCTCCCACGCCGCGGCCCGCGGCGTCCGCAGCGGGCCGGCCAGCACGAACGAGCCGACGTGCAGCCGCGTGGTGACCGCAGCGGCCATCGCGAGCGACGCCGTCGGGGTCGGCAGGTTGAGGTTGTCCGGGCAGAGCAGCGTCGAGTAGCCGAGCTCCTCCGCGCGGCGCGCCGTGTCCCGCCATGCCGCCCCGCCCTGGTGGGCCGCGGCCACCACACCGAACCGGAAGGGCTTCATCGGCTGACCCCCGCGTCGTCGTCGAGCCGATTCAACCACCGCCGACACCTCCCCCACGCCGGCCCGCTCGTCGGACGAGCGCGAGCACGACCGCCGTCGTCGCCATCAACCCGGCCGCGCCGAGCAGGACGCCGCGCAGGCCCGCCGTCGGGACGAGGACCCCGATCACCGAGGGGTGACGGTGGCGCCCACCGAGCCGACGAACAGGGCCGTGGTGAACGCTGCCGCGGGCTCGTCGGGCACCAGCCCCGCGGTCCAGATGGGCAGCGCTGCGGAGCCGACGGTGTTCGCGGACCCGAACAGCACGGCGGACGCCAGCAGTGCGCCGGCCGCGAGGCCGGTGAGGCCCGAGGCCCCGACGTGCACCGTGGCTGCCGCGACCGCGGGGTCGCCGTCCGCGCTGACCGGGATGGACCGGGTCCTCAACACCTGAGCGCAGTGGGCGCGACGCACGAGGCGGCCGCCACGGCCTCGACGACCGTCCTAGCGTGGGCGCCATGCCGAACATCCGGACCGAGGACGGCGTCGTCCACCTCCTCAGCCCCACCAACGGGGACCTGGGACAGCCGCTGTGTGACGAGCCCTCGAAGCGACTCCCGAGGCGCGGGTCGGCGCACGCGACCGAGGACGGTGCCACCTGCGGGAATTGCCACCGGCGATCCATCGGCACGGCGAGGGCTCGGCTGGGGACGGCGATCGGGCACGCCCTGGAGGCCGGCGTGACAGCGCAGGAGGTGGCGGAGCTGATCGGCTCGGACCGGGACTGCGTCCATCGCATGACCGGTACGGCTGCCGGGGAGTGACCTGCCTTGCGATCCCCTGACGATGTGTCGCAGCTCGGCCCGCTGCGAGTCCATCGCTGCACACTGCAGGTGTCACCGCTCGTCCAGCGACGGGGGCCGTCGTGAAGGTGCTCGTGGTGGGCGTGGGGGTCGCCGGACCGACGCTCGCCTACTGGCTGCTCAGAGCCGGACACGAGCCCGTGCTCGTCGAGCGGGCGCCGGCGCTCCGCCGCGGCGGCCACCTCGTCGACTTCTGGGGCGCCGGGTTCGACGTGGCCGAGAAGATGGACATCGTCGCGGAGCTCCGCCGGCGAGGGCATCGGTTCACCGAGGCGAGAGCGGTGACCTCCCGCGGGAAGGGGTTCGCCTCGTTCACGCCTGGCGCGATCGTCGGCTCGGACGAGCGTTACGTCAGCATCCCTCGCTCGGACCTCGCCGCGACGGTCCATGACGCCCTCGAGGGGCGCGTCGAGACCATCTTCGACGACACCGTGTCCACGCTGGAGGACGACGGCGTCCGGGTCCGCGTGACCTTCGAGAGCGGGTACGAGCGCGAGGTGGACCTCGTGGTCGGTGCTGACGGTCTGCACTCGCGGGTGCGTCGGTTGGTGTTCGGCCCCCAGGAACGGTTCGAGAGACGCCTCGGGATCGTGGTCTGCGCCTTCGACGTCACCGGCTACGGCCCGCGCGACGACCTCGTCGCCGTCATGTACGCGGGGATCGGCTTCCAGCTGGTCCGTCTGTCGATGCCCGGCGACGTGACGATGTTCCTGATCACCCTCCGACACGCGGGGGACGTTCCCGAGACCGACCCGGTCGCCCAGCAGGACCTGCTGCGCGAACGTCTGGCCGGAGCGGGCGGGGAGACCTCGGCAGCCCTCGAGGCGATGTCGTCCTCGGACTCGTTCTACTTCGATCGCGTCAGCCAGATCCGGATGCCGGCGTGGACCCGGGGGCGGGTCGGGCTCGTCGGTGACGCCGCCGCATGCCCGTCGTTGCTCGCGGGGCAGGGCTCGGCGCTCGCGATGATCGAGGCGTACGTCCTGGCCGCGGAGCTGGCCGGGTCGGGCGGCGATCATGCCGGAGCGTTCTCCCGCTACGAGGAGCGGCTGGCGTCGTTCGTGCGGGCGAAGCAGGACGGCGTGCGCGGGCTGGGCGTCGCGTTCGCGCCGAGGAACCGGGGCCAGCTGATCCTGCGGAACGCGGTGCTGCGGCTGCTCGGCCAGCCCTTCGTCGCCGCTCGGGTCATGGGCACGAGCTTCCGCGACGCCGTCGAACTCCCCGTCTGGACCCCAGCAGGTTCCTCGCCCTGACGGCGATAGGCGCATCCTCGTCAGGACGTCGTGCGGAGCGGCCCCGAAGGGTCGTCGTCCATTCCGGCCTGGGCCACGCAAAACCCGCTGACGATCTCCTGACGATCGTGGTCACAGGCTCGACCGGCGCGTGGAGGGCTGGTGGCCGGCACTAGCGTGGGCTTCAGGGGGACGCGAGCGGAGAGGACCCGGCCATGGCCACCCGTGTGCTGCTCGTGGAGGACGACGAACGGATCCGCCAGGCCCTCGGGCTGGCCCTCGCCGACGAGGGCTACGAGGTCGTGGAGACCGCGACCGGCGAGGAGGCCCTCGACGTCGTCGACCCCGACCTCGACGTGGTGCTCCTCGATCTCATGCTGCCCGGCATCGACGGCATCGAGGTGTGCTCGACGTTGCGGTCCCGGGGTGACCTGCCGATCATCATCGCCACCGCCCGCTCGGACACCGCCGACGTCATCTCCGGGCTCGAGGCGGGCGCGGACGACTACGTGACCAAGCCGCTGGTCGCGGGCGAGCTCGCGGCACGCATCCGGGCACTCCTGCGTCGCCGCCGCCCCGACACCACCGGCGCCGCGTCCGCGAACCCCGTCGTGCAGGTGGGCGACCTCGAGATCCACCCGACCCGCGAGGTGGTGGAGCGCGACGGCGCGGCGCTGCACCTGACCCACACCGAGTTCCGCCTGCTCCTCGAGCTCGCCTCCGCCCGGGGGGACGTCGTGACGCGGGAGCAGCTGCTCCAGCGCGTCTGGGGGTACGACTACTTCGGCGACACCCGGCTGCTCGACGTCCACATCCGCCGACTCCGGCGCAAGATCGAGCACGACCCCGACGAGCCCGCCCTCGTGCTCACGGTCCGGGGCTCCGGCTACCGCGCGGGCGGGGCGTGAGGGCGCGGGCGGCCCGACGCCTGCGCTCCCTGTCGTTGCGAGCGCGGGTGGCGGCGGCCTTCGGGCTCGTGACCCTCGCCGTCGCCGCACTGCTCTCGTTCACCACGTGGCAGCTCGCCTCGAACTACATGTTGGCCCAGCGCGAGCGCGGGGCGACCGACCAGGCGGTCATCGACGCCCGGCTGGTGAGCGACAACCTCGCCCGGGGCTCGCCCGACCTGCCGGCCCTGCTCGTGGGGCTCACCGGCGAGCCCCAGACCGGTGTGGTGCTCCGGGTGGGGGACCGGTGGACGTCCGTCGGTCAGGTCGACGTCAACGCCCTGCCCGGCGACCTGCTCCGCGCCGCCGGCCTCGGCACACCCGCCCGCCAACGGCTGGTGGTGCACGGCGCGCCGGTGCTCGCCGTGGCGGTCCCGGTCGCCCCCGGGGGCGGGTTCTTCGTGGAGCTGGCCCCGCTGACCGAGCTCGACCGCACGTTGCGCTTCCTCAGCGCCACCCTGGTCGCCGGGACGACGGCCGCGGCGGCGCTCGGGACCCTGCTGGGCTGGTGGACCACCCGTCGCGCCCTGCGTCCGGTGTCCGACCTGACCGAGGCCGCCGCGCGCATGGCCGAGGGGGACCTCGGCGCCCGGCTGCCCGTCCCACCGGAGAACGACCTGGCACCGCTCGCGGCCCGGTTCAACGCCACGGCGGAGGCGCTCGAGCAGCGGGTCCAGCGCGATGCCCGCTTCGCGAGCGACGTCAGCCACGAGCTGCGCTCCCCCCTGACCACGATGATCAATGCCGGGGAGGTGCTGCGGCGCCGGCGCGACGAGCTGCCCGCGACCGCGCGCCGGGCCGTCGATCTGCTCACCGCCGACGTCGCCCGCTTCCACCGCATGGTCGAGGACCTCCTCGAGATCTCCCGGGGAATCCAGGCGCCGGCGACCTCGGACCTCGAGCCCGTCGACCTCGGCGTCGTCGTGGAGAACCTGCCGGCCGACCTCGTCGGGACCGCCGCGGTGGTCGTCGAGCGACCCGCTCCCCTCGTGCTCGCCGACCGCCGGCGCCTGGACCGGGTGCTGGCCAACCTGTGCCAGAACGCGCGGGTGTACGCGGGCGGGGTCACGCGCATCGCCGTCTGCCGGCGGCAGGGTCACGCGGTGCTCGAGGTCGACGACAACGGGCCCGGGATCCCGGCGGAGTTCCGGGACCAGATCTTCGAGCGGTTCGCCCGGGGTCCCCGCCCCGGGCGTGGCGAGGACAGCGGCGGCACGGGGCTGGGACTCGCGCTGGTCGCCCAGCACGTGCACGGTCACGGCGGCCGGGTGTGGGCCGAGGACCGGGCCGAGGGCGGCGCACGGTTCGTCGTGGAGCTGCCGGAGGTGACCCGATGACCCTGCGCGGGGCCCGGGGGCTCGTCGCCGTGCTGGGTCTCGCGGTCGCCCTCGGCGGGTGCGGGGTGCGACCCCAGGTCAGTCCCGAGCTCCTGCCCGCGACGGCGCCCACGAGAGAGGCGCCGACGATCACCACCCAGCGCGGGCCGGGCTCGTCGAGCTCTCCGGCGACGCCCGTTCCGTCACCACCGGCGAAGTCGTCGCCGGTCCCGACGTCGCCGGTCCCGACCCCGGGCCGTGCCGCGCCGTGACCGGATCGTCACCCGTGGACGTGCGAGTGCCCCCGGCTCCTGGGAGCCGGGGGCACTCGCGCTCGCGTGGCGCCGACGCTCAGCGCACGTTCGACGCGTACTCCCGTGCCGACTCGGACCGGTCGGAGCGGTCGGCGTGCGACGCGCCTTCGCCGACCTGACGACCGGTGGCCGACGCGGCGGCCGTCGTCCCGGCGATCGCCGCGACGAACGCGACGCCGAGCCACAGCGCGGCCCAGCCGGCGCCGTTCTGGATGGCCTGGTTCGCCTCGACCAGGACGCCGGGGTTGGTGCCGAGCTGCTGCGGCCCGGTGGCCGTGACGGTCGACAGCAGGCCGCCCAGGTTGCCGGCGACCGCCGCGCCGCCGACCGCGGCGACCGCGAGCACGCCGACCGCGGTCAGCGCCCACACCATGGCACCCTGCAGCGCCGCGTTCACGCTCGTCCCCCGCTCCGAGGCCGACGCGGTGCCCGCGGCGAGGCCGCCGACGAACAGCGCGATGATCGCGAGCACTGCGCTGACGATGCTCGCGGCCGTGCCGGCCCCCGAGCCGTCCACGCCCAGCGCGATCCAGCCGAACGCCACGAACAGCAGTTGCAGGACCAGGTAGACGGGCAGGGCCACGACGGCGCCGACCCAGGCGGGACCCCAGCGGGTCGTCCCGCGTGAGGTCGCCGTGGTCACGCCCGAGGTCTGATCGGTGGTGGTCATGAGACTCCTCATCAGTTCCGCGACAGTGTCACGGGCTGAATCTCAACCCGCTGTCTCTCGGCTTCCCGGGCCTCACGGCCGATCATCTTGCGGTTGCCTGACACCGGGCGCGGCCCACGTCACGCGACTGCCGCCTGCTCAGCCGGCCCCGGACGCCGACACCCGCTGCCGCGGCCCCGGCAGACGCACGGGTGCCGGCTGCGCCGCGGTGGCCGGCTGCACCCCTGTGGCCGGCTGCTCTCCGCTGTCCGGGCTCCCGGTGCCGCATCGTCCGACGAGCCAGGTCGCCACGTCCACGAGTCGGACGTTGCTCTGCTGGGAGATCCTGACGAGACGGTCGAACGCGGCGGCGGCGGTCAGGCCGTGGCGCTCCATGAGCATTCCCTTGGCCTGACCGATGACGTCCCGCGACGCCACCGCCCGCTGGAGGGACTCCGCACGGTCGATCGCCTGGAGCGTCACGGCGATCGGCGCGGCGAAGGTCTGGGCGGCCTCGACATCGGTCTGGCCGAAGCCGTCGGCCCGCGCGCCGTAGAAGGTCAGCACGGTGGGGCGCTTGCCGGCCTCCACCGGAAGGGCCATAGCGAGGGTGGACGCGAACCCGGCCGCCCGGGCGGCAGCGACCCAGCGGGGCCACCGGTGGGAGGCGTCCGAGTCCAGCGCCGTGACGGCGGCGGTCGCGGAGGTCGCGTGGGTCCCGGCGGCCAACACCGGACCCTCCCCGAGGTCGGCGCCGAGGCGTTCGAGCTCCTCGATCACCGGATCGGTGCCGGCACGCGACAGGACCCCGCGCGGGGATCGCTCGAGGATCCCGGCCTCTCGGGCGTCGGGAAGCGTCTCGAGCGCTCCGCCGAGCAGTGCGTGCAGCAGGGCAGGCAGGTCGCGGTCCTCCGCGGACCGCGTGCGCTCGGTCGAGGCGACGAACTCTTCGATGCGGGTCAGCGCCGCTAGTGCATCGAGATGGTGGGACATGGGACTCCGTCCGCTGCTGTCTCCACGGGGCCGCGGCCGGGTTGTCGACCGGCGCCCCGAATCCGTGGGGTTCAGCGTTCCCGAGGAGTCCGGTGACCGGCCACCGCGCCATCTGCCGATCCCCTGACGATGCCTCCGGCACGTCGGCCATCATCGTCAGGGACCATCCACCCAGA
>NZ_DASXJD010000114.1:0-23803 GCF_036497585.1 Actinomycetospora sp. | reverse complement strand
GCGCGGGCCGGCCGGACGCGACCGCGTCGGCTGCCACGGCGCGGGCGATCTACACCCGGCTGGACCTCCCGCTCCTCGCGGCCCGTTGCGCCTCGATCGCCGACGGGGGACCGGCCGGTGGCGAGGGCGACGGGACGCTGCGTCGCGACGGGCCGACGTGGACGGTGGGCGAGGGCGACCAGCGGGTGGTGCTGCGCCACGTGAAGGGCCTCACCGACCTCGCCCGACTGGTCGCGGAGCCGGATCGCGAGTTCCACGTCCTCGACCTCGTCGGCGGCACCCCGTCCGCGCCCGGGCTGCCCGCGGCCGGACTGCCCGCAGCCGGCGACGCCCTCGACGACGCCGCCCGGGCGGCCTACCGCCGGCGTCTCACGGACCTGGACGAGCGGATCGAGCGGGGCGACACCTCCGCGGCGCAGGAGCGGGATCTCCTCGTCGCCGAGCTCTCGCGCGCCTACGGGCTCGGCGGTCGGCCGCGACGCCCGGGGAGCTCGGCCGAGCGGGCCCGAACCGCGGTGACCTGGCGGATCCGCGACGCGATCACCCGCATCGAGACCGCCCTGCCCGGGCTGGGCAAGCACCTGCGCAGCTCGGTGCGCACCGGCACGTACTGCGTGTACTCCCCCGAGCACCCGCGCCGGTGGCACCTGTGAGGCCACCGCCTCACATCGTGCGCCGCTCCCTCACGCCGGAAGGGGTGGGACCGGGCCACGAGGGCCCGGCCGACCCGAGGAGGAGAGCGATGACGTTCGTCCAGATCATCGACGTGACCACCGACGACCCCGAGGCGCTGCGGGCCGCCGACGCGCGTTGGCGCAGCGCGACGCGGGGCCGCAACACCCTGCGCCGGGAGGCGATCTACACCGACCACCACACACCGAACCGCTACCTCGCGATCTGCGAGTTCGACGACCACGCCGGCGCCATGGCGAACTCGGCGCTGCCCGAGACCGACGAGGTCGCCGGACGGATCGCGGCGATCGCGACCGGGGGTGTCGGGTTCACCGACCTCGACCTGCTCGACGTGCCCGTCGACCGGGGGACCGAGGTCGCGGAGGGCTTCCTCCGGTCGGTGCGGGCCGGGCGGCTCGACCCGGCGATGTACGCCCCCGACGTCGCGGTGGTGCTGAACGTGCCCTTCGGCCTGGTCCGCGGCCACGGTCCGGACGAGCTCGCGGGGCTCCTGCGCGACGCCTTCCCCTACGGCGGCGAGGTGGTCTCGGAGCGGGCGGTCGGGACCGACACCGGCGTCGTCCTCGAGTTCGCGGCCCGCACCGTCGTGGGCCCGGACCGTCCCGGGAGCACGTACTCGCGCAACCTGGTCTGGCTCGAGTGCTCCGGCGGGCAGGTCCGGGCGGTCACGCTCTACTGCACCGGGGACTGGGACGCCGCCACCCAGGCCGAGCAGCTCGCGGCGGTCCATGCCTGACCGCCCCGACCGGGACGGAGCGGGCCGTGCCACGGCCCGCTCTGCCGGCGGGAGCACCGCGTTGACGTGATCTGGACCACACCATAGCGTCGGGTCGCGCTCCCCGATCCGCCGACGCTCTGGAGCATCGCCATGGCCGACTACGACCCGCGCACCGCGACCGGGATCCCCACCGAACCGGTGGGCTCCATGCCACGGCCGGCGACGCTGCAGGAGGCGTACGCCGCGTACGACGAGGGGAAGATCGACAAGGCGGCGCTCGAGGCCGAGCAGGAGGCCGCCGTCGACGACACCCTGGCCCGCTACGAGGCGACCGGGGCGCCGATCATCTCCGACGGCGAGCAGCGGTGGTCGTCGTTCGCGACCTACCCGATCACCGACACGCTCGCCGGCACCGGACTGGCACCCTCGCTCGGGCCGGGCGGGCAGTTCTTCGCGATCTTCGCCGACGGCCACGGCCGCCAGCTGCCCAAGCTGGTCAAGGGGCCCTTCGAGTACGCCAACTACGCCGCCGACTCCCTACGGAAATCCATCCCGAAGACGACGCGGCCGATGAAGCAGGCGGTGATCTCGCCGTCGATGCTCGCGCTGCTCTACCCCCTCGAGGACCCGGTGGAGGGCTACTCCCGGGAGGACTTCGAGGCCAAGCTCGTCGACGAGTGCGAGAAGGACATCCGCCAGTCGTTCGACGCGGGCGCCGCGCGGGTCTCGGTGGACTTCACCGAGGGCCGCCTCGCGACCCGCGCGGACCCGCGCAACCCCTGGACGGGCGCGGGGCTGCTGCCCCACTTCATCGAGCTCATCAACGGCGTCATGGCGCGGTTCTCCCCGGAGGAGCGCACGAAGATCGGGGTCCACACCTGCCCGGGCGGCGACCGCGACTCGGTGCACTCGGCCGACGTGCCCTACAACAACCTGCTGCCCGAGATGTTCAGGATCAACGCCGGGTACTTCCTCATCCAGCTCGCCAGCGAGCGCGAGAAGGACCCGGTCTACGAGTCGATCGGCAAGCACCTGCGCACGGACGCCGACGGCGTGACCCAGATGGCCTATCTCGGCGTGGTCAACCCCGGCAACCCGCGCGTCGAGAGCGCCGAGGAGATCGCCGACCGCCTGGTCCGCGCCGCCGATTTCATCGACCGCCAGCAGCTCGGCTCCACCGACGACTGCGGCTTCTCCCCGTTCTCGATCGACGAGAAGCCCAACCACGGCTCGCCGGACTTCGCCCGCGACGTGGCCTTCCAGAAGATCACCAACCGGGTCGCCGGGACGCGGATGGCGGCCGAACGGCTCGGGGTCTCCTGACCGGGGCGGCCGCGCCTCAGCGGTGCTCCGGGTTCTCGAAGTCGAGACGGCAGCCGGCGTCCCACTCGGAGCGCTGGTTGCCGTGGGCCGGGATGCCGCCGCGGTCCTTGAGCATCCGGGCCACGTGCAGCAGGTTCCAGGTCATGAACGTGGTGTTGCGGTTGGTGAAATCGTTGGTCGGGCCGCCCGAGCCGGGGTCGAGGTAGGACGGCCCCGGCCCGGCCTCGCCGATCCACCCGGCGTCGGCCTGCGGCGGGATCGTGTAGCCGAGGTGCTGGAGGCTGTAGAGCACGTTCATCGCGCAGTGCTTGACGCCGTCCTCGTTGCCGGTGATCAGGCAGCCGCCGACCCGCCCGTAGTAGGCGTACTGCCCGGCGTCGTTGAGCAGGTGCGAGCAGGCGTAGAGGCGTTCGATGACCTGCTTGGTCACCGAGCTGTTGTCCCCCAGCCAGATGGGCCCCGCGAGGACGAGGATGTCCGCGGCCAGGACGCGGCGGTAGAGCTCGGGCCACGCGTCGCTCGCCCAGCCGTGCTCGGTCATGTCCGGCCAGACGCCCACCGCGATGTCGTGGTCGATGGCGCGGAACTGGTCGACCCGGACGCCCTGCCGCTCGAGGATGCCGACGCTGAGGTCCACGAGTCCCTGGGTGTGGCTGCGCTCCGGTGAGCGCTTCAGCGTGCAGTTCACGAACAGGGCCGACAGGTCGTCGTAGGACGCGGTCACGGGCAGCATGATCCCGCCCGCACGGAGGGCGGCGGCAGCCCCCGTCCCGACTGTGCGGGCCGTCCCTACGTGTCGGAGTCACTTACCGCTCCACCGATCACGCTGCCAGCCTGTTCCCCTCCGCTGGTGCCACCCACTCGACGGCGCTCCGTTGAATCCGCTGGGGGAATTCGTGACGACCACTGCTGCGCCCGAGGACACCACGGTCCACATCCTCTGGATCAATGCGGGCCTCTCCTGTGACGGCGATTCGGTCGCCCTCACGGCCGCGACCCAGCCCTCCATCGAGGAGATCGCCCTCGGAGCCCTCCCGGGGCTGCCGACGGTGGCCGTGCACTGGCCGCTGATCGACTTCGAGTCCGGCCCGGACAAGGGCGCGGACACCTTCATCGAGTGGTTCTTCAAGGCCGAGCGCGGTGAGCTCGACGGGCCGTTCGTCCTGGTCATCGAGGGCTCGATCCCGAACGAGGCCATCAAGAAGGAGGGCTACTGGTGCGGGTTCGGCAACGACCCGGCCACCGGTCAGCCCCGGACGACGAGCGAGTGGATCGACCGGCTCGCCCCGAAGGCGGCCATCGTGCTCGCCGTCGGCACCTGCGCGACCTACGGCGGCATCCACGCCATGGCGGGCAACCCGACGGGCGCCATGGGCGTGGCCGACTACCTCGGCTGGGACTGGAAGTCCGTTCTCGGCATCCCGATCGTCAACGTCCCGGGCTGCCCGATCCACCCGGACAACCTCTCCGAGACGATCCTCTACCTGCTCTACCAGGCCGTGGGCTCGGCGCCGATGATCCCGCTCGACGAGGCCCTGCGTCCGACGTGGCTGTTCGGCGCGACGGTGCACGAGGGCTGCGACCGCGGCGGCTACTACGAGCAGGGCCAGTTCGCGACGGAGTACGGCCAGCCCGAGTGCATCGTCAAGCTCGGCTGCTGGGGCCCGGTCGTGAAGTGCAACGTGCCCAAGCGCGGCTGGATCAACGGCATCGGCGGCTGTCCGAACGTGGGCGGCATCTGCATCGGATGCACCATGCCGGGCTTCCACGACAAGTTCATGCCGTTCATGGACCCGCCCCCCGGCAGCCGGGTCTCCGGCGCCGCGAGCGGCGCCTACGGCGGGGTCATCCGCAGACTGCGCAAGATCACGCAGAAGACCGTCGACGCCGAACCGCGCTGGCGTCACAAGGGTCGCAAGCTCGACACCGGTTATCAGCCCGTCGCGTTCTGAGAGGTCGTACCTGATGACCGCCACCGCACCGAAGGCCTCGACAGGTCAGAAGACCGACCTCGTCGAGATGGCCTGGGACCCGATCACCCGCATCGTCGGCAGCCTGGGCATCTACACGAAGATCGATTTCGGCGCGAAACGCGTGGCTGAATGCCACTCGACGTCGTCGATCTTCCGCGGCTACTCCATCTTCATGAAGGGCAAGGACCCGCGCGACGCGCACTTCATCACCAGCCGTATCTGCGGAATCTGCGGCGACAACCACGCGACGTGCTCGGTCTACAACCAGAACATGGCTTACGGGGTGCGCCCGCCGCACCTCGGGGAATGGATCATCAACCTCGGCGAGGCCGCCGAGTACATGTTCGACCACAACATCTACCAGGAGAACCTGGTCGGGGTGGACTTCTGCGAGAAGATGATCTCGGAGACCAACCCCGGGGTGCTCGAGCTGGCCAACCGCACCGAGGCACGGGGCGCCGCCGAGCACGGCTACCGCACCATCGGCGACATCATGCGGGCGCTCAACCCGTTCACGGGCGAGTTCTACCGCGAGGCGCTGCAGGTCTCCCGCTACACGCGCGAGATGTTCTGTCTGATGGAAGGGCGGCACGTCCACCCGTCGACGCTCTACCCGGGCGGCGTCGGGACGACGGCGACGATCCAGCTCTTCACCGACTACCTGTCCCGGCTGATGCGCTACGTGGAGTTCATGAAGCGGGTCGTGCCGATGCACGACGACCTCTTCGACTTCATGTACGAGGCCCTGCCGGGCTACGAGGAGGTCGGCCGCCGGCGGGTGCTCCTGGGCTGCTGGGGCTCGCTGAACGACCCGGACCACTGCGACTTCGACTACCGCACGATGACCAACTGGGGACGGAAGATGTTCGTCACCCCCGGTGTCATCGTCGACGGGAAGCTCGTCACCACCGACCTCGTCGAGATCAACCTCGGCATCCGGATCCTCCTGGGCAGCTCCTACTACCGGGGCTGGGAGGACCAGGAGATGTTCGTCAAGCGCGATCCGCTGGGCAATCCGGTCTCGCAGGACCACCCCTGGAACCAGCACACGATCCCCGCGCCGCAGAAGCGTGACTTCGACGACAAGTACTCGTGGACGATGTCGCCGCGCTGGTTCGACGGCAAGGAGCACCTCCCGCTGGACACCGGCGGCGGACCGATCGCCCGGCTGTGGGCCACGGCGCTCGCCGGCTTCGTCGACACCGGCACCATCAGGTCGACCGGGCACAGCGTGGAGATCAACCTCCCGCGCACCGCGCTCAAGCCCGCGCGCAGCTTCACCTGGACCCCGCCGACCGACAAGACCGGCGCGCCGCTGTCCAACGCCATCGAGCGCGACCGCGCCCGCACCTACTTCCAGGCCTACGCCGCGGCCCTCGCGCTGCACTTCGTCGAGAAGGCGATGGCCGAGGTGCGCGGCGGGAACACGAAGACCTGGGAGAGCTTCGTGGTGCCCGACGAGTCCGTGAGCTGTGGGTTCACCGAGGCGGTCCGCGGTGTGCTGTCGCACCACATGGTCGTGCGGGACGGGAAGATCGCGAACTACCACCCGTACCCGCCGACGCCGTGGAACGGCAGCGTCCGGGACCGGTACGGCACGCCCGGCCCCTACGAGGACGCGGTGCAGAACACCCCGATCTTCGAGGAGAACAGCCCGGACAACTTCAAGGGCATCGACATCATGCGGGCCGTCCGCAGCTTCGACCCGTGCCTGCCGTGTGGCGTGCACATGTACCTCGGCAACGGGAAGCAACTGCACAAGGAGACCTCGCCGACGCAGCTGAACCTCCCGTGACGGCGCGCGCCTCCGAGGCCCCCGACCCGCAGCAGCTCGCCCAGGCGATCGAGGAGATCCTGGCCGAGCTCGCTGCGGCGGGCGACGGGCCGGGGCGCGCGGGGGAGGAACTCGTCCGCGTCCTCATGCAGTTCTACGGCGCCGGGCTCGAGGCCGCCGTCTCGGTGGTGCGCGTCGCAGGGGGCGACGACCTGGTGCACCGGCTCGGCGCGGACCCGCTGGTCTCGGCGCTGCTCGCGCTGCACGACCTGCACCCGGTGGACCTGCCGACGCGGGTCGGCCACGCGCTGGACACCGCACGGCGGCGGCTGGGGAGTCATGGTGCGGGCATCGCGCTCGACCACGTCGAGCTGGACACCGGCACGGTGTACGTGCACCTCGGCGGCGGGGGCTGCGGCACCGGGGACACCGTGCGCGACGTCGTGCGCAAGGCGCTGGGCGAGCTGACCCCGGAGATCGCGGCCGTCGAGTTCGAGACCGAACCGGCCGGACCGGCGCTCGTCCAGATCGGGATGCGGCCGCCCGAGCTCGCGGCGGGGTCGTGACCGCGCCGGCGGGGGGTGTCGCGGGCCTGCGCCGGTTCCTGGCCGCCCGGCCCGCCGCGCCGGTCGTCGAGCGCTGCGACCTGTGCGCGGCGGACATCCCCGAGGAGCACGCCCATCTGGTCCGGCCGGGGGAGCGCTCGCTGCGCTGCGCGTGCCGGCCCTGTGCGCTGTTGTTCAGCGAGGAGCGCCTCGGGGTCGACGGGGGCTTCGTCGCCGGCTACCGGACGGTGCCGGACCGCTACCGCCGCGACCCCGGCTTCACCCTCACCGACGCCGCGTGGGACGCGCTGCAGATCCCGGTCTCGACCGCGTTCTTCCTCGTCGACTCCACCCGCGACGGCGTCCTCGCCTGCTACCCGAGCCCGGCGGGGGCCACCGAGAGCGAGCTGGATCTGGAGCACTTCGACGAGGGCGTGGGTGCCACCCGACTCGCGACGATCCTGGAGCCGGACGTCGAGGCGCTGCTCGTACGCCGGCCGCGCGACGGGAACACGGAATGCTTCCTCGTCCCGATCGACGCCTGCTACCGGCTCGTCGGGCTGGTGCGCACCACCTGGAAGGGGTTCGACGGCGGGGCGGCGGCGTGGGCGGCGATCGACGGGTTCTTCGACGAGGTCCGCGTCCGAGCCCGGGACCTGGGGCCCCGGGACCTGGAGCCGGCCCCATGACACTGCCCTTCCCGCGTTCCGCTCCCGGTCCCGCGTTGCGCTTCGCCGTCGAGTCCGCCGATCACGACCCACACGCCATGGGACCGACGCTGCGGCTGCGCCTCCGGGTCGCCGACACCACCGGGACGACGGTGCACACCCTTGCGCTGCGGGCCCAGGTCCGGATCGAGCCGCGCAAGCGCCGCTACAGCGAGGCCGAGCAGCATCGGCTGGTGGAGCTCTTCGGCGAGCCGGGCGACTGGGCGCGCTCGTGCAACCCGATGCAGCTCGCGACGGTGTCGACGCTGGTCGGGACGTTCACCGGCGACACCGTCGTCGACATCGAGGTGCCCCTGACCTACGACGTCGAGATCGCCTCGACCCGCTACTTCCGGGGCCTCGACGACGGCGAGGTCCCACTGCTCGTCCTGTTCAGCGGGACGGTGTTCTACCGGTCGGCCCAGGGGGTGCAGGTCGGCCTCGTCCCCTGGCACGAGGAGGCGACCTTCCGGCTCCCGATCGCGCTGTGGCGGGACATGATGGCCGCCCACTACGCGGGGACCGCATGGCTCGCGCTGCCCGAGTACACGATGTCCCGGCTCACGGCGTGGCGTGCGGCGCAGGCGTTGCCGAGCTGGGAGCAGACGATCGACGCGCTGCTCTCGCGGGCGGAAGGCGCGCCGTGACCGCGGGGCTCGACGACGTCGCCGCCGTCGCCGACGCCGTCCTGTTCGAGGGCTACCTGCTCTACCCCTACCGCGCCTCGGCGCAGAAGAACGCGCTGCGCTGGCAGTTCGGGGTCCTCGTGCCGGCCGGCTCCGGCGGCGGCGAGCCGTCGGCCAGCCGGACCGAGTGCCTCGTCGAGCCCCGCCCCGGGGCGCGGCTCACCCTGCGCCTGCGGTTCCTGCACCGGCAGCGGCGCAGCGTGCTCGACGCGGCCGGGACGCGGTCCGAGCGGCTCGAGATCGACGGCACGCCGCACTTCGGGTGGGACGAGGGCGTGCCCCGCCAGGTCGACGCCGAGATCGCGCTCGACGACCTGCGCGCCGGCCCCGTCATCGTGCCCGTCGTGGTCCCGGGAGCACGCGAGACGGAGACGCTCCTCGACACGGCCGGTGTCCCGCGGGGCGCGTACGTGCGCGACACCGACGACCTGACCGGGCGGATCGTCGTCGGGCTCGACGACGTCCCCGGCCCCTACGGCGCGGCGCGGCTGCGCCTCGACGTCGTCAACGACGCCGAGGTCGGCCCCGGAGTCGAGGACGGCGGGCGGGACCGGGCGCTGGACCGCGCGTTCCTCGCCGCGCACACCGTGCTGGCGCTCGACGCCGGCGCGTTCGTCTCGAGCACCGACCCGCCGGAGTGGGCCGCGCCCGCCGTCCGGGACTGCGTCAACGAGCACAGCTGGCCGGTATTGGCGGGCCCCGAGGGGTGCACGTCGCTGCTGCTCGCGACCCCGATCATCCTCGCCGACCATCCCCAGCTGGCCCCGGAGAGCCCGACCGACCTGTTCGACGGCACCGAGAACGACGAGATCCTCACGCTGCGGACGGCGGCCCTCACCGACGACGAGAAGCGCGAGGCCCGCGCCACCGACCCCCGGGCGGCGGACCTGCTCGACGCGATCGAGGCGATGGGCCCGGCGATGGTCGAACGGCTGCACGGGGCGATCCGGCCGGACGGACGGGCCCCGGACGAGGTGCCGACGCTGGTCACCCCCGAGGTCCCGTGGTGGGACCCGGGCGCGGACGCGTCCGTGGACCCGTCGTCGGACGCCGTGGTGGTCGGGGAGGTCGAGGTCCGGGCCGGCAGCGCCGTCGTGCTGTGGCCGCGGGCCGGTGGCGACGCGCAGGACCTCTTCCTGCGCGGCCGCTCCGGGGTGGTCCAGGCGGTGCTGCACGACGTCGACGGCCTGGTCCACGTGGCGGTCTCGCTCGACGACGACCCCGCCGACCTGCAGACCGCGCACGGCCGGTTCCGCTACTTCGCCCCCGACGAGCTGGCGGTGGCACCATGAGGATCCTCGTGGCGGGCGTGGGCAACGTGCTCTGCTCCGACGACGGCTTCGGCTCCGAGGTCGCCGCGCGCCTGCTCGCCCGGCCCGGCGACGTTCCGGCCGACGTCGAGGTCGTCGACGTGGGCATCCGCGGGGTGCACCTGGCCTACCGGCTGCTCGACGGCTACGACGTGCTGCTGATCGTCGACACCACCCACCGCGACGGGCCGCCCGGCGCGCTGTACCTGCTCGAGCACGACCTCGCCGCGACCGCGGACGCCGCGCTCGACCCGCACGGCATGTCCCCCGATGCCGTGCTCGCGCTGCTCGACGGGCTCGCGCGCGACACCGGGACGGGGCGCGGCGCGCGCGACGTCGTCGGGCGGGTGCTGGTGCTCGGTTGCGAGCCGGCGGAGCTGGAGCCCGGGATCGGGCTCAGCACGCCGGTGCTGGCGGCCGTCGACGAGGCGGTCGCGGCGGTGGGGCG
This sequence comes from Actinomycetospora sp., assembly GCF_036497585.1. Lineage (GTDB taxonomy): Bacteria > Actinomycetota > Actinomycetes > Mycobacteriales > Pseudonocardiaceae > Actinomycetospora. The sequence goes on along the minus strand of NZ_DASXJD010000114.1, from coordinate 13,626 downwards.
GGTGGTCGACCGGCTGCTCGCCGGCGAGGACTTCGGGGTGAGGAACGAGGAGGAGGTGGCGCGATGATCAAGCTGCTGGCGCTGGGGGCGCTGGTCGGGGCCGGGTGGCTGGCCTACGACTCGCGCGAGGACATCAAGCGCTACCTGCGCATGCGGGCGATGTGAGGGCGGGGGAGATCGCGTGCACGAGTTCGGGGTGGCGGCCTCGGTGCTCGACGCCGTCGAGGCGCGGGCCGCCGGGCGGCCGGTGAGCGCGCTGCGGCTGCACGTCGGGGCATTGCACCGCCTCGACCGCGCCGTCTTCGACGACGCGTTCTCAATGGTCGCCGACGGTGGCGTCGCCGAGGGGGCGGTGGTCGAGGTCGTCGAGATCGCGGTCGCGGTGCGCTGCCGCGGATGCGCGTCGACGACGACGGCCGACGAGCTCGTCGTCGCCTGCGGGACCTGCGGCGCCCACGACCTCGAACTGCTCACCGGGGACGAGCTCGTCCTCGAATCGATCACGGTCAGCACTCGCACCGAACAGGAGGTGGGATAGATGTGCCTCGGGATCCCGGGCGAGCTCGTCGAGCTGCCCGACGACGACACCGATCTCGCGCTGGTGACCGTCAGCGGGGTGCGGCGCAAGGTCAACGTCGGCCTGCTGCGCGGTGAGGAGGAGCTCGCCGTCGGCGACTGGATCCTCATCCACGTCGGCTTCGCGCTCGCGAAGATCGACGAGGAGGAGGCCGCGTCCGCGCTGCGGGTCCTGCACCAGCTCGGGCCGGCTTACGACCAGGAACTGCAGGACTTCGCGACCTCGGACGTGGGGTGAGCCCGATGCGCTTCGTCGATGAGTTCCGGGACCCGGAGACCGCCCGCCACCTGGCGCGGGAGATCGCCGCGCTGTGCGAGCCGGGGCGCCGCTACGCGTTCATGGAGGTGTGCGGCGGGCACACGCACACGATCTACAAGCACGGGCTCGAGGACCACCTGCCCGAGAACGTCCGCCTCGTGCACGGCCCCGGCTGCCCGGTGTGCGTGCTACCGATGGGCCGGGTCGACGACGCGATCGCGATCGCCGAGCACGACGACGTGATCATGACGGCGTTCGGCGACATGATGCGCGTGCCCGGCGGGCGCGGCTCCTTCTTCGACGCGAAGGCGGCCGGCGCGGACATCCGGATGGTGTACTCGCCGCTCGACGCCCTGAAGATCGCGCGGAACCACCCGGACAAGCGGGTGGTGTTCATGGCGATCGGCTTCGAGACGACCGCCCCGTCGACGGCGATGACGGTGCTGCGGGCACGGGCCGAGGGGCTGGAGAACTTCGCGGTCTTCGCCAACCACGTCACGATCATCCCGGCGATCAAGGCGATCCTGGACTCGCCCGACCTGCGCCTGGACGGGTTCCTCGGGCCGGGCCACGTCTCGACCGTCATCGGGTGCCGGCCCTACGAGTTCATCGCGCGCGACCACGGGAAGCCGCTGGTGGTGGCGGGGTTCGAGCCGCTGGACATCCTGGCTTCCGTGCACCGGCTGATGCGCCAGCTCGCCGAGGTGCGCTGCGAGGTGGAGAACCAGTACAGCCGGGTGGTGCCTTGGGACGGCAACCGGCGGGCGCTCGAGGTGATCGGCCAGGTGATGGAGCTGCGGCCGTGGTTCGAGTGGCGGGGCCTGGGGTTCATCTCGCACTCGGCGATGGCCCTGCGGTCGGAGTTCGCGGCGTACGACGCCGAGCGCATCTTCGACGTCCCCGGGGTGCGGGTCGCCGACCCGAAGGCCTGCCAGTGCGGCGAGGTGCTCAAGGGCGTGCTCGAACCCTGGGAGTGCAAGGTGTTCGGCACGGCGTGCACCCCGGAGACGCCGATCGGGACGTGCATGGTCTCGTCGGAGGGGGCGTGCGCGGCGTACTACAACTTCGGGCGCTTCAGCCGCTCGCGCGTGCGGGAGGCGACGCTGCTGGCGGATCCGGTGGTGCGGCGATGACCTCGGGGACCGAGCGGGCCTCGTGGGCCGAGGACGCCGTCGCGGCGCACGCCGGCGCCGAGCACCTGCGCACCGAGGACCAGGTCCTCGAGCGGATCGAGCGGGCCCGACGCCGTCGTCCCCGGGTGCGCGAGGAGCGGATCACGCTCGCGCACGGGGCGGGCGGCAAGGCGACGAGCACGCTGATCGAGGCGGTGTTCCTCGACGCGTTCCGCAACCCGGAGCTCGAGCGGCTCGGCGACGCGGCGGTCGTCGGGGTCGGGGACACCCGGCTCGCGTTCACCACCGACTCCTACGTGGTGTCCCCGCTGTTCTTCCCCGGCGGCAACATCGGCGACCTCGCGGTCAACGGCACCGTCAACGACCTCGCCGTCTCCGGCGCCCGCCCGCTGCACCTCTCGGCGGGCTTCGTCCTCGAGGAGGGGTTCCCGGTCGCGGACCTGCGGCGCATCGTCGACACCATGGCGGCCGCCGCCGCGGCGGCGGGGGTGCAGATCGTCACCGGCGACACGAAGGTCGTCCAGCGCGGGAAGGCCGACGGCTGCTTCGTCACGACGGCGGGCGTCGGGCTGCTCGACCGCCCGGGGACGCTGGACGCGGGCGCCGCCCGGCCGGGCGACGCGGTGATCGTGTCCGGCCCGATCGGCGATCACGGCGTCACCGTCATGCTCGCCCGGGGCGATCTCGACGTGGAGTCCGACCTCGTCTCGGACACCGCCCCGCTGCACACGCTGTGCGCGACGATCCTCGACGTGGGCGGCACCGCGGTGCGGGTCATGCGCGACGCCACCCGCGGCGGGGTCGCGACGATCTTCAACGAGATCGCGACCGCGTCAGGGGCGGCGGTCGTCGTCGACGAGGCCGCCGTCCCGGTGCGCGCCGAGGTCACCGGCGCCGCCGAGCTGCTCGGGATCGACCCGCTCTACGTCGCGTGCGAGGGCCGGCTGGTGGCGGTGGTCGCCGAGGAGGTCGCGGCCGACGTCCTGGCGGCGATGCGGGCGCACCCGCTGGGCGGCGAGGCCGCCGTCGTCGGGCGGGTCGCCGACGACCCGCCCGGGCTCGTGCTGCTGCGCACCGCGTTCGGCGGCACACGGATCGTCGACCTGCTCGTCGGGGATCCGCTGCCCCGGATCTGTTAGGTGGGCGGAGCCCTTGTGAGCACTTTCTGGGGCTATAGCCCCAGAAAGTGCTCACATGCCGTCAGGCACCCAGGCCCAACTGGCTCATGAAGGCCAGGTTGTCCCAGAAGAACCGGTGCTCCACGATCTCGCCGTTCTCGACGCGGGCGATCTCCATGGCGGGGAGCTCGACGGAACGGTGCGTTGCGGGCAGTTCGGTGCCGTCGGGCATCGCCAGAGGTCCGGTGTTGACCCCCTCCATCATGAACTCCCCGCAGTACAGATCCCCGTCCTCACAACCCCGCCCGACCGACACCCCGCCCGAGGGGAAGGCGTCGTACAGGCCCTGGAAGTACGGCTTCATGTTCTCCGGGCCCTCGAAGCGGCCGTCCGGGGTGGTCAGCACGGCGTCGGCGCGGTACAGAGCGCAGAACCCGTCGACGTCACCCTTGTTGTAGAGCTCGGTGCCCTTCTCGATGATCTCCCTGATGGTCATGACCTCACGCCTCCGCCCGCACTTCGTAGGTCCCGATGCTCTCGATCTGGGCTGCCGACTCGGGTGGTGGAACGTGCCTCGCGGCCATCTGCTCGGCATGCTCCCGCGTGTCGAAGAGGATCATCGCGTGCCCCGATTCCTCTCCACCGGCCCAGGTGCCCCTGATGAATCCCGGGGCTGCCTTCGCACCGGGGACGACGACCGCCGCGAGCTCGTCCCGGGCTTCCTGCGCACGGGACGAATCAATACGGGCGGTGACCACTACTGCATACATACGTGCTCCTCGACTGATCATTCGGCCGCCGCCGGGAAACTGGCGGTCACCCACCGTCCCATAGGAGCGCAATATCGTCGGGGATAGCACTCGATCGGCCGCGCACCCTTACGCTGTCCGAGAAGATCGCAGTTCTCAGGATCGCCTGAGTTCGTCCCGAACCAGTTCGCCGAGCACCTGGTAGACGGTGGTCTGCGCCTCCTGGATGCGGTGCACCGAGCTCGACGGCATGACGAACAGGTGGTCCACGGTGCCCGGCTCGGCCATGGCGCCCCCGCCCCCGCCGGCCAGCCCCACGGTGAGCATCCCGGTCCGCCGCGCGGCCGCGAGCCCCGCCAGCACGTTGCGCGACCCGCCGCTGGTGGAGAGCGCGAACGCGATGTCCCCCGGCCGGCCAGCGGCGGCGATCGGGCGGGCGAAGACGACCTCGAACGAGACGTCGTTGGCCAGCGCGGTCAGCACCGCGACGTCGGCGGTGAGCGCGACGGCGGGCAGCGCCGGGCCCGGGGAGGCCGGCACCGTGAAGCACGCCGCGACCGCCTGCGCGTCGGTGCTGCTGCCCCCGTTGCCGAACGCGACGAGCCGCCCGCCCGCCGCGAACGAGGCCGCCATCGCGCGGGCACACCGGGCGATCTCCTCGGCCTGTTCGTCGGCCACGCGACGGCGGAGCCGGTCGATCTCGGCGATCTTCTCGCGCGTGGAGGCGGCGACCTCGCCCAGCACCCGCTCGCCCGACCCTGCTCCGCCCGAGGAGGGGTAGAGGAACGGGTAGAGCGACTCGAGCCCGGTCACGCGGCACCGTCCGTCAGCGAGTCGGGGTTCTCCAGGAAGACGTGCACGAGCTCCCAGAGCACGTGGTAGATCGTCACGTGGATCTCCTTGACGACGGCGGGGTCGGAAGACCGCGCGACGACGAGGTGGTCGACGTCGCCCGACCCGGCGAGCCGACCGCCGTCGCCGCCGACCAGCGCGACCGTGAGCAGCCCGCGGGCCCGGGCCACGCCCAGCGCGCGGGCGACGTTGCGGCACTCCCCGTCGGGCGAGAGGCCCAGCGCGATGTCGGCGGGTACCGCGAGGCAGCGCAGCGGCGCCGCGAAGGTCTCGTCGGGTCCCTCGGCGGCGAGCGCCGCGGTGAGCGTCGCGGGGTCGTTCACCAGCGACAGGGCGGGCAGGGCGCGCTTGCCGACGATCACCGGGTGGACGAACTCGACGGCGAGGTGGGCGGCGTCCGCCGCGGCAGCGCCGTTGCCGAACGTCAGCAGCCGCCCGCCCGCGTGGAACCGGGCCGCCATCGCCTGGCACGTGGCCGCGACGGCCTCGGCCTCGTCGGCGAGGGCCGTCGTCGCGGCGCGGCGGCGCCCGAAGGCCGCGACGGCGTCGGCGGCCGTCGATCCCAGCTCACCCATGACCTCCCCCGATCTCTCGCGCGGCCGCCACCGCGGCCTGCCCGAGGCTGATCCCGCCGTCGTTGCACGGCACCCGGGCAGGCACCAGCACGTCCAGGCCCAGCGCCTCGAGCCCGGAGCGGACCCGCTCGAGCAGCACCTCGTTGACGAACACCCCGCCGGAGAGCACCGCGGTCGAGACGCCGTGCGCCGCGGCCGCCGTCCCGGCCGCCCGTACCGTCACGTCGGCGAGCCCGTGGTGGAACCGGGCGGCGATCCGCCCGACCTCGACCCCGCCCCGCAGGTCCTCGGCGGCCGCGCGCACCAGGTCGGCCCCGGCGATCACCCCGCCGGCCACGCCGGCCGGGTACGCGCCGGTCTCCCCCGGGTCGACCCGCTGCTCGAGCTCGATCGCCGCCTGCCCCTCGTAGGACACCGTGTCGCGGACCCCCACCAGGGCGGCGACGGCGTCGAAGAGCCGCCCGGCGCTGGACGTGAGCGGCGACCCGACGCCGCGGCGGGCCAGGGCGACGACCGGGTCCCACGCGTCGGCGTGTCGTTCCCGGACGGCCGAGCCGTCCCCGTCGGGCAGGTACGCGGCGACCATCCGCCACGGCTCCCGCACCGCGGCGGCCCCGCCGGGCAGCGGCACGTAGGCCAGGTGCCCGACCCGCTCGCAGCTCGCGAGGTCGGCCAGCAGCAGCTCGCCGCCCCAGATCGCGCCGTCGAGGCCGAGCCCGGTGCCGTCGAAAGCGACGCCGAGCACCGGGCCGTCGGCGGGGGTCCACCCGTGCTCGGCGAGGCACGAGGCGACGTGGGCGTGGTGGTGCTGCACACCGACCAGATCGACGTCCTCACCGGCCTCCTCCCGCGCCACCGCCTCCTTCGTCGACAGGTACTCCGGGTGCAGGTCGTGGGCGAGGACGGCCGGCTCGACGCCGAACAGCCGCGCGAGGTGGCCGGTCATGTGCCGGAACGCGCGGTAGGCCTCGGGATTGGTGAGGTCGCCCAGGTGCGGGGAGAGGAAGGCGCGCCGCCCGCGGAGCAGGCAGACGGTGCTCTTCACCTCCGCGCCGAGCCCGAGCACGGGCCGCGGCACGGCGAACCCGAGCGCGACCGGCTCCGGCGCGTACCCCCGCGCGCGGCGCACGGGTAGCTCGGCGCCGCGGTGCATCCGGACCACCGAGTCCTCGACGCGCACGTGGATCGGGCGGTCGTGGGCGAGGAACCCGTCGGCGAGCGGGCCCAGCCTGGCCCGCGCGTCGTCGTCGTCGACCGCGATCGGTTCGTCGGAGAGGTTGCCGCTGGTCAGCACGACGGGGACGCCGAGCTCGGCGGTGAGCAGGTGGTGCAGCGGCGTGTAGGGCAGCATGACGCCGAGGTCGCGGTTGCCGGGTGCGACGGCGTCCGCGACCGGCGCCCCGGGTCGGCGGCGCAGCAGCGTGATGGGTCGGCGGCGCGACGACAGGACCGCCGCCGCGGCCCCGTCCACGACGACGAGCTCGCCCGCCCGGGCCAAATCGGGGGCCATCAGGGCGAACGGCTTCTCGTCCCGGTGCTTTCCCTTACGCAGCCGGGTGACGGCGGCGTCGTCGTCGGCGCGGGCCGCGAGGTGGTAGCCGCCGAGGCCCTTCACCGCGAGGACAGCGCCGTCGGCGAGGAGCGCGGCCGCCGCGCGGAGCGGGTCGGCTCGGACCGTGCCCGCCCACCCGTCGACGCCGATCAGCCGCAGCGTCGGCCCGCAGGCCGGGCAGCAGGTCGGCTGGGCGTGGAAGCGCCGGTCGGCGGGGTCGTGGTACTCGCCGGCGCACGCCCCGCACATCGCGAAGCCGGCCATCGTCGTGGTGGCGCGGTCGTAGGGGACGTCGCGGACGATCGTGAACCGCGGTCCGCAGTGGGTGCAGTTGGTGAAGGGATACCGGTGGCGGCGGTCGGCCGGGTCGGACATCTCGGCCAGGCAGTCGGCGCAGGTGGCGGTGTCGGCGCTGACGAGCGCGTCGCGGTGCCCGGTCACGGCGCTCGCGCCGATGACGAAGGTCCGCTCCCCCCGCGGGGCGAGCGCGGCGGTGGTCACCGACTCGACGACCGCGAGCGCCGGCGGACGCTGCCGCAGCGAAGCGAGGAACGCATCGACGCTCTCGAGCCTGCCCTCGACCTCGGCGACGACCCCGGCGTCGTCGTTCCCCACGAACCCGCCGAGGTCGTGCGCCGTCGCGAGCGCGTGCACGAACGGCCGGAAACCGACGCCCTGCACGATCCCGGAGACCCGGACGCGCACCCGGGTGCGCTCGGCACCGGCGGCGCTCACCGCGCGGGCCCGCCGGGAGCGGACCCGGGCGCCGCGCCCAGGCAGGCGATCGCCTCCTTCGCGTGCACCAGGACGACGTCCCCGACGGCGGCGTCGACGAGGGCGACCGAGACCTCCTCGACGCCGAGGCCGGTGTCCACCCGGGCGATCCCGTCGTCGCGGATCTCCAGCACGGTCACGGGCACGGCCTCGTCGGAGCACGTCACGCAGACCTCGCCGTCGCAGTGTGGCGGGTCAGGCGTGCTCACGGGCCGACCCCCGTGCGTTCCGACCTCTCACCCACGACCGACGAGACCAGCGACGCCTCGCCGCAGCGCGCCAGGAACACGTGCACGAGGTGGTGGGTCACCTCGAGGAGCTCGATCTGGTGGCGGAGGCAGTCGGTACCCGCCGTCGTCAGCGAGTAGGTGCGCCGCGCGGGTCCGGAGCCCGAGGTGGACCACGTCGACCGGACGAGTCCCTCCCGCTCGAAGGAACGCAGCGTGCGGTAGACCCCGCCGGGGTCCAGGTCATCGATGAACGCGGCGTGCAGCCGCTCGACGAGGTCGTACCCATGGGCGGGCCGCTCCCGCAGCAGGAGCAGCAGACAGGGCCGGATGAAGTTGCGCGGTTCGCATTCGCCCATCGCGGTGCCCCATACCCGACCGGGAATTGTGCCCTGGATCACTCACCCTCCTCTGCCCCGACCACATCCTCAAGGGCCCGTCGTGCCCGATCGGAGGGGACGTCCGGCCTTCTCAGCCGCCTTGCGTTCCCGTCACAGTCGACTCTTCGTTTTCCGGCATCGATCGTCGTCCGAGGGCCGAACGGCACAGCCGAGGTGACCCATAGTCCTAAAACAGTATTGTCTGATACCTTCTCGCATCTGACCCACGAGGAGGACCGACATGGGCAGGATCGTGCTCTACATGTGGATGTCGCTCGACGGCTTCGTCACGGGACCGGACGACGGGCCGGGGCAGGGTCTCGGGGTCGGCGGGGAGCGGCTGCACGAGTCCCTGGCCCTCGACGACGGCGCTCCGGACACCGCGCGCAGCGACGACGACGTCGGGGCGGCCGTCCTGGCCGAGGCGATGTCGACCGGTGCCGTGCTCACCGGACGTCGCACCTTCGACCTCGCCGGGCACTGGAACGGCGACCACCACGACGGGGTGCCGATCATCGTGCTGACCCGGACCCCGCCGCCGCGGCCCGCCCCCGGGCACGCCCGGTACGTCACCGACGTGCGGGAAGCCGCCGCCGCGGCTCGACGGGCCGCCGGTGACCGCGACGTCCTGCTCCACGGCGCCGAGGCGGCGCGGGCCTTCCTGCAGGCCGGGGAGCTCGACGAGATGGCGCTGCAGGTGGTGCCGGTCCTGCTCGGGCAGGGTCGGCGGCTGTTCGAGACCTGGCGCCCGAGCAGGTGGAGCTCGAGCTCGTGCACGCCCTCGACGGGCCCGCGTCGGTGCACCTGCGCTACCGCGTCCTGCCCGGGGGTGAGCGGTGATGGCGATCCGACTCGATATGACCGTGTCGCTCGACGGCTACGTCGCCGGCCCCGACGACGACGCCGCGAACCCGATGGGCCGTGGCGGGTTCCGGCTGTTCGACTGGCTCGACCGCCGGCTCGAGCCGGGGCCGAGCGGGGAGGTCTACGCCGAGGCCCTCGCCACCCGCGCCGTCCTCGCCGGGCGCCGCACCTACGAGCTGGCCGGTCGCTGGGGCGGTGACCACCACGACGGCGTCCCGATCGTCGTCCTCACCCACCGGGTCCCCGACGAGCCGCCGCCGGGCAGCGTCGAGTACGCCACCGATCCGCGCGACGCGGCGGCGCGGGCGCGTGCGGCGGCCGGGGACGGCGACGTGATGGTCCACGGCGCGGGCATGGCACAGGGCCTGCTGGCGGTGGGCGAGCTCGACGAGATCGAGCTCCACCTCGTCCCGGTGCTCCTCGGCCGGGGTCGGCGCCTGTTCGACAACCTCGCGGCCCGGCACGTCGAGCTCGAGTTCGTCCGACGGCTCGAGACCCCGCCGGCCGACGACCTCCCCCGACGGGTCACGCACCTGCGCTACCGCGTGCGCGACGAGGTCGCCCGACACCGGTGATCAGGTGGTTCGCTCCTGGTGTGCGGGGTACACCCCCGACCTTGGGGGTAGCTGACGATGCCACGGAGCGAGCACGGCCGGGTCCGGCGCCAGGACGGCCTGCCCGGACGCCCCGGCTTCGGCGCCGACCGGCGGTCGGCCGACGTCGCGCTCCCGCCGTCGGCCGCCACGGTGCGGGCGATGACCGCCGCCGGGTCGCGCGCCGAGTCGGCCCACGCCCACCGACCGCGCCTCACGGGCGGCGTCCGCGCCCTGCTGGTCGGGCTCGCGACGACGCTGGCCGTCTTCGCCCTCGCGGTGGCACTGGTGACGGTGCTCGAGGTCGTCGTCGACCACCCGCTCTCGGGTGGCTCACCCGGCGGGACCACCCTGGGGGAACTGATCCACCCCCGGCTCGCGGCCACCTCGAAGCACTGAGCCCGCCGGATCGCGAGCCGTCACCGTCGCGAGGCGCGCCGCCTCCCCGGACGCCGGGTGACCGCCGGGCGTCGCGGCGGATCGAGGACGAGCACGAGGGTCGCCACGGCCACCGTCGCCACCCCGACGAGGACGGCCGGCCAGCCGCGGCCGATCGGCTCGAGAAGGCTCGTGACCCCGAAGACGGTGATGAGCGTTCCCGCCGTGACGGCCACCGCCAGACTCGCGACACGACGTTTCTCGAGGCGCTGACGCTCGCGCAGGGCCGAGAACGGGGAGGTGAACGCGCCGGTGGGGTCGCGGTGGCGGCCCGGCGCGGGAGCGGTGTTCGTCATGGGGTCCGCCCGGCGTACCCGCGCCGGGCCGGCCGGAACCGCGATCAGGCGTGCGCCGACGTCTCCTCCGGCGACGGCGCCGTGGCCCTCTCATCGCGGGAGCCGCCCGACGCCCGCTCGGCCAGCGCCCCGAACACCAGCCCGAGCACGCCCCACAGGAGGAGCTGCGCGGTGAAGGAGTACACGCGGAACGCGGAGAGCAGGTCGGCGTCGAAGCCGGGGAACACGATGCGGCCCGTGGCGTCGCGCTGCGGCTGGGGCGTCTCGGTCGCTGCCGGACCGTAGGTACCGACGTTCGCCGCGAGCTCGCCGAGCGACGGCAGGACCGCCATGAGGCTCCCGGCGAGCACCACGTAGACGGCTCCACCGACCAGGGCCGCGTTCCACCCTCCTAGCCGCGCGGAGAGCCGGCGGCCCACCAGCGTCGCGACGACGAGGATGAGGACCGAGCCGATCAGCATCACCAGGTAGAGCCCCGACCGGTCACCGATCGTCTCCTCGTGGCCGACGGCGGGCGGGTTGGCCGGGTACTTCACGAACGGTGTGGCGTACAGCGTCAGGAAGCCGGCCCCCGCGAGGACGAGCCCGAGCACCCGCGGCCGCCAGGTCACGGTCCCCTGGACCACCGTGTAGGCGACGGCGAAGAGCAGCCCGAGCGCAACGCCGACGAGGATCATGCCCGCGCCGATGCCGAGGGTGCCCTGCACTCCCCGGCTGAAGATCTCCGCGCCCATCTCGTGGCCCGGCTGCCCGGCCGCCACGGCCAACGCGTGCTCCGCCTCGCCGCGCCGCTCCTCGTAGTCGATGGCCTGGCCGATCAGCGGTTCCGCGAAGACCCTGGCGAAGCCGAACGCGACCAGGCCCCCGATCCCGCCCGCGAGCGCCGCCCGCGGGATCACCGCCTTCGCGTGCATCAGTGGCACGGGAAGCCGAGGAAGTGGCGCGCATCGTGCACGAACTCGTGGACGATCATCGTGTTCCCGAACAGCGACGTCGCGCCCTCGTCGAACCCGATGAAGGAGAAGAGCAACAGCCCGACGACCAGCGAGCCGATCAGGTAGGGCGTGTTGCCCACCGCGCCGGTGGCGGTGGCGCGGAGGCGCTCGGCAGCGCGGGCAGTCGTCACGGGATGTCCCTTTTCGCCGGGGTCTGGCCGCGCGGGACGCTACGGAGCCCGTCGCAACGAGTCAATATCCCAGCAAGTGATGAGATATCGCGGCGATGCGGGCCCCGCTGAGAGCGCGGCTCCTCCCGACGGCGACGGCCGCTACGCCGTCCGCCGGAGCACGACGACGGCGGGCGCGCGATCGCGACCGTCGGGCGCGCTTGCCCGGCCTGCGTTCTCAGAACCGGGCGCCGGGCCACCGCCGCCCTCCTAGCGTCGTCGCCGATCCACCGAGAGGGGTGCCCGTGTTCTCATCGACGCTGTCCTGGGCCTTCACGGTCGTGTTCACGCTGACCGGCGTGTACTCGCTGGTCCGCCTGACCGAGTTCGCCAGCGGGATGGACCGCACCGGCTCCCGGATCGCGGAGCTGTCGCACCTCCTCATGAGCCTCGCGATGATCGCGATGGCCTGGGCGTGGACCGGGGATCCGTCGAGCCCGACGGGGCTCCTCCAGATCCTGGTCTTCGGGGTCCTGGGGATCTGGTTCCTCGCCCGGCTGGCGCTCCCCGTCGGCGACCACTCCCGCGCGACCGAGGGTTACCACCTCGTCGCGAACGCCGCGATGGTGTGGATGGTCGCGGCGATGCCGGACATCATGGGCTCGGGCGCCGTCTCCGACGCCGCCCCTCACGGCGGCACCGACATGGCCGGTATGCCCGGCATGGCGGGGATGGCCGTGATGGACGCCGCCCCGACGCCACCGTCGACGCCCCCGTGAGCGCTCGCGGGCAGCGTGGCCTTCGCCGTGCTGGTGCTCGCCGGTGCCGCGCTCTGGGCGGCGCGGATCGCGCGGCCGGACGCCGCGGACGGCTGCGCCGGGGTCCCGACGGAGGCCGGGGAGACGGCGGCCGCGGGCTCCGTGGCCCTGGCGGTCGCGCCGACCCGGACCCGCAGCACGAGCGCGCGCCTCGACGCCTGTTGCCACGTGCTCATGAGCCTCGGGATGGCCGGCATGCTGCTGGCGATGCTCTGACGCCGGCCGCCCACGACAGCGCGGCGAAGAGCAGCATCCACACCCCGATCGCGACCCGGCCGGGATGTCCGAGGTCATCAGCGCCGGGATAAGGGCGACGAAGACGAAGGCACCGGTGACCAGCACGATCCACCGGCGCCACCCGGTGAACCCGCCGGACCGCCCGATCGCGATCCCGCGGTCGCGCTCGTCGGCGGCCCGGCCCGCGTCGTGACCCTGTCGGACCCCCGGGCCGGGCGGTTCGGGGTCACGCTGTCGGCTCCCGATCCGGACGGGGTTCCGGCCGCTCTGGGCGAGGCCGTAGCGCGTGTCGAGGACGGGACGCTGACGGTGCGCGAGCCGACGGTCGCGCCGCTGGACGAGGCCGCCGAGGTCCACGCCGGACTCGGGGCCGGGGCGCTGCGCGGCAAGATCGTCCTGGCGGTCCGAGACGGGTTCGTTCGCCGGACATGGTGTGTTTGACCTGATCGGGGGCGGGGCACGGTAGTGGCATCGGGGCGTGTGGCGGTCCGGGGGGAGCACCCGCACGGTCCCCGCGAGGAGCGGTCCCGCTCCCGGTGGTCGGGAGCCCATCGGGGTGGGGCCGCTCCGTCACGCGTCGGGTTCCGCTGCCCGGGAGCCCTCACCGCTCGACGCCGGCCCACGCGTGTTCCCTAACGTAAGGATGTGGCTGCCTCGACGTCGCCGTAGGACGCCTCGCACTCGTGGAGCCATGACGGGATGGACGTCGTCGACGACGATCCCGTGCACACTGTTGAAGGGCGGCCTAGCCGAGTTCGAGGCGGGCTCGGACCTCGGGTCGAGGAGAGTGTCAGAGGGTCCCGCTAGTTTCTCGAACATGAGTTCGAGGGATGCGGGCGGGGCGGGTGACGCGGTGAGCACCGAGCTGACCGCGCTGCTCGCCCGCCTCGGCGAGCTCGCCGACGCCGCCACCGACGACTACGCGGTCTCGGATGGGGCGCGGATCGACCGGATCGCGCTCTACGAGCAGGTGCGGGGGGCGTTGGCTGCGGCGCAGCACACCGAGATGGTCGCCTTCGCCCGGTCCCAGGTCGCCGCGCAGGAGGCCGAGATCGCCGCAGGTCGGCTGGACCCGCGCAC
>NZ_DASXJD010000113.1:0-50886 GCF_036497585.1 Actinomycetospora sp. | reverse complement strand
GATCAGCTTGTGGTGGATCGGGTCGAGCTCGGTGATCCCGAGGACGTAGGCGACGAGGCTGCCGGCCGCGGAGCCGCGGCCCGGCCCGACGCGCAGGTTGACCTCGCGCGCGTGGTTGATGAGATCGGCCGTCACCAGGAAGTAGCCCGGGTAGCCCATCTGCATGATGACCGAGACCTCGTACTCGGCCTGCTTGCGGTAGTTGTCCGGGATGCCGTTCGGGAACCGCCAGTGCAGGCCCCGCTCGACCTCCTTGACCAGCCAGCTGCCCTCGGTCTCGCCCTCGGGCACCGGCGCCACCGGCTGCAGGTCCCGGCCCTCGGTGAAGCCGACGTCGACGCGCTCGGCGATCGCGAGGGTGTTGTCGCACGCCTCGGGGAAGATCGGGTCCCACTGGTCGCGCATCTCGCGGGCGCTCTTGAGGTAGAAGTCCTGCGCGTCGAACCGGAAGCGGTTCGGGTCGTTCATCGTCTTGCCGGTCTGGACGCAGAGCAGCACCTCGTGGGGCTTGGCGTCCTTCGCGTACGTGTAGTGCAGGTCGTTCGTCGCGAGGCCCGGCAGGTCGAGCTTCTTCTTGAGGTCGTAGAGGTCGTCCCGGACCCGGCGCTCGATCTCGATGCCGTGGTCCATCAGCTCGCAGAAGAAGTTGTCCCTGCCGAAGATGTCGCGGTAGTCGCTCGCGGCCTGCATCGCGCCGTCGCGGTCGCCCTGCTGGAGCAGGCGCGCCACCTCGCCCGAGGGGCAGCCGGTGGTGGCGATGATCCCCTTGCCGTAGGTCTCGAGCAGCTCGCGGTCCATGCGCGGCTTGTAGTAGTACCCCTCGAGGCTGGCCAGGCTGGACAGCCGGAAGAGGTTGTGCATCCCCTCCGTGTTCTCCGCGAGCAGCGTCATGTGGGTGTACATGAGGTCGGGGTTGTCGCTGCCGTTGACGTTCTGCCCGATGGAGGCGCGCTTGCGCTCGTGGCGCGAGCCCGGCGCGAGGTAGCCCTCCATGCCGATGATCGGCTTCACCCCGTGCGCCTTCGACTTCTTCCAGAACTCGTAGGCGCCGTAGGTGTTGCCGTGGTCGGTCATCGCCAACGCCGGCATGCCCATGCGGGCGGCCTCGGAGAACAGGTCGTCGAGCCGCGCCGCCCCGTCGAGCATGGAGAACTCGGTGTGGGTGTGGAGGTGGACGAACGAGTCGTCGGACACGCCAGGAACCTCCCCGCAGGAACGGCCGTCGGGACGGGAGTCACGCTACCTCTCGGGTCCGACAGCCTGGCCGCTCGCCGGGGCGGTGGGACGTCGGCGCTGCTCACCGCCCCGCGACGGCGTGTCGGTACCTCGACAGCGCTCGAGGCCGTCGCAACGGCCGCACGGGCAGCACACCGAGCCGTCGCACCTGATCGGCGGGAGGTCCTCGTCGAGCCCGTCCTCGTCGTCGTCCTCGCCGAGCCATCCGTCCAGGTCGTCGACCCCGCTCGCGAACCGGAGCCACTCGTCCGGGGCGACCCTCCCGCCGCGCGCGACCCGCCGTACCAGGGCGATGTCCCAGGCCGTGAGCCCCTCGATCCGCCGCTCGTCCCGCCTCATGGCGACCCTCCTCACCTCGTCGGTGAGCCGACGGTGGCAGGGGGGTCCGACAGTGTCGGGGCTACAGCACGCCGGCGCCCTGCAGCGCTGCCCGGATGACCTCGCGCTCGGCGTCGTCGGCCTCGACCAGGGGCAGGCGCAGCCCGCCGACCGGGCGGCCCTCCATCGCCAGCGCAGCCTTGACCGGGATCGGGTTGGTGGTGACTCCGAGGGCGTCGAACACCGGCTTGAGCGACGCCTCGATCTCGGCGCGGTTCTCCGGCTCGTCGACCATGCGGCGCATCTGCGGGCCCACCACGTGGCTCGCGACGAGGATCCCGCCGCAGCCGCCCATGTCGAGCACGGACGCGAAGAGGTCGTCGTTCCCCGCGTAGATCCCGAGCCCGTCGACCGGGGCGAGGTTGGCGTTGTTGGCCTGCTTGACGTACTCGACGTGCTCGATCTGCGCGAGCTCGGCCAGCTGGTCGTTGGGCAGGTCCAGCGACACCCGCGAGGGGATGTTGTAGAGCACGATCGGCTTGTCCGTGGCCAGGCTGATCTCGGTGTAGTGGGCGTGGACGCCGCGGCGGTTCGGGCGGTTGTAGTACGGGGTCACCGAGAGGATCGCGTCGGCGCCCGCCTCGGTGGCCCGCTCGGTCATCTCGACGGCGTGGCGGGTGTCGTTCGACCCGGTGGAGGCGACGATCGTCGTCCCGGCCGGCCGCTCCGAGCAGGCCAGCTCGACCAGGCGCAGGTGCTCCTCGGTGGACAGCGTCGGGGACTCCCCCGTCGTCCCGCACACGACGATGCCGTCGGTCCCGTGGGTGCACAGGTACCCCATGAGGTCGACGAACGCCTTCTCGTCGACGGCCCCGCGGTCGTCGAAGGGGGTGACGATGGCGGTGAGGACGGTTCCGAGCGACACGGGGACAGGTTGCCTTGTCGGGGTGCGGCGCGTCGAGTCCGGCAACGGGTCGCGCGTCCTCGGCCAGGTGCCCAAGGACGGGTGAGCGGCGCCGTCCTGGCGTCAGATGCCAGGAACGTGCCGTTGCTGCCGGACCGGGAGCTGCCCGGGCAGGGTGAGCGGCGCCGTCCTGGCGTCAGATGCCAGGAACGTGCCGTTGCTGCCGGACCGGGACTGGCTCAGGGGGCCTCGGCGTCCGGGCCGTCCACGTTCACCGTGGGCGGGCCGTCGCCGGCGCGGGCGATGACGGCGGTGGAGCGGTCGCCGCCCGGGTTGGACTCCCGGTGCACCGTCCACGCCGGCACGTGGATGAACTCGCCCTCCCCGGCGTCGGCCTGCTCGGAGCCACCCGCGCCGAACTCGAGGCGCATCGTCCCGGCGACCACGTACAGGCTGGTCTCGTGGTCACCGTGGTGGTGCCACCCCGACGACGCGCCGGGCTCGGTGTGCACCAGGCCCGCCCACAGCGACGGGGCCTCGAACGCGACCTGCCGGTGCATGCCGGGGGTGGGGTCGCCGTCGACGAGATCGGACTCCCGGACGACGCGCACGGGTTCGCTCATGGCGACGATCCTCGCGCGCCGTCCGGGTCGACCGGAAGATCAGACCAGGCCGAGCTTCCTGACGGCCTCGCGCTCCTCCCCCAGCTCGGCGACCGAGGCGTCGATGCGCTCGCGGGAGAAGTCGCTGATCTCCAGGCCCTGGACGATCTCCCACTTGCCGTTCGAGGCCGTCACCGGGAAGGACGACACGAGGCCCTCGGGCACGTCGTAGGAGCCGTCGGAGACGATCGCGGCGGAGGTCCAGTCGCCCTCGCGGGTGCCGTTGACCCAGGTGTAGACGTGGTCGATCGCGGCCGCGGCCGCGGATGCCGCCGAGGAGGCGCCGCGCACGTCGATGATCTCGGCGCCGCGCTTGGCCACGCGCGGGATGAACTCGTCGGTGAGCCACGCCTGGTCGATCTGGTCGGCGACCGGCTTGCCGTCGATGAGCACGTTGGAGACGTCGGGGTACTGCGAGGCGGAGTGGTTGCCCCAGATCGTCATCCGCGAGATCTGGCCGATGCCGACCCCGAACTTGTTGGCGAGCTGGGCCAGCGCGCGGTTGTGGTCCAGGCGCGTCATCGCGGTGAAGCGGTCCTTCGGGACGTCCGAGTTGGACGCCGCGATGAGCGCGTTCGTGTTCGCCGGGTTGCCGACGACGAGGACCTTCACGTCGTCCGCCGCGCCGTTGAGCGCCTCGCCCTGCGGCTTGAAGATCCCGCCGTTGGCCTCGAGCAGGTCGGCGCGCTCCATGCCCTTGGTGCGCGGCCGGGCCCCGACGAGCAGGCCGACGTTGGCGCCGTCGAAGGCCTTGGTCGCGTCGTCGAACACGTCGACGCCGTCGAGCAGTTCGAACGCGCCGTCCTCGAGCTCCAGAGCGGTGCCCTCGGCGGCCTTCACGGCCTGCGGGATCTCGAGCAGGCGCAGCCGCACCGGGGTGTCCTCCCCGAGCAGCTGGCCCGAGGCGATCCGGAAGAGCAGCGCGTAGCCGATCTGTCCGGCGGCTCCGGTGACGACGACGTTGACGGGCGAGGCCATTGCTTCTCCAAGCTGCGAGCTGATCGTTCTCTCTCTGCCGCGGAGCCTCCCACGTCCCGCCCACGGCGACGCGGCGAGGCGGGTCACCCCGCGGGACGGTCCGGGGTCAGTCGCCGACGACGAGCACGCTGCGCCGCTGCCCGAGGTACCGGAACATCAGCGCGAGCGACACCATGATCCGGTTGCGGTTGCCGAGCAGGGCGAAGATGTGCACGAACATCCAGGTCAGCCAAGCCAGGGTGCCGGTCAGCTTCGGCCCGTGCGCGATCTCGGCGACCGCGGAACGACGGCCGATGGTGGCCATCGTGCCCTTGTCGAAGTACTTGAAGGTCGACGTCGGCCGACCCTCGAGCAGGGCGAGCAGGTTCTTCCCCGCCTTCGCGCCGGTCTGGATGGCGGGCTGGGCGAGCTGCGGGAGCGGGTCGCCGTCGATGATGCCGATGTCGCCGGCGACGAAGACGTCCGGGTGCTCGGGCACGCGCAGGTCCGGCCCGACGACGATGCGCCCGCCGGGGCCCTGGGTGAGGCCCCACTTCTTCACCACGTCGTGCGCGGCGACCCCGGTGGCCCAGATCGTCATCTGGGCGGGGAGCTCCGAGCCGTCCTTGAGGACCACCCGGTCCTCCTTCACCTCGGCGACGGCCGCGCCGAGGCGCAGCTCCACCCCGCGGGCACGCAGCTGCTCCGCGGCGTAGGCGCGCAGCTTCGGGTCGAACGGCGCGAGGACCTTGTCGGTCATCTCGAGCAGGATGACCTTGACGTGGTCGGGGTCGAGTTCCGGGAAGCGCGTCGGCAGCACCGAGTTGCGCAGCTCGGCCAGCGTGCCCGCCATCTCGACGCCGGTGGCGCCCCCGCCGACGACGACCACGGAGGCGCCGTCGGTCTCGCCGGTGGCCGAGATGTGGTCGAGGTAGCCGGTCATCCGGTCCCGCACGGCCAACGCCTCGGCGCGGGTGTAGATCGGGTAGGCGTGCTCCCGGGCCCCCGGCACCCCGAAGTAGTTCGTGGTGACGCCGTTGGCCAGGATCAGGTAGTCGTAGGTCATCGACGGCCCGACGTCGAGGGTGAGGACCTTCGCCTCGGGGTCGATCTCGGTGACGACACCCTTGCGGAAGGTCGCCCAGGTCTCGCCCTCGCGGCTCACCGACGCCGTGAAGGAGCGCGCGCCATAGGTGATGTCGCCGGGGTTCAGCGCCCCCGTCGCGACCTGGTAGAGCAACGGCTGGAACGTGCTGTAGCTGTGGCGGTCGATCAGGGTGACCCGGACCGGCGCCTTGCGCAGCGACCGCACGGCGGATAGTCCCGCGAATCCCGCTCCCACGACGACGACATGGGGACGGGTGTCCGTCTCCGCCCCCGCGGTTACCGCGGCACTCATCCGGCTTCTCCTCTCACGGGTCGCGCCGGCCGCCTCCGGCGACCGATCCCCGCGCCAGCACGGAATCGATCGAGAACGGCCACGCGTGATTGCCCTTCGCGTACCCCTCATGGTCCTCCGTCACGCCACGGATGAGGTATCCGGACCGTGCCGTCCATGTCACGTCGTGTGACGCGTCACGATCGGCCCGCCGGTGTGGATCACCCGGGGGGCACCGGTCCGTCGTCGGGGACCGGGCCCATCACGGCACCGTCGGGACGTCCCGGTCCCTGCTCGGGCAGCAGCGGCGACACCGCGATCCGGGCGCGGCTCGTGCCCGGCGGCGCGACCTGCACCGCCCGCACCCCCGGGGCCGCCCGGAGCGCGGGGGCGGCGGTCGGGGCGACCTGGACCACGGCGGCGACCAGGCACGCGCAGCCCGGCCGGCCGAGCGCCGCGGCCTCGGCGCGGGCGACGGCGACGCGGCGGGCGTCGGCGGGTGAGGACGACCCGCCGCGCCCGGCGTCCGCGGCGGCCTCGCCGCCCGCCGTCGTGAGCGCGGCGGTCAGCGCCGCGGGTGGCGGCGCCGGCGGGGCGTCGACCCGGTGCAGGGCGGTCTGCACCCGGGGGAACGGGACGCGCACCACGGCCTGCAGCAGGGTGGTGTCGGTGGTGTGCCCCAGGGCCGCGGCCGCGGCGTCGGCGGTCAGGGAGGTGTCGAACTGCACCAGGGCCAGCCGGGTCGTCGGGTCCTCGGGAGCGGGGACCGTGCGGGTGCCGGCCAGGTACGCGTCCACGTCCTGTCCCGCGGCGGGCCCGAGCCGGACGGCGTCGGTCGACGCGGCGTCGGGCGCGGGCGGCGAGAGCTGGCTCCCCGCGGCCCACGCCGTCACCAGGACCACGACGAGCAGCACTGCCACGGCGACCGCGTAGCGGGGCCAGCGCAGCGGCGCCTCCGGCTCGCGCGGCCCGCCCGGCTCCTCCGGCGCCTCCGGGGTGGTCAGGCCGCCGCCCGCAGGACGTCGAGGGCGTGCGCCAGGTCGGGCGGCGGTTCACTGGTGAACTCGACCCAGCGGCCGTCCGCGGGGTGGTGCAGCCCGAGCCGGTGGGCGTGCAGCCACTGGCGGGTCAGGCCGAGCCGCTTCGATAGCGTCGGATCGGCGCCGTAGCCGGTGTCGCCGACGCACGGGTGGCGCAGCGCGGAGAAGTGCACCCGGATCTGGTGGGTGCGCCCCGTCTCCAGCTCGACCTCGAGCAGCGACGCCGCCGGGAACGCCTCGAGCGTGCGGTAGTGGGTGACCGAGGGCTTGCCGTCGGTCATCACCGCGAAGCGCCACTCGTGGCGGGGGTGGCGGTCGATGGGGGCGTCGATCGTGCCCTCGCTGGGGTCGGGGTGGCCCTGCACGAGGGCGAGGTAGGTCTTGGAGACGGTCCGCTCGCGGAACGCCTCCTTGAGCACCGCGTACGCCCGCTCGGACTTCGCCACGACCATGACGCCGGTGGTGCCCGCGTCGAGCCGGTGGACGATGCCCTGCCGTTCGGCGGCGCCGCTGGTGGCGATCGAGACGCCGAGCGCGGCCAGCCCGGCGACGACCGTCGGCCCGCTCCAGCCGGGGCTGGGGTGCACGGCGACCCCGACGGGCTTGTCGACGACGACGATCTCGTCGTCCTCGTGGAGCACGACGAGGCCCTCGACGGCCTCCGCGGTGACGATCCGCTCGGAGGGCTCGCGCTCGGGCTCGGGGAGGTCGACCTCGAGCCAGCTGCCGGCCACGAGCCGGTCCGACTTGCCAGCGGTGGCCCCGTCGAGGCGGACCGCGCCGTCCTCGGCGAGGGTGGCGACGACGGTGCGCGAGAGCCCGAGCATCCGGGAGAGGCCGGCGTCGAGACGCATCCCGTCCAGCCCGTCGGGGACGGGCAGCGTCCGCACGCTCACCGGGCCCCACCGGTCCCCGGGGACTCCCCGGCCCGCGGCGAGAGGCGGCCGTCGATCTCGATGCCCCAGAGCGCGAGGACCACCAGCAGCGCGCCGCCGCAGCAGATCGCCGAATCGGCCGCGTTGAACACCGGCCACCACCCGACCGAGACGAAGTCGACGACGTGGCCCTCCAGCGGGCCGGGGCCCCGGAAGAAGCGGTCGGCGAGGTTGCCCAGCGCGCCGCCGAGCACCAGCCCCAGCGCGATGGCCCAGCCGGCCGAGCGCAGCCGGCGGGCGAACCGCGCGATGCCGACGACGACGGCGACCGCCACCAGGGTGAGCACCCAGGTCATGCCGGTGGCCAGCGAGAACGCTGCCCCGGAGTTGCGGATGAGGTAGAGGCTCACGGTGTCGCCGAGTACGGGGATCCGCTGGCCGTCGGTCATGGTGGCGACGACGACGGCCTTGGTCGCGACGTCGAGCACCAGCACCAGGACCGCCGTGACGATCAGCGTGACGAGGCGCCGGCGGGGCTGCTGGTCGGGCTGGTGATCGGGCCGCAGACCGGGGTCGGTGGGCTCCGCCGGGGCGGCCGGCTCGCCCTCGGGGGAAGCGCTCTGCACGCCCCCATCCTCCCCGCACGGCCACCGGGCCGGTGTGAGGGGACCCCGGGGTCAGGGCGCGTCGCCCGCGAGACCGGCGTAGGTGTCCCGCAGCTCGCGCTTGAGGATCTTGCCGCTGGGGTTCTTGGGCGCGACGTTCTCGCCGCCGGTGATGATGATGTCCAAGTTGACCGGCACCGAGATCGCCCCGAGCCGGGCCAGCGCGAAGTAGGCCACCACGAAGGCGTAGGAGTTGTGCGAGTGGATCGCCACCCGCTGGTGGCGGACCACCCCGCGCTCGGCGAGGGCGTTCGCGACCCGGTTGGCGTCGGCGTCCAGTTCGGCGAAGGTCCGGCGGGTGTCGCGGTGCACCACCGCGGTCTTCGCGCCGTACTTGAGCGCACTGCGGGCCAGCAGCGACCCGATGCTCTGCCGCCGGGCCCGCGCGACGTCCGCGGTGACGGGTGGGAGGTGTCGGTCGAGGTCGTCGTCCATGGCTGCTCCTCACCGGGTCGGCCGGGATCATCCTCCGGCCCGGGCACCGCCCCGGTCTAGGCGTCGGAGGGCTCGCCCCGCGGTCGCACCGGCGGCGTCCCGCCCTCGTCGCCGCGCCAGCGGGCCAGCCGCCCGGAGCGGTCGACGGCGCGCAGCCGCCGCTCCGCGGCCTCCCGCGCGGTCGTCGTGGCGACGACGAGGAGCTGGTCGCCCTCCTGGATGCGGGTCTCGCCCTGCGGGGTGAAGCTCGCGCCGTCCCGGACCACCAGCGAGAGCCCGGTGCCCTCGGGCAGGCGCAGCTCACGGACGTAGACCCCGTGCATCTTCGAGCCGCGGGGCACCGTCATCTGCAGCAGGTCGGCACGCGCGGACTCCAGCGGCGCGGCGTCGACCTCGATCTCCTGCACCGGCGGGGCGGCGAGGCCGAGCGCCCGCGCGACGACGGGCAGCGTGGTGCCCTGCACGAGCGTCAGCACCAGGACGAGCACGAACACGGCGTCGACGAGCTCCCGCGCGCCCTGCAGCCCGGTGGTCAGCGGGACGAGGGCGAGCACGATCGGCACCGCGCCCCGCAGCCCGGCCCAGGACAGGAACGCCTGCTCCCGCCACGGCACCCGGAACCAGATCGCGGCCGCGACGACCGAGAGCGGGCGGGCCACGACGAGCAGGACCGCGGCGGCGATGACGGCGGGGACGACGGCGGCGAGCAGCCGGTCCGGCGAGACGTAGAGCCCGAGGAGCACGAACAGGCCGATCTGGGCCAGCCAGCCCAGCCCCTCGGCGAACGACCGGGTGCCCTCGCGGTGCGGGAGGGCAGCGTTGCCCAGGACGAGCGCCGCGACGTAGCAGGCGAGCAGGCCCGAGGCGTGCAGCAACTGGACCAGGGCGTAGGCCCCGACGCAGACCGCCAGCGTGGCGAGGGGGTAGAGCCCGGTCGCCGGGAGCGCGGCGCGGGAGAGCCCGGCGGCCCCGAGGCGCCCGAGGACCGCGCCGAGCATCGCCCCGGCGGCGAGCTCGTAGACGACGAGCAGCGGGTCGGCCCAGGAGAGGTCCGCGGTGGAGGCGAGCAGGACCACGGCGAGGAAGACGGGCGCGTCGTTGAGCCCGGACTCCAGCTCGAGGGCCCCGACGAGCCGTCCGCGCAGCCCCAGCCCGCGCAGCACGCTGAAGACCGCGGCCGCGTCGGTGGAGGAGAGCACCGCCCCCCACAGGAACCCGACCCGCAGGTCGAGCCCGAGCAGCCAGTGCAGCGCGAACCCGGTGGTGACGATGCTGACCGCCACCGAGATCGTGGAGAGGGCGATCCCGAGCCCCAGCGCCGGCCGCACCGTCGACCAACGGGTGGACAGACCGCCGTCGGCGAGGATGAGCACGAGGGCGGCGAGGCCGAGCATCTGCGTGAGCTGGGCGTCGTCGAACCGGATCCCGAGGCCGGACTCGCCGATGAGGACCCCGATCGCGAGGTAGAGCAGCAGCGAGGGCAGCCCGAGCCGGGTGGAGAGCCGGACCGCGACGACCGCGAGCAGCACGACTCCGGAGCCGATCCCCAGCAGCACCGGCAGCCGGTCCACGCGCTCGCGACCCTCCTGTCCCCCGCCCTCGAACCGGAGGATTCGATCCTACCGGCGCCCTGGTGGCCCCGGTCCCGGGCCGCGAGCAGCGGCGCGAGCAACGGCGCGTTCCCGGCACCGGACGCGCGCCCGCGCCGTTCGCGCACGGCCGACCGGGGTCACGGCCGCCAGGTGACCGTCACCCGCTCCCGGGGCGACCCGGCCAGCGACGGCTCGTCCGCCAGCACCTCGGCGACCTCCGGCACGCGCTCGGGCGGCAGGCACAGCCGGCGCGCGACGCGCACGGCCCGGGCCTGGGGGTCCTCGGCCGGCCGGGGGCCCGCCGTCCACCGCTCGACCCGCGGTTCGATCCCGAGCTCGGCGAGGACGGCGAGCGCGTCGTCGGCGGTGGGCGGCGCCCGGCGGACGAGGCCGTGGAAGCGGCGCCACAGAGGGTCGAGCCAGGCCTGGGGGTGCTCGGCGTGCAGCTCCAGCACCACCCCGGTGCGCGCGGCGGCGGTGAGGCCGGTCGCGAAGCCGGCGAGGTCGGCGGTGTCGTAGCCGACGTGGTGGCAGAGCACGAGCGGGGCGTCGCCGGCGTCGGCGGTGACGTCCGGCCAGGTCCCGAGCACCGCCTGGTAGGGCACGCCCCGGTCCAGGCAGGCCGCGGCGAAGGCGGCGAGCATGTCCGAGGCCGGGTCGACCCCCACGACGTGGTCGATCTCCCCGGCGAGCGCCAGGGACGCGGCGCCCGCCCCGCACCCGACGTCGAGCACCCGGCGGTCCTGCGGCGTCTCGGCGAGCAGCGCCAGGGCGGCGCGCCGCGACGGCGTGTCCGGCGGTTCGGTGGCGGCCCGGAACCGCTCGGGATCCTGGCGGTACGGGCTCGCCGGGGCGTGGGCGAGGATCTCCTCCGGCACCCGCCGGGCATTCATCATCGTCGTCCAGCGTGCGGCGGCGGTGTCGGTCCCGGTCGTCTCCACGTCGACCATCTGATCACGCCCGGCGGGCGCCGGTCAGCGTCGGCTGTCGGCGTGCTGCTCGGCGAGACCACGCACCGGCTCGCACCAGGAGCAGCCGGCGAAGCCGAGCTCGAGGGCCTCCGAGACCGGGAGCGGGATCACCTCGCGGCCGAACAGATAGCCGCACCGGCCGAGGTGGAAGTGCGGCTCCTCGTCGATGACGAGCACCTCGTCCACCCGCGTCACGACGGCGTCGAGGGTCGCCTGGTCCGGGTTCTCGTCCTCGGGCTGCGGGGCACGCGGCGGCGGCCCACCGCGCGGCGGTCCGCCGTGGCCCGCGGCGCTGCCGTTGCCGCCGACGGCCTGCGCGGCCTGCTCCGGGTGGCCTCGGCCGTCGCCGTCCGGGGTGTGCGGGGGCGGGCCCGACGGGCCCGCTCCCTGGCCGGCGGGCGCCTGCTGCGACGCGGCGTCCGTCCCGATCGCGGCGCTCTGGGGGGTGCCGGTCTGGGAGGTTCCGGTCTGGGAGGTGCCGGTCCGGCCGTCGGCGCCCGCGTCGGCCCGCATGCGCTCGAGGCTCTCGGCGGGCAGCCGCGAGGTGGCATCGTCCTCGTCGTCGTGGTCGCCGCGTGCGGCGGCGGCCCCGAAGGCGGCCGCTCCCGCAGCGGCGCCGGCCCCGGCCACTGCCGCGCCCCGGCCGTCGTACTCCTGGGGCGGGCGGCCGGTGGGCGCCTGGGCGCCCGGGACCTGGTTCGTCGGGGCGGAGCTCGTCGGGGCGGACTGGGTGGTCGCGGACGTCCGGTCGGCCGGGGGCTGCTGCCCCTGTCCCGGCTGGCCCTGCTGACCCTGTTGTCCCTGCTGACCGGGGCCTTGGCCCTGGGGGGCGCGCCCGCCGGAAGGCGGGCCGTAGGGCCGTCCCGACGGCGCGAACGGGGCGGCCGCGGGCGTGTTCGGGAGCGGGACGAGCCCGACGAAGCGCGAGCCCTCCGGGGCGTTGGGCACGCGGGAGGGGTCGTTGCCGACCCGGGTCGACGTCGTGGCGCGAAGACCCGGCGGGATGCCGCGCGGGCGCATCGGGGGCGGAGCCATCGGCGGACGCCCGGGGCCCTGCCCCGGCCCACCAGGCCCGCCGGGGCCTCCCGGTCCCCCGGGACCGCCCGGGCCACCGTTGCCCGCCTGACCGTTGGGTGCCCCGGGTCCGTGAGGTGCCGCCGGGCCGTTGGCCGGCTGACCACCGGAACCCACCGGGCCCCCGTTGCCGGTGTTGCCGGCGGGTCCGCCCGGACCCCCACTCGCTCCGGCGAAGGCCCGCGGGGCGCCCGCCGACTCGGGAGCGCCGCCACCGGGCCCGGCCTGCACCGGCTGGGGCTGGGAGGCGCCCGGCGCGTTCTGCCAGGCCTCCTCACCCGTCGCGGGCGCGCTGCCGGACTCCGCCGACGCCGCGGCGGCTCGGCGCCGACGCATGAAGTCCGCGGCCAGCAGGATCGCGGCGACCGCGCTCGCGACCACGGACCCCCAGGCCCACGCCGCCGTCGTCGTGACGACGGCCACGACGAGCAGCCCGAAGGCTATGACGACGCAGAGCAGGACGAGCAGAAGCACGGTCGACCCCTCACGTACCGCGCCGGGTCACCGGACGGAAGCCTTCCCCTGCCCCGACCGGATCGCCCGACTCAGCTGCCGGCTTCGGCCCGGGAGCCGTAACCGCTGGTCGCGTATCCCCCGGAGCCGTTGCGACTGCCGTCGGCAGGCGCGGCCGACCCGCGGCCCTCCAGGTCCCGCAACTGGGACTCGAGGTAGGTCTTGAGCCGGGTGCGGTACTCGCGCTCGAAGGTGCGCAACTCGTCGATCTTCTTCTCGAGGCCGGTCTTCTGCTGCTCGATGAGGGTGATCGTCTCGTTGTGCTTGCGCTGCGCGTCCCGCTCGAGGGTGGACGCCTTGTCCCGGGCCTGGCGCTCGAGCGTCTCGGCGCGGGTGCGGGCGTCGTTCAGCATGGTCTCGGCCCGACTGCGGGCCTCGTTCACCATGCTGTCGGCCTTCGTCCGCGCCTCCGAGAGGAGCTGCTCGGACTTGGTCCGCGCGTCGGAGAGCATCCCGTCCGCCTCGGACTTCGCCTCGGCCGTGAGCCGGTCGGCCATCTCCTGCGCGAGCCCGAGGACCTTCGCGGCCTGCACGTGGTGGTCGCCGCTCCCGTTCATCGGCGAGGAGTCGCCGGCGAAGGGCGGCGGGACGATGCCCGACGCCTGCTGGGTCTGCGGCGGCTGCGGCTGCTGCGGGACGGGCATGGGCTGCTGCACCGTGCGCGGGGCGTCCTCGACGGGACGCTGCTGCTGGTGCGGCGCGACCATGGTGGTCTGGGCGGCCGACGGCGGCGGGGACTGCGAGCCGGAGGACTGGGCCTGGGCGGCCTTCGTCCTGGCGTCGTCCAGGTCGGAGTGGGCGCTCGAGAGCTGCTGCTCGAGCTGCTCGACCTGCTCGCGGAGATCGTTGTTCTCCTCGATGAGACGCCCCAGCTCGGCCTCCACGAGGTCGAGGAAGGCGTCCACCTCGTCCTCGTTGTAGCCCCTTTTGCCGATCGGCGGCTTGCTGAACGCGACGTTGTGGACGTCGGCAGGGGTCAGCGGCACCGGATCTCCTCAAGCACTCCTCGGCTGCGGAACCCCAGGTACCTCGGGCTCTTCGAGCTCCGCGACACGCAGAGTATGACCTCTGCGAGCAGGTGAACCATAGTGGACGGGTCCAGTGGTGCGCTGCGCACGATGCCTGATCGGTGACGGAGCGCCACCGTGACCGGGTTGACCACCCACACGCGTACCTCGCGACACGCCGGAGAGCGATCGGCCGGACGGGGAGGAACCGCTCACCGATCCCCACGCGTCGTGACCCCGGCACTTCTCCTTCTCCACGGCCCGCGAGGGACTCGACCGGACGCTCAGCGACGCTGTTCGACCACCCACCGCAATCAGCCCCGGAGGTCTTGCCGCCTCTCAGATTCGGCTCAGGGAGCCGTGGAGAAGGACTTCTCGGCGAGCTTGCGTCGGTCGGACGCGGAGACCTCGACGTTGGGCGGTGAGAGAAG
Source organism: Actinomycetospora sp. (assembly GCF_036497585.1). Taxonomy (GTDB): domain Bacteria; phylum Actinomycetota; class Actinomycetes; order Mycobacteriales; family Pseudonocardiaceae; genus Actinomycetospora. The sequence goes on along the minus strand of NZ_DASXJD010000113.1, from coordinate 36,828 downwards.
GAACACGCGGTTGGTGACCTTCTCGATCGAGCCGCGCAGGGCGAAGGCGAGACCGGCCGCGAAGTCGACGAGGCGCTTGGCCGCGACGTCGTCCATCTCGGTGAGGTTCATGATCACCGGAATGCCGTCCCGGTAGCGCTCGCCGATCACCCGGGCCTCGTTGTAGCTGGTGGGCTGCAGCGTGGTGATCTCCGGGACCGCCGGGGTGTCCGGAACCGGCGCCACGTCGGCCACCGGGCGCCGCACCGGCTCGTCGAGGGCGAGGGCCGCCGCTCCCGAGGCGCCGAGTGCCCCGGACAGGGAGGAGCCCGACCCGACCGACGTCAGCGACCCCGAGCGGCTGCGCGAGGTGTGGTTGGGGCCGGTGTTGTGCTCCCAGCTGCGGCCCCGGGTGCTCGAGCGGACGGACACGTCGGCCTCCTCGTCGCGGTCGCCGGACGTCGTCCGGTCGTGGGCTGCTCCCGCGCGCTCGGCGCGGACCTCGTGCTCGGGGTCGCGGGGCTTGGGGGCGTGCGCGGTGCGGGCGTCGCCGCGGCCGGCCCGGTCGTGGTCGGAGCCGTGGCGGTCCCCGGAGCGCTCGGCGTCGAGACGGTCGTGCCGCGAGGCCGCGTAGCGGTCCTCGTAGTCGTCGTCGCGGTCCGAGCCGTACCGGTCGGCGCCGTAGCGACCGGTGCCGGACCGCTCGCTGCCGTAACGGTCCGAGGAGTACCGGTCCGACGAGTGCCGCGCGTCGTCGTAGCGGGACGCGGCGTGCCCGTCGTCGCCGACGCCGCCGTAGGAGTCGTAGCGGTCGATCCGCGCCCGTCGCGCGTACCGGTCCGGGTCACGGCGGTCCTCGTCGTACCGGTCGGCGTCGGAGTAGTCGCCGTACCCGTCGTAGGAGTCCAGCTCGTCCGCGGGCACCATGCCGAAATACGCCTTCACGCGGTGCAGTGCGGTCATGGCAGCCCTCTCCCCTTCAACGTCGACCAGCCGGGAGGGACGTGCGCGGACCCCGGTGCGGCGGCGGACTACATCCGTGTCATTCACTCACACGGAACGCTAGCTACCGGGCGCCGAGGAGGGCCGTACCGACACGCACACAGGTCGAACCGTGCTCGATCGCGGCTTCCAGATCGCCCGACATGCCTGATGAGAGCGTCGTGGCACCGGGATGAGCGGCCAGGACCCGCCGGGCGAGCTCGGCAAACGTGGCGAACGCCTCGGAGGGGTCGGCGTGCTGCGGGGCCACGGTCATCACGCCGTCGAGTGAGAGGTGCTCGCTCTGCGCGACACGGTCGGCGAGGGCCGGGACGTCCGGGATGGAGGCCCCGCCGCGCCCCGGTGCGTCGTCGAGACTGACCTGGACCAGCACCGACAGCGGACCCGAGCGGTCCCCCGCCTCGACCGCGGTGCCCGCCGCGCGGTCCAGCGCGTCGACCAGGCGGCCGGAGTCCACCGAGTCCACGGCGTGGGCCCACCGGACCAGGTTGCGGGCCTTGTTGCGCTGCAGCCGTCCGACGACGCGCCACCGCACTATCGCGTCGGGGCGCAGCGCGGCGAGCTCCGCGGCCTTGACCGCGCCCTCCTGCTCCTTGTTCTCCCCGAAGTCGGACAGGCCGAGGTCGACGAGGTGGGCGACGTCCGAGGCCGGCCAGGTCTTGGTGACCGCCAGCAACGACACCTCCCCCGGGTCGCGCCCCGCCGCGCGGGCCGCGGCGTCGATGCGGGCGCGCACCTCCGCGAGGGACCGCGCGAGCGCCGCCCGGCGGTCGTCGGCGGCCCGGAGGTCGTCGGGAGCTGTCACGGCCGGTCGTACTCCCACCACGTCACCCCGGCGAAGCGACCGGTCGGGCGGGTGCGGCGGTGACTGAAGAGCTGGTCGTCCTCGAGGGTGCAGCGGGAGTCGGCGTCGATCTTGGCGATCCCGAGGCCCTCGAGCTGGCGGACGAGCCCGGCGTGCAGGTCCAGCGACGGCGTCCCGATCCGGGTCGTCGCCGCGCTGCCGGGCAGCACCGTGTCCACCTCGTCGCGCATCTGCGCCGGCACCTCGTAGCAGCGGCCGCAGACGCTCGGGCCGAGCAGCACCTCGATCCGGTCCCGCTCCGCGCCGAGGCGTTCCATGACCCCGAGCGTGGCGGGCAGGACCCCGGCGGCCGCCCCCGTCCGCCCGGCGTGGGCGGCCGCGACCACGCCGGCCTCGGGATCGGCGAGCAGGACCGGGACGCAGTCGGCGACGACGACGGCCAGCGCCTGGCGCGGGCGGTCGGTGACGAGGGCGTCCGCCGTCGGGACCTCGGTCTGGGGGCCCTCGACGACGGCGACCCCGGTGCCGTGGACCTGGTTCATCCAGGCCACCCGGGACGGGTCGAGGCCGATCTCGCGGGCGAGCCGGTCCCGGTTGGCGGCGACCGCCGCGGGATCGTCGCCCACGTGGTCACCGAGGTTGAACGAGTCGTACGGGGGCCGGGACCGGCCGCCCGCACGAGTGGTCAGTACACGACGGACCCGCACGCCACCATCATCCCGCGCGGCGCCCGGGTGCCCGCGCCCCCTCGCCGTGGCCCCGCTCAGCGCATGAACGACGGGACGTCGACCTCGTCGTCGTCGCCGCGGGTCTTCGCGGCCGGGGCCGCGGCCGCGCCCTCCGTGCTCCCGGCGGCGGGCGACGCGGTGTCGGACGGGGCGGCGCCGGACGAGCCCGAGGCCGCCGCCTCCTCCCGGGAGACGGCGGGCGTGGTCGGCATCGTCGGGGCCGCGGCGACGGCCGGCGGGATCGGGGGCTGCGGGGACGACTGCCGGACCTGACCCGCCTGCGCCGACGCGGTGGCGTGGGACGGCCGGCCCGGCCCACCCGCGCCGAGCATCTCGCCGGGCAGCTTCTTGTGCGTCGGCGCGCCGGAGTCGAAGCCCGCCGCGATGACGGTGACGCGGACCTCGTCGCCGAGGGAGTCGTCGATGACGGTGCCGAAGATGATGTTCGCGTCCGGGTGCGCGGCCTCCTGCACCAGCGAGGCGGCCTCGTTGATCTCGAACAGCCCGAGGTCGGAGCCGCCGGCGATCGAGAGCAGCACGCCGTAGGCGCCGTCCATCGACGCCTCGAGCAGCGGGGAGTTGATCGCCTTCCCCGCGGCCTCGACGCTGCGCCCGTCCCCGCGCGCCGAGCCGATGCCCATGAGGGCGCTGCCCGCCCCCGACATGACGCTCTTGACGTCGGCGAAGTCGAGGTTGATCAGACCCGGGGTGGTGATGAGGTCGGTGATGCCCTGGACACCGGAGAGGAGCACCTCGTCGGCGGAACGGAAGGCGTCCATGAGGCTCAGGGACACGTCGCCGAGCTGGAGGAGGCGGTCGTTCGGGATGACGATGAGCGTGTCGCACTCGTTACGCAGCTCCTGGATCCCGTTCTCGGCCTGCGCCGCGCGGCGCTTGCCCTCGAAGGAGAACGGGCGGGTGACGACGCCGATCGTCAGCGCGCCGAGCTTGCGCGCGATGCCCGCGACCACGGGTGCCCCACCGGTGCCGGTGCCCCCGCCCTCGCCCGCCGTCACGAAGACCATGTCGGCCCCCTTGAGGACCTCCTCGATCTCCTCGGCGTGGTCCTCGGCCGCGCGGCGGCCCACGTCGGGGGCCGCGCCGGCGCCGAGACCGCGGGTGAGCTCGCGCCCGACGTCGAGCTTGACGTCGGCGTCGGACATCAGCAGGGCCTGGGCGTCGGTGTTCACCGCGATGAACTCGACGCCCTTGAGGCCGACCTCGATCATGCGGTTGACGGCGTTGACGCCGCCGCCACCGATGCCGACGACCTTGATCACGGCCAGGTAGTTGTGCGGGGGCGTCATGGGTCCGCCTTTCACCACGGGAGCGCTCGGGGTGACACCGGCCCGACACGCATACGAACCCTCAACCTTCGACCTCATGTGGAGGTCTATGCTTCAGGGCCGCCCCGCCGGCGTCGGGCGCGACCGTAGGCAGCCGACGCGCGCCTTTTCCAGCAGGCGCGCCGGGCGTGTCCTGGTCGGCATCACCCGTTCGCCGAACTCTCGATGTGAGGTCGAGAGTTGTGCCGGCCCTCCGTTCCGGCGAAGGGCGCCCCTTGCCGATCTATACGTGCGGAGGGGCCCTTCGGTCGAAACCGGGTGTCAGCCGGCGACCGAGGCGTACGAGTCGCCGAGGCGGGCGTCGGAGAGCTCGTAGGTCGCGGTCCGGTCGATCGACGTGTCGCGGTAGAGGCCGAGCTTCCAGTAGCTGTAGTCGCCGGAGTAGAGCGTGCCGGCCGGCGGGTGGAAGGCCTTGACCTTCTGCTGGCCGTCCACCCAGGCGTCGACGAGCCCGGTGCTCCTGTTGCTGGAGAACTTCACGTGCAGCACCAGCGTCGTGACCTTCCCGACGACGGCCGGCGCGATCGTCTGGTCGAAGTTCTTCGAGCCGCCGGGGGCGTCCGCGCCGCCGGAGAGGATGAAGTTCCCCTTGCCGATGCGCAGCTCCAGCGGCGGGCTGCCCTGGCCCTCGTTCTTGAACTGCGTGATGAGCTGCCAGGTGTTCGTGTCGACCGGGAAGTCGGGCGCGAGCCGCACGGTCAGGCGGATGTAGCGGTCCTGGCCCTCGGTGAAGTTGTCGACGTTGGGCTCGATCTCGGCGCGCTTGGCCCCGCCCGGCATCGTGAACCGCAGCGCCTTCTGGCCGGGCAGGCCGGTCGCCGGGACGACGGTCGGCTGCTTGGCCCCGACGAAGTTCCACGGCGTGTCCTTGAACATCCCCAGCGCCTGCGCGGTGATGTCCGAGTCCCACAGCGCCTTCGGGGCGGCCGCGGCCGGCGTGCTCGGGGTGGACGTCGGCTTCGTCGTGGTCGTGGGCTTCTGAGCCCCCGGCGACTTCGTCGGGACGGTGCTCACCGCGGTCGAGGGCGTGCTCGCGTCGGGCGCGGAGAGGACCGAGAGCCCGCCGACGCCCGGCACCGCGACCTGCGCCGCCGGGGTGTGCGTCGGCGCCGGCTGGGTCGGCTGGGTCGGTCGCGGCGCCGGCGGCGCCGCGGCGGTGGTGCTCGGCGCGACCGGGGCCGTCGCCGGGGACGGGGCAGACGACGTGCTCGAGGTCGTCAGCCACAGCCGCTGGACCGCCGGGCTCACCGCGCCCGAGCCGCCGAGCAGCACGATGCGGGCCTGCACCTGGGTCGTCGTCGCCGGCAGGACGGTGCGGGCGCCGTCGCGGGTCGGGATCCACCGGCTCCACGCGCCGGTCGGCAGGATGCCGCGGACGTCCACGCGGGCCGTCGTCCCGGGCGGGAGGTCGGCGGTGAGGTCGGTCGTGATCGTGTTGGCGGGCGCGGCGGGGCGCCGGGGTGCGAGCACCATGACCCCCTCCGAGCGCTGCCCGGCCCTCGCCGGCGTCACGAGGCGCACCGCACCGTCGGCGAGCCGCACGTTGACGTCGTCGCCGCCGGAGACCGACAGCTCGGCGCCCCAGCTCTCGCCGCCCGGGACCGCGGTGGCCGAAGCGGCCAGCCCAACGACCCCCGCCAGCAGCACCCCGGCGCCCGCGAGCAGCGCGGCCCGCCGCCGGCGCCGGCCGCGTCGGGGGTCCGGCGGCGTGACGGGTCGCGCACCCGTCCCGGCGTGCGGGGACAACGGGCGCGGCGCGAGCGGCTCGTGGCGGACGGGGGCCGCCCGACGGGTCGGCGTGGCGACGGCCGGGCGGACGGTCACCTCGACGGTGGGGGTCTCGGAGAACAGGTCGTCGACGAGGTCAGCAGGACGCGACACGGGGGGCCTCCACACCGGCGGCGGGGACGTACTGGTTCGGGCCGATGCGCAGCCAGCTGCTGCTCGTGCCCTGGGTGCCGGAGCGCAGCCGGCCGGCGGCGCTGCAGGCGACGGCGACGCGCGCGCCTGCCGCGACGGCGCCCACCGCCGACGAGGTGTCGGTCGGGGCGGAGCGGACGACGAGCGTCGGCGCGCCGGTCGGCCTCGCCAGGCCGGAGGGCCCGGTCGCGGTCCAGAGGTAGGTCACGGTGACCCAGCTGTTGTCCGTCAGGGCCAGGTCGTCGGAGAAGGTGCCGTCGGCCAGGTCGATGCCCGCCGGGTTGGCGACGGTGCGCCCGAAACCGTCCTTGCCGCCGTTGTAGCGCTGCTGGTGGGCGGCCTGCGCCTCCGGGGTGCCGTGCGGGAGGCCCTTCCAGCTCTGGCGGACGGCCGAGGGGTTCCAGTAGTCGTCGGTGGTGTTCCACGGCCCGACGTCCCACACCGGTGACCAGGCGCACCGTCCGTTGGGGGCGCAGACCTTGGCGGTGTAGTCGCCGGTGTTGCGCGGCGAGAGACCGCGGCGCGAGGGCAGGGCGACGAAGTGGTCGCGGGGGGTGATCACGTGGCCGTTGGCGGTGGTGCCGCCGACCAGCCCCTCCCGCGTCGCGAACACCCGGGTGCTCACCGCCGGGATCGGGATCGTCGTCGGGACGGCGGGGGCGGCCGCGCGGGTGCGGTCGGCGGCGAGCCAGAGACGCTGCAGCGCCGGGCCGCTGCCGGCCGGGCCGGCGACGAGGGTGGCGCGGACCTGGACCTGGGTGGTCGCCTCGGGGAGCACCGCCGGGCCGGGGCCCGTGGTCACCCACCCGCTCCAGGTGCCGTCGGCGCGCAGCCCGCGCACGTCGACGAGGACCTCGGCGCCCGGGGGCAGGTCGGCGGTGACGTCCGCGGCCACCCGGTCCACCGGGGTGGCCGTCCGGCGCGGGGCCAGCAGCAGCTCGCCCTCGGCCAGCGGCGAGCGGGCGCTCTGGGCGCGCACGGTGGTGCCGGCGAGGCGGACGGCCCCGGCGGCGGCGACGACGTTGGTGTCGTCGCCCCCCTCGACGGCGAGCTCGGCGATCCACGTGTCCCCCGGGGACGACGCTGCCGCGGCCGCGCGCGCCGGGGCCGAGAGGGGCCCGGCGAGGAGCGCGAGCACCGTGAGCCCCGCCGCGAGCACCGCGCCGAGGGCGGCCCGCGCCGTCCCCCCGCCCCGCGGTGCCCGCCCTCCGGGCCCCCGGTCGCGCCCCGCCCGCGCGGTCGTCCTGGTCATCGCCCTCGCCTCCGCCGTCCCCGGGCGCGGCGCGGCCCCGAACGCCGCGCGCCCCGCTCCCGGAACGCCGCAGAGTTGACGCTCCGTGACACCGGTGGGTCAAGAGCGACAGGAGGTGTGCACGTGAGTGATAGCCAGCCGGGTGACATTCGTCTGCGCAGGTCAATGGGCTGTGAAGGTCACTCGGACGAGGACACCGTGGGCCCCGGACGAGCGTTCCGGGCCCGCGCGGGCACGCGCTGCGACCGCCTGCACCCCGAGAACGGTGACGGTGGGTCACCGATCGGGGGAGCCCGGCCCGGACGCCGTCGCGCGGTGCGCCCGCCCGCGACCCCACGTGTGCTTCCTCTCGCCACGGCCGACGGGGCGCTGCGGCGGACGGTAGGAGTCGCCGCGGCACCGGGTAACCCCGCGCTCCCGACCGCCCCGACGACGAGGAGGGCCGCATGACCCCGATCCCCGACTTCGACCACCTGCCGCTGCCCGCGGTGGCCCAGCGGATCCGCTCGCTCGACCTCGCCGGGCTGGACGAGCTCATCGCCCACGAGCAGGCGCACGGGGACCGGCTCCCGGTCCTCGAGGTGCTGCGCACGCGGCGCCAGGAGCTCGAGGACGGCGCCACGCCCTCCGGCGGCGACCAGGGCGACGTGCACCCGGAGACCACGGGCACCGCGCACGGCTCCCCCGTGGACCGGTCCTCGGCCGCCGAGCCCGGGCCGCCCGACCGCCACGGGCTCCGTCAGGTCACCTGGGGCGGGTGAGGAGGCTCAGGAGACGACGGGCAGGTCCGGGGTCGAGACGTCGTAGGTCGACCCGGGCTGGGTGAGCAGCGGGCCGAGCACGGCCGCCTTGCGGGCGTCGTCGGCGTCCGCGCCCCACCGCACGGTGCGGTCCCCGTCGAGGGTGAAGGACACGTCGTAGGGGCTCCGGGCGGCCATCTCGACGACGCGGCCGCGCAGGTCGGCCGGCAGCGCCCCGAGGACGCGGACGGCGGCCACCGTCGTCGGGTCCGACGGCGACGCGGCGAGGCCCGGCCCCAGCACGAGGCGGGGAATCCCCGCCGGGGCGGCCGGCATGGTGCGGTAGGCGAACCCGGTGCCGTCGATCAGCGCCACCCCGGAGCCCAGCGGCACCGCCGCGACCGGCTCCCGCTCCGTCACGCTCACCGTCACCGTGTGCGGCAGCGAACGGCGCACGTCCACCGTCGCCACCCGCGGGATCGTCTGCACCCGGGCGTCGAGGTCCGCGGTGTCGAGCCAGAGCAGCGACGTGTCCGGGGGCACCTCGGCGGCCGTGCGGACTGCGGGCAGAGTCTCGGGCGAGGCGCCGCCGACCTCGACGTCGGTCACGTCGAACGCCGAGGAGAAGCCGAGCAGCCACACCACCCCGGCCACCACGGCCGCCGCGACCAGCCCCGCGATCCCGCGATGCAGCAGCGTCCGGCGGCGCGCGGCGCGGGCCTCGAGGGCGGCGTGGTCCCGGGGACCACGATCCCGCGGCGGACGGTTCGACGGACGCCGTCGGGAGCGCTCGGCGCCGCGACGTTCCGGGCCGCCCCGCGCTCCGCGGGCCGGGCCGCCGCCGCGCTCCGGGCCGCCCCGTCGGGCCCCCGAGTCCTCCTGACGGCCCGTGGTGCCCGGGGCGCCGCCGGAGCGGGGGGCGCGCCGACGCGGGGAGGCGGGCAGGGGGTCAGCTCCCCGGGCTGGCGGCGCCGACGGTGTCGGGCCGGGCAGGGGCCTCGCGGCGCTCGAGCTCGGCGAGCACCTCCGGGCCGAGCACCGTGACGTCCCCGGCGCCCATGGTGATGACGAGGTCCCCGGGGCGGGCGAGGTCGGCGAGGCGGCCCGGCACCGAGGCCCACGACGGCTCGTAGTGCACTCGGTCGGGCGGCAGGTCGATCCGATCGGCGATCAGCTGCCCGCTGACGCCGGGCTCGGGCTGCTCGCGGGCGCCGTAGACGTCGAGCACGACGACCTCGTCGGCCAGCGACAGCGCCTCCCCGAACTGGACCGCGAAGTCCCGGGTGCGCGAGTAGAGGTGCGGCTGGAATGCCACCAGCAGCCGGCCCCGCTCCCCCACCACCGGGCGCGCCGCCCGCAGCTGCGCGGCGACCTTCGTCGGGGCGTGCGCGTAGTCGTCGTACACCCGCACCCCGGCCGCCTGGCCCCGCAGCTCGAACCGCCGGCGGACCCCGCTGAACGAGGAGAGCCCGGCCAGCAGCCGCGACAGCGGCGCCCCCAGGTCGAGGCCGGCGAGCAGCGCGGCGCACGCGTTGAGCGCCTGGTGCTCCCCCGCCACCCCGAGCCGGACGTGGTGCTCGGAATCGCCCACCCGCAGGTGCAGCAGGCCGGTGGAGGCCTCCGCGCGGTAGTCGAGCACGACGAGATCGGCGCTGTCGTCGGGGTCCGCCCCCCGGCCGTAGCGGCGCACCCGCACCCCGGCGGCCTCGGCGCGGTCGCCGAGCGCGGCGGACCCGGCGTCGTCGGCGCACACCACGAGGCACCCGCCCGGCTCGATCCGCGCGGCGAAGGCGTCGAACACCGCGACGTAGGCCTCGGCGGTGCCGTGGTGGTCGAGGTGGTCGGGCTCGACGTTGGTGACGATCGCGACCGCGGGCGAATACGCGAGGAACGAGCCGTCGCTCTCGTCGGCCTCGGCGACGAACACGTCGCCGTGCCCGTGGTGGGCGCTCGACCCGGAGGCGAGGAGGTCGCCGCCGATCATGAACGACGGGTCGGCGCCGCAGGCCTGCAGCGCGACGACCAGCATCGACGTCGTCGAGGTCTTGCCCGCGCTGCCCGAGACGCAGGCGGCGCGGTGGTCGGCCATGAGCTCGGCGAGCACGGCGGAGCGGTGCAGCACCGGGATGCCGCGGGCCGCGGCCTCGAGCAGCTCCGGGTTGTCCGGGTCGGCCTGGTGCACGGCCTTGGTGGTGACGAGCGCGGTGGGCCCGCCGGGCAGCAGGTCGAGGTTGGACGCGTCGTGCCCGACGGCGACCTCCGCCCCGAGCGTGCGCAGCGCGAGCACCGCGCGGGAGTCCTTGGCATCGGAGCCGGACACCATCGCGCCGCGGGCCAGCAGGATGCGCGCGATCCCGCTCATCGCCGCGCCGCCGGCGCCGATGAAGTGCACCCGCGACAGCAGCCGCGGCAGCTCCGGGATGACCGCCTGCTCGCCCGGCTCGATGGTCGAGCTCCGCTGCTGCGCTCCGTCTCCCGGCTCGATGACCTGGTCCTCGCTCACCGCTCGTTCCCCTCGTGCCGCACCACGCCCCCCATGGTGCCCCCCGGGCTCTCGGCGCCCTCCACCACGTCGAGGACCATCCGCGCCAGTGTCTCGTCCGCGTCCGCGTGCCCGGTCCGCCGGGCCGCGACGCTCATCGCCGAGAGCCGCTCACCGCTGGTCAGCAGGGGGACGACCAGCTCGGCGACCTTCTCCGGGGTGAGGTCGGCGTCCTCCACGAGCTCCCCGCCGCCGTGCTCCACCACGGGCAGCGCGTTGAGCCGCTGCTCGCCGTTGCCGTGCGGCAGCGGCACGTAGATCGCCGGCAGGCCGACCGCGGACACCTCGGCCACCGTCATCGCGCCGGCGCGGCAGATCGCGACGTCGGCGGCGGCGTAGGCGAGGTCCATCCGCTCCAGGTAGGGCACCGTGACGTACGGCGGCGCCCCGGGCACCCGCTCGACCTCCACGGTGTTCTTCGGCCCGTGCGCGTGCAGCACCCCGATGCCGGCTCGACCCAGCGCGGACGCCGCCCCGGCCACCGCCTCGTTGAGCGAGCGGGCGCCCTGCGAGCCACCGAACACCAGGACCGTCGGGGCGTCCGGGTCGAGCCCGAAGTGGGCGCGCGCCTTCGCCCGCAGCGCGCCCCGGTCCAGCGTCGTGATCGCCCGGCGCAGCGGCATCCCGATCACCGGGCCGTCGAGGCCGCTGCCCGGCACCGCCGCGGCCACCGCGGCCGCGTGCCGGGCGCCCACCTTGTTGGCGAGCCCGGCGCTCGCGTTGGCCTCGTGCACCACCACCGGAATCCGCGAGCCCGGCAGCCGGGCGGCGAGGTAGGCCGGCAGCGCCACGTAGCCGCCGAAGCCCACGACGACGTCCGCCTCGACCCGGCGCAGGACCTGCCGGGTCCGCCGGACCGAGCGCAGCACGCGCCACGGCAGCGCGAGGAGGTCCTTCGACGGCTTGCGCGGCAGCGGGACCGGTGGGACCAGCTCCAGCGCGTACCCCCGCTTCGGCACGAGGGTCTTCTCCAGCCCCCGCTCGGTGCCCAGGGCAGTCACCGTCGCGTCCGGACGCAGCCGCCGGACCGCGTCGGCCAGCGCGAGCGCCGGCTCGATGTGGCCGGCGGTGCCGCCACCGGCGACGACGACGGACAGGGGGGCGGGACGGGACCGGTCGGGCACGCGGTGCCTCCTCGGGCGGTCAGGGGGTGCGGGCGCGGGCCCGCACGGGTTCGGGTGGTGGCAGGCGCAGGGCCCGCGCGAGGCGGCCCTGCCCGTGGGTGCGCAGCACCGCCGCGGCGTCGGACTCGTGCCGCGCGAAGTTCGCGAGCAGGCCGCCGGCGAACAGCGCGAGCGCGAGCGAGGTGCCCCCGGAGGACACCAGCGGCAGCGGGATGCCGGTGACGGGCAGGAGCCCCACGACGTAGCCGATGTTGATCGCCGCCTGCACGACGAGCCACACCGTCAGGGTCCCCGCGACGACCCGGATCCACGGGTCGACCGTTCGCGCGGCGATGCGCAGCCCGGTGTAGGCGAGCGTGACGAACAGTGCGATGACCGCCGCCGCGCCGAGGATGCCGAGCTCCTCGCCGATGATCGCGAAGATGAAGTCGTTGTCGGCGTTGGGCAGATAGCTCCACTTCGAGCGGCCCTGTCCCAGACCCTGCCCGAACAGCCCGCCGTCGGCCAGCGAGTACAGCGCCTGCCGGGCCTGGTAGGCCGGACCCAGCGGGTCGGCGCCCGAGGGGTCGAGGAACGCGGCGATCCGGCTCTGCCGGTAGGACGCGACGACGCCGAGCACCACGGCCCCGATCACGCCCGCCGTCCCGAGCAGCACCAGCAGCCCGGCCGGCGCGCACGCGAACCACAGCAGGCCAGCGACGACGACGGCCAGCGAGATCGTGGTGCCGAGGTCGGGCTGCGCGACGACGAGGGTGAGGATCAGCAGGGCCACCGGGACCACGGGCATCAGCGCCTGCCGCCAGCGGCGCGGCGCGGGCCGGTGCCGGACCAGCACGTGCGCGCCCCACAGCGCGAGGGCGACCTTGGTGATCTCGGAGGGCTGCAGGGACACCCCGGCCACGCGGAACCAGGAGCGCGACCCGTTGACCTGCGCGCCGAGACCGGGCACGAGGACCAGCACCAGCAGCACCAGGCAGCCCGCGAGCAGCCAGGGGCTGAGCGCCCGCCACCGCCGCGGCGGCACCCGCAGGCCCAGCCAGAACAGCACCGCGCCCAGGCCCGCGAAGAGCAGCTGGCGGAAGAACACCCCGTAGGCCGAGCCCCCGGCCGCGTAGGCGTTCACCGACGACGCCGAGAGCACCATCACCAGGCCCAGCGCGGTGAGCAGCCCGAACACGGCGAGCACCAGGTGCAGCGAGGTCAGCGGCCGGCCGAGCCACTGCGCCACCGTCCCGCCGACGGCGCGCACCCGCGCTGGGGCGGTCACGACCCGGCGCCGGGATCGGCGACCGGCTCGCGGACCCCCGCGACCCGCTGGGCGGCCGCCGCGAACGCGTCCCCGCGGGCGGCGTAGTCGCGGAACATGTCCATCGACGCCGCCGCCGGGGCCAGCAGCACGACGTCGCCGGGGTGGGCCAGGGACGCCGCCGCGGTCGCGGCCGCCGTCATGGGATCGGGATCCATCGGGCCATCGTCACCCCCGCCGACGTCGACGACCGGCACCTCCGGCGCGTGTCGGGCCAAGGCGTCCAGGAACGCCGCGCGGTCGACGCCGAGCACCACCACGCCGGCCAGCCGGCCGCGGTGGGCGAGCACCAGGTCGTCGACGTGGGCGCCCTTGAGGATGCCCCCCGCAACCCACACCACGCGGTCGTGCGCGGCCAGCGAGGCGGCCGCCGCGTGGGGGTTGGTCGCCTTCGAGTCGTCGAGCCACCGCACGCCGTTCGACTCGGCGACGACGGCGCCGCGGTGCGCGCCCGGCGCGTAGGCCCGCAGACCGGCCGCCACCGCCTCGGCGGGGACGCCGTGGGCCCGGGCGAGGGCCGCCGCGGCCAGTGCGTTGGCCTCCCCCGGCGGCCCGGCCGGGGCGATGTCGGCGAGCGCGGCGAGCCCGGTGCCGCGCCGGTCGCCCTCGTCGGGGAACGCCCGGTCGAGCAGGATCCCCGCGTCGCGGCGCACGCCGAGCTGCCCCGGGTCCGGCTCGCCGCGGGTGAACCCGACGTGGACGCGGGCCGGTGCCGCGCGCAGCAGCGCGGCCGCGCGCTCGTCGTCGAGACCCGCGATCGCGACCCCGCCGCGCAGCACCCGCGCCTTCGCCGCCGCGTAGGCGGCCATCGAACCGTGCCAGTCGAGGTGGTCGTCGGCGACGTTGAGCACCGCGCCCGCGGAGGGCGCCACCGAGGGCGACCACTCGAGCTGGAAGCTGGAGAGCTCGACGGCGAGCACGCGGTGCCCGGCGCGCAGCGCGTCCACGATCGGCAGGCCGATGTTCCCGCAGGCCACGGCGTCCTCACCCGCGGCGAGCAGGATCGCCTCGAGCATGCCCGTCGTCGTCGTCTTGCCGTTGGTGCCGGTGACCGCGAGCCAGCGGGGCGGGCCGTCGGGGCACACCGCCGGGTCCTGGCCGAGCCGCCATGCCAGCTCGGGCTCGCCGATCATCTCGACGCCGCCCGCCCGGGCGGCCAGCGCGAGCGGCGAGTCGGGGCGGAAGCCGGGGCTGGTGACGACGAGGTCGCAGCCGGCGGGCAGCGAGGCCAGGTCGGTGGTCAGCTCGGTCTTGCGGTCCTCGAGCGAGGCCAGCTGTGCGGGGTCCGCGTCCGCGACCGTCACCCGGGCGCCGAGGCCGAGCAGCACGTCGACCACCGAGGCCCCGGTGCGCCGGGCGCCCGCCACCAGCACGTGCTTGCCGGTGAGTCCTGCCGGTCGGCCCAGTTCGCTCATCCGCCTCAGCCGCCCGACGCGGCGAGCCACTCGCTGTAGAACAGCCCGAGGCCCAGCGCGCAGCAGATGGCCGCGAGCAGCCAGAACCGGATGATGACGGTCGTCTCCGCCCACCCGGCCAGCTCGAAGTGGTGGTGGAAGGGCGCCATCCGGAACAGCCGCCGTCGCGTGGTGCGGAACACCGCGACCTGCAGCACCACCGAGAGCGCCTCGACGACGAACACCCCGCCGAGCACGACGAGCAGCAGCTCGGTGCGGGTGACCATCGCGAGCCCCGCGAACAGCCCGCCGAGCGCGAGCGAGCCGGTGTCGCCCATGAAGATGCGGGCGGGTGCCGCGTTCCACCACAGGAACCCGATGCACGCCCCCATCCCGGCGGCCGCGACGAGCGTGATGTCCAGCGGGTCGCGGACCTGGTAGCAGCCGGACGCGATGCTCGTGGCGCAGGAGTTGCGGAACTGCCAGAACGAGACGATGAGGTAGGTCGCGAGCACCATCGCCGAGATGCCCGCGGCGAGCCCGTCGAGCCCGTCGGTGAGGTTCACCGCGTTCGAGGCCGCCGTGACGATGAGGTAGCAGAACAGGATGAACCCGACGCTGCCGAAGCCGACGACGGCGATGTCGCGGACGAACGACAGGTTCGTCGAGGCCGGGGTGAGGCCCTGCTCGTCGGCGAACCGCAGGGCGAGCGCCCCGAAGATCACCGCGGTGACGAGCTGCCCGATGAGCTTCGCGGTCTTGTTGAGCCCCAGGTTGCGCTGCCGCCGGATCTTGATGAAGTCGTCGAGGAAGCCCACGACGCCCAGCGAGGTCATGAGCAGCAGCACCAGCAGCCCGGAGACCGAGATCGAGACGTCCACCGCGAGGTGGGAGACCAGATAGCCGATCCAGATGGCGGCGAGGATCGCGACCCCGCCCATCGTCGGGGTGCCGCGCTTGCCCTGGTGGCTCTGCGGGCCCTCCTCGCGGATCTCCTGCCCGAAGCCCTGCTTGATGAACAGCCGGATCACGTACGGCGTCAGCAGGATCGACACCGCGAGCGCGATCCCGGCCGCGACCAGCACCCCCTTCATCGGGTCGCCTCCCCGGCCAGCAGCGCCTCGGCCACCGTCTCCAGCCCGGCCGAGCGGCTGGCCTTGACCAGCACGACGTCGCCGGGGCCGGCGTGCACCGCCTCGACGGCGGACGCGGCGTCCGGCACCAGGTGGGAGGCGAGCCCGGCGTCGCGGGCGGCCTCGTGCGTGCGCCGCGCGGCCTCCCCGACGACGACGAGGCGGTCGAGCCCGGTGCTCGCGGCCAGCCGGCCCAGCTCGGCGTGCGCCGACTCGGCGTCGGGGCCGAGCTCCGCCATGGCGCCCAGCACCGCGGTGTGGCGACCCTTCATGGCGGCGAGGGTCGTCAGGGCGGCGCGCATCGACTCCGGGTTGGCGTTGTAGGCGTCGTTGAGGACGGTCAGCCCGTCGGGGCGCTCGCCGACCTCCATGCGCCAGCGGCTGCGCGGCTCGGCTGCGCCGAGTGCGTCGGCGACCTGCGCGACCGAGAGGCCGGTGGTCTCCAGCGCGATCGCCGCGGCGACCAGGGCGTTGTCGACCTGGTGGGCGCCGCGCAGCCGCAGCGCCACGTCGGCCTCGCCGGCCGCGGTGACCAGGCGGAAGCGGGCGCGGCCGTCGTCGCCGAGCGTCTCGTCGACGGCGCGGACGTGGGCCGCCGCGGAACGCCCGGCGTGCACGACGCGGGCCGTGGTGCGGTCGGCCATCGCGGCCACCACCGGGTCGTCGGCGCCGAGGACGGCGACGCCGCCGTCGGCCGCCGGCGGCAGCGCCTCGACCACTTCGCCCTTGGCGTCGGCGATCGCCTCGCGGGACCCGAACTCCCCCAGGTGCGCGGACCCGACGTTGAGCACCGCGCCGACCCGCGGCGGCGCCACGCGGCACAGCGCGGCGATGTGGCCGGGCCCGCGGGCGGAGAGCTCGAGAACGAGGTGGCGCGTCGTGGTCATGGCGCGCAGCGCCGTCCAGGGGTGCCCGAGCTCGTTGTTGAAGCTGCCGGGCGGAGCGACCGTGGGCCCGTCGCGCTCGAGCAGCGCGGCGACGAGGTCCTTGGTCGAGGTCTTGCCCGACGAGCCGGTGATGCCGACGACCGCCAGGCCCGTCGTCGCGACCAGGGTGTCCACCACGTGCCGGGCGAGGCGCTGCAGCGCGGTGAGCACCGCGGCGCCGGACCCGTCGTGGTCGGCCTCGAGCACGTAGCCGGCGTGGGTGCCCGGCGTCGGGTCCACGACCACCGCCGGGGCGTCCACCTCCCGCGCGGCCAGGACGCCCGCGGCGCCCTGGGCGGCCGCGGTGGCGGCGTAGGCGTGACCGTCGACCCGCTCCCCGGGCAGGGCCACGAACAGCCCCCCGGGTCCCACGGCGCGGCTGTCGAACTCGACCGTGCCGGTGATGCGCTCGTCCCCGGTCGCCCGGTGCAGCCGCCCGCCGACGAGGCGCGCGAGCTCGGCGAGGGTCAGATCGATCACGCAGGGTCCTCCGGGGTGGGATCGGTCGGGCTCGCGCGCAGCGCGGCGTCGAGCTCCTCGACGTCGGAGAAGGGCAGGGTCTCCGCACCGACCTTCTGGCCGGGCTCGTGGCCCTTCCCGGCGACCACGACGACGTCTCCCGGCCGCGCCGCGGCGACGGCGGCCCGGATCGCGGCCCGGCGGTCGCCCTCCTCGGCCACGATCGCACGGGCGTGCGCGGAGGCCCGCGCCCCGTCCAGCATGGCGGCACGGATCGCCGCCGGGTCCTCGGTCCGCGGGTTGTCGTCGGTGATCCAGACCAGGTCCGAGAGATCCGCGGCCAGGGCGCCCATCACGGGGCGCTTCTCGCGGTCGCGGTCGCCGCCGCAGCCGAGCACCGTCAGGACCCGCCCCGACCCACCCCCGTCGCTCCGCTCGCCCTGGACGACCTGCGCCCGCAGCGTCGTCAGCAGCGCCTCGACGGCGGCCGGCTTGTGGGCGTAGTCGATGACGGCGAGGAAGGGCTGGCCGGCCTGCACGCGCTGCATCCGCCCGGGCACCGCGACCTGCGCGAACCCCGGCGCGAGCCGCGCCGGGTCCAGGCCCGCGGCCTGCCCGCAGCCGAGCGCGACGAGGGCGTTGGCGACGTTGAACGCCCCCGGCAGTCGCAGCGTCACCGGGAGGTCGGCGTCGCCGGGGCCCAGCGCGCGGAAGGTCTGGGTGCCGTCGGGGTGGGCGACGACGTCGGCGGCGGTCCAGTCGGCGTCCTGGCCGGTGGCACTGACGGTGGTCAGCGGCCGGTCGTGCCGCTCGTCGGCCAGGCGGCGGCCCCAGGCGTCGTCGACGCACACCACGTGCGCCGCGGACCGGCCGTCGAAGAGGCGCCGCTTGGCGGCGAAGTAGTCCTCCATCGTCGGGTGGAAGTCCAGGTGCTCGGCCGAGAGGTTGGTGAAGGCCCCGACGGCGTACGCGGAGCCGTCGACCCGGCCCTGCGCGAGCGCGTGGCTGGACACCTCCATCGCGGTGTGGCTCACCCCGTCCTCGACCATCGCGGCCAGCAGCGCCTGTAGGTCGGGGGCCTCCGGGGTGGTGAACGCGCTCGGCACGTGGCGCCCGTGCATGCGGGTCTCGACGGTGCCGATCAGGCCCGTGGTCGCGCCCGCCGCGGCCAGCGCCGCCTCGAGCAGATAGACCGTCGTCGTCTTGCCGCTCGTGCCGGTGACGCCGAGCAGCGCGAGCCGGTGCGACGGGTCGCCGAAGACCAGCGCCGACGCCGGGCCGAGCGCCTCCCGGGGGCGCGGGTGGACCAGGACCGGGACGGCGGCGCTCGCGAGCGCGGGACGGGTGGCGCCGTCGGGGTCGGTGAGCACCGCCGCCGCGCCGCGCCCGAGGGCCTGTGCGGCGAAGTCGGCGCCGTGGGCGCGGGCCCCGGGGACGGCGGCGAAGAGCTCGCCCGGCGCGACCTCGTGGGCCCGCAGCGAGGCTCCGGTGACTGTGGCCGACGGGTCCCCGCGCAGGTCGGGCGGGGTGCCGGTGGCCTCGGCGATGCGCGCGGCGAGCGCGTCCACGGAGGTCGGGACGACGTGCCGCGGGCGGATCACGTCGGGGCCCGGCGGGACGGTGTCCCCGGAGGGCTCCACGGCGGTCCGACTCGGCGCGGGCACGGGCGAAAGGCTACTCACCGTCCCGCGCGGACCCGCCCGCGCCCTCCGTGCGTGCGGCACCCCGGACGCCGTCGGACAGGGCGCGCACGTGGGCCGCCACGGCGGCCCCGGTGCGGACGGCGTTGCCGGTCGCGAGCAGGTCGAGCAGGGCCCCGCGCAGCACCGCGAGGACCAGCGCGCGCTCGGCGGCCCCCCCGGGCGTGCCGACCACCGCGGAGGGCTGGTGCGCGGCGAGCAGGAGGTCCCAGTCGGTGACGGTGTCGCGGGCGAACCCCCGCCACGGGCCCGGCTCTCCGGTGACCGAGCGGCTGTAGGCCTCCAGCCAGAGCCGCAGCAGCGGCCGGTGCTCCTCCGCGGCGAGCCAGCGCCACACCCGCTCGGTCACGGTCGCGAGCCCGGCGTCGTCGGGCAGGTCCTCGAGCACCCGGAGCTGGTCGGCCCGGGAGCGGCCCAGGAGCGCGCGCACCAGGCCGTCCTTGCTCCCGAACAGGTAGAGCAGCACCCGGGGGCTCGACCCGATCGCCTCGGCGAGCGGGCGCAGCGACATGTCGGAGAGCCCGTGCGCGAGCACCCAGCCGTAGGCGGCGTCGAGCAGTTCCCGCCGCCGGGCGGAACCCTCGTCCACCCCCGGCGTCGCGGAATCGGTCGCGGTCACGGAGCACAGTGTGCTTCACTGAAACAGTCGTTTCAGTGAAGGGGGCGTGTTCTCGTGGGGGACGTCGTGCTGCGGGACGCCGACCGGCCCGGTGACCTCGGGTGGGTGCTCATGGCCCACGGCGAGCGCTACGCGGCCGAGTACGGGTGGGCGGTCGAGGCCGTGACGGCGCGGATCGTGGCCGATTTCGCCGCCGACGCGGTCCCGGGCCGCGACGCGGCGTGGGTGGCCGACCTCGACGGCCGCCGGGTCGGCTCGGTGTTCTGCGTGCGCGAGGACGCGACCACCGCGCGGCTGCGCCTGCTGCTGGTCGAGACGGACGTCCGCGGGCTCGGCGTCGGGCGGGCCCTGGTGGAGCGCTGCGTGTCCTTCGCGCGCGACGCCGGCTACGCCCGGCTGGTGCTGTGGACCAACGAGCCGCTCGCCGCCGCGCGGGGGATCTACCTGGCCGCGGGGTTCGTGCGCGAGGGCGAGGAGATCCACACCGAGTTCGGGGAGGTGTTGCTCGGGCAGTCCTATGTGCTTCGCCTGTGAGCACTTTCCGGGGTCATGACCCCGGAAAGTGCTCACGGGCGCGGAGCGCACCTAGGGCAGCTGGAGCGGCACCATGCGCGGCGGCGCCGTGGAGACCGGCACGTTCCCGTGCGCGGCGAGGTAGGTCGAGATGTCGTGGAAGAGCGGCGCGGCCGAGTCCCCGCCCGGTGGGGCGTCGAGCATGAGCGCCACCACGTAACGCGGATCCGCGGCCGGGAACATGCCGGCGAACGTGATCCAGTACGTCGACTTCGCGTAGCAGCCACAGCTCGGGTCGACCTGCTGCGCGGTGCCCGTCTTCCCCGCCACCGGGTAGCCGTCCATCGCGGCCTTCGCGCCGGTGCCCTCGTTCGGGCTCTTCCCGCCCTGGGTCACCGACTGCAGCATCTGGCGCAGCGTCTGCGCCGTCTGCGGTGACATCGCCCGGATCCCCGCGGGCTGCGGGGTCGGGCTGCGGACCCCGTCCGGCCCGACGGTCGCCGAGATCACCCGCGGCGGGACGCGCACCCCGTCGTTGGCGACGGCCTGGTAGATGCTGGCCATCTGCAGCGTCGTCATCGACAGCCCCTGCCCGATGGGCAGGTTGCCGAACGTCGAGCCCGACCAGTCCGCGCGCGGCGGCACCGACCCCGGGCTCTCGCCGGGGAGCTCCACCCCGGTCCGGGTCCCGACGCCGAGGCCGGACAGCATCTGCGCGAAGCGGTCCGGGCCGAGGCGCTGGGCGGTCATGAGGGTGCCGACGTTGGACGACTTGCCGAGGACGCCGTTCATCGTCATCCGGACCGGGCCGTGCGACCAGGCATCGTTGATCGTCCGGTCGGCGACCTTGATGCTGCCCGGCACCGTGACCACGTCCTCGGGCCTGATCAGCCCGGCGTCCAGCGCCCCGGCGAAGGTCACCACCTTGTTCACCGAGCCGGGCTCGAAGGGCGTCGTCACGGCGGCGTCGCCCGACGCGGGCGCCCCGCCCGCCGCGCTGTTGGCCAGCGAGAGGACCTGCCCGGTCTTCGCGTCGAGGACCACCGCGCTGCCGTCCTTGGCGCCGGTGCGCCCCACGTAGGCGGACAGGTCCTGCTGCACCGTGTACTGGAGGTCCGAGTCGAGCGTCAGCACGACGTCGCGACCGGCCTGGGCGGGCTGCTCGGCCCGCGTGCTGCCGGGGATGACGGCGTCGCTGCCCTCGGCGGTGTCGACGATCCGGAAGCCGTCCTGGCCGGCGAGGGTGGGGTCCTGGGCGCTCTCGAGGCCGACGTTGCCGCTGACACGTCCCTTGTCCAGGCTCCAGGACGCGCTGCCCACCACCGAGCCGCCGACGTCGCCCGCCGGGTACTGCCGGGACTCGCGGTCCTCCGCGGCGATCTCCGGGAACTGCGCCTGGATGGTGCGGGCCGCAGTCGGGTCGACCAGCGGGGCGAGCACGACGTAGCTCTTGTCGCTCTCCAGCGCCTGGAACAGCGCGAACGGGTCGGCATGCAGGATCGCGGCCATCCCCTGGGCGATCTGCACCTTGCGCTGGTCCGGGGTCGCCGTGCCGGGCACGGCGCGGACCTCGGGCTTGGACCAGTCCGCGGTGATCCGCCGCGGGTTCGCCGTGAGCGCCTTCGCCTCGACCGAGAACGCCAGCGGGGTGCCGTTGCGGTCGAGGATCGCGCCGCGCTCGGCGGGGATCACCAGGCGGGTCATGCGCTGCTTGGCGGCGTCGGCGGCCAGCGAGCCCGCGCTGATCGCCTGGACCTCGACGAGCTTGCCCGCCGCGACGAGCAGCAGCACGACGAGCACGAGCCGCCCGACGCGCAGCCGGCGGCGCGGGTCCGGCGGGGACGGCGCGCGCCGGGCCCTCGGCGGGGGCCCCGACGGCGGACCGGGACGGCGTGCGCCGCCGCGACCGGGCGGGGGCACGGGTCGGCGGGGCCCGGGGGCCGGTGGTCCCCAGCGGTCGCCGCGCGAGCCCTGGCGCGACGGCGGGCGGGTGAGGGTCGCGGGCAGGCGCGCCATCAGCGGCCTCCGACCCGCGCCGGCGCAGCCGGCGCGGCCGGGACCGTGGTGATCGAGCCCGCACCGGCCGGCGCGGGGTCGCCGGCGGCGACGCTCTCCCCGGCGCCGGCGGGCGCGGGGGCGGGGGCGCCGCCGGTCGAGGCCTGCACCCCGGAGCGCGGGTCGCCGGCGAGCGCCTCGGGGTCGGGCGGGGTGGCGGGGTTCGCGTCGGCCACGGGGCTCGCAAGGGCGGCGGGCTTCGGAGCGGGCGGCGGCGCGGCGGCCCGGGCCTTCGAGGGGGTGCCGACCACCTGCGACGTGCCATCGGGGTGCACGAGGACCACCGCGGGCACGCCGCCCGGCACCATGCCGATCCGCTGGGCGGCCGCCGCGAGGGCGGGCGCGGACTGCATGGCCGCGACGTCGCGGTGCAGCCGCTCCACCTCCTCGGAGCGGTCCCGGGTGGCCTGGCGGGCGGCGTCGAGCCGGTAGGAGTCCGCGGCGGCGGCGGTCGAGAGCCACAGCGTGGCGACGAGACCCGACGTCAGCAGCACCATGATCAGCAGCACGAACGGCGCGGTGCCGCCCGTCGAGTCGGTGGCCGCGGTCGTCGTGCGCTCGGCCCGGGCGCGCGCCCGGGCCGACGAGGCCCTGGCCCCGCCCCGGGTGGTGGTGGCGCGGGGGGCGGTCGTCGCACCCGTCGTCGTCGCACCCGTCGTCGTCCGGGACGCCGTGGTCCCCCGGGTCGACCCGGCGCGCGGCGTCGTCGCGGGGGTGTCCGGCGCCCCCGCCCGGCTCCCGCGCGGGCTCCCCGACCGGGCGGCGGTCCGCGCCGCGCGTTCGAGCGTGCTCGAGCTCATGCCGCCTCCCGGACACGTTCCGCGGCACGCAGCCGCACCGAGGCCGCCCGCGGGTTCGCGGCGATCTCGGACTCGTCGGCCTTCTCCGCGCCGCGGGTGAGCAGCGCGAGCTCGGGCTCGTCCTCCGGGCGCACCACCGGCATGTCCGGGGGTGCCGTGGTCCGCGAGCGCGCCCCGAGCGCCCGCTTGACGATCCGGTCCTCGAGCGACTGGTAGCTCATGACGACGATCCGGCCGCCGACGGCGAGCGCGTCCATCGCGTCGGGCACCGCGGTGGCGATCGCGTCGAGCTCGCCGTTGACCTCGATGCGCAGCGCCTGGAAGGTCCGCTTGGCGGGGTTGCCGCCGGTGCGGCGGCTCGCCGCGGGGAGGGCCTGCTCGAGGAGGGCGACGAGCTCCGCGCTGGTGCGCAGCGGAGCCCGCCGCCGGGCACGCACGACGGCCTCGACGATGCGCCGGGCCTGTCGCTCCTCCCCGTGGTCACGGAGCACCCGGACGAGCTCGCCGGGCGCGTAGGTGTTGAGGACGTCGGCGGCGCTGGGCCCCGTCGTCGGGTCCATGCGCATGTCGAGGGGGGCGTCGCGGGCGTAGGAGAACCCGCGCTCGTCCTCGTCGAGCTGCAGCGAGGAGACCCCGAGGTCGAACAGCACGCCGCGGACCGGGCGCAGGCGCAGGTCGTCCAGGACGTCGGCGAGCTCGTCGAACACGGCCCGCACGAGGTGGACGCGGCCGGCGTGTCGCGCGAGCCGCTCGGTCGCCAGGCGCAGCGCCTCGGGGTCGCGGTCGAGGCCGACGAGGGTCAGGTGCTCGTGGCGGTCGAGCAGCGCCTCCGCGTGTCCGCCGAGACCGAGGGTGGCGTCGACGACGACGGCGTCGGGCGCGGCGAGCGCGGGGTCGAGCAGCTCGAGCACCCGGGCCAGCAGGACGGGGACGTGCCGCGCGGAGGTGGGGCGGGCCGCGTCCTCCGCGACTTCGTCACCCTCCGCAGTGGTGCGCATGTGGGTGATTTCTGAGGCGTCGTCACCGCCGCCCCGTGGCTCCGGGCCCATCGTCGCCTCCACCGCTCTCGCCGGGGCCCCACTGATGTCGGGTCGCGGGTCCGATCGTGCCCCGGGCCGGGGGAACGGATGCCGTCACGTCCCGGCCCGCAGGGCGGGCGGACCTGGCACCGGGGAAGGTGTGCCAGGGCCGTCACCCTGCGGGCCGGGGCCTCACGGCACCCGCACCGTCGGTGGGCTCGTCGTCTGCTCGTGCGGGGTCTAGAAGACCCCGGGGAGCACCTCCTGCTGGGCCTGCGCGTAGCTGTCCTCGTGGGCGTCCTGGTACTGCTGCCACGCCGTGGAGTCCCAGATCTCGAGTCGGCTCACGGCCCCGATGACCGTGCAGTCCCGGTCCAGCCCGGCGTAGCGGCGCAGTTCCGGGGCGATCGGGATGCGCCCCTGGGAGTCGGGACGCTGCTCGTCGGTGCCGGCGAACAGGTAGCGCTGGTACGCACGCACCCGCTCGTCGGTGAACGGCGCCTCGGCCACCTTCCGGGCCATCTGCTCGAACTCGTCACGGGGGAACACGTACAGGCAGTGGTCCTGCCCCTTCGTGATCATCAGCCCCCCTGCGAGCTCGTCGCGGAACCTGGCGGGCAGCGTCAGCCTGCCCTTGTCGTCCAACCGCGGGGTGTGGGTGCCGAGGAACACGGCCCCACCTCCCCGGTGAGGCCCCGTGCGCCCCACTGCTCACCACAATACCCCACAACGCTCCACCCACAACCTCGGGCTATCGGCGAGTGTGCCCCGATGGGAGCAGTTCGCGCAGGTCAGTGCCGGTGGGGCGAGGTGGGGAACGGGTGGCGACGATGCCCGAACCGGCGCGTCCGAGGGTGCTCCGACACGCTTCCCGGGCCGCTCGGACGCCGCGTTCTGCCTGCTCGAGGGCGCGGTGGGGCGTGGTGGGGCGTCCGGTGGGGGGTGGTGGGGAGGCGCGGGGGCCCGGGGTGGGGCGAGGTGGGGGCGCTCGTGGGGCGGGGTGGGGCACCGTTGGGACGAGGGCCCGTGGGTGCACGGCGCCGTCCTGACGTCGGACGCCAGGAACGTGCCGTTGCTGTTGCCGGAGGCGCCCCACACACGACGACGCGCCGCCGACCAGGGGTCGACGGCGCGCTCGGGGGATCGAGGGAGGGCTACTCCTGCTCGAAGCGCTTGCGGAAGCGCTCCTCCATCCGGCTGGTGAACCGGCTCTTGTCGCCGGCCGGGGGCGTCTTGCCGTCCCCCTCGGCGGCGGCCGCTTCACCCTTCTTGCCGCCCGTGGCGGTGATCGCCAGGACGGCCCCGGCGAACATCAGGAGGAAGCCGACCACGCTGACGATCGGGAACCCGGCCACGAACCACTGGAACACGAGCCCGAGCACCAGGGCGACCACGCCGAGGACGAAGAGCACCACACCCTGGATCCGTCGGCGCCGGGACGGGCGACGCAGCCGGCCACCACGCACCGTCGACGCGAACTTCGGATCCTCGGCATAGAGCGCGCGCTCGATCTGGTCGAGCAGTCGCTGCTCGTGCTCGGAGAGCGGCATGGTTCTCCTCCGGCACCGGAACGAGAGAGCGGTGATCGACCCGGGTCAGTGGGACGATCGGCACATCATCGGGATGGCTGACCTCATCGTACGAGCCGTCCGGCACTCCGACTACCCGGACCGGGGTGTTGCCCCGACGATCATTCTTTCGGCCGGTGAGAAGGGCCACGCCACGACGCGCCGCGATCTCCCCGGCGCGCAGCGTGGCGGGTCGGGACGATCACCGCGGGCCGGGTCGGCGCGCCACGACGTGGATGCGCGATGCGAGGTCACGCAGGGGCGGCGTCTGCCCGGCCAGCTCCTCGAGCGCGGCGAGATCGGCGGCCCCCGACGGGCCGTCCGGGGTCTCGGGGACGAGGTCGGCCAGCACCCGGTGCCCACGCACCTGTTCGACGACGAGGCCGCCGTCGCGCTCGAGCAGCGCGCGGACCTCGTCGGTGTCCATCCGGCGCAGGAGCGGGTCGCCCGCCCCCCAGCGGCCCAGGGGGTCGGCGAGCAGCCGCCGCGCCTCCGCCACCCGTCCGGCGACCACCCGGCCCAGCACGGCGGCCCACCGCCCCGCCACGAGGACCGACACCGCACTCCCGGGGGCCGCGGCGCCGGCGAGGGCGCGGACCGCGGCCACCGGGTCGTCCACGTACTCGAGGAGCCCGTGGCCGAGCACGAGATCGGCCCCGCCGTTCCCGTCGGCGATGTCGGCGAGGGCGTCGACGTCGCCCTGGACCGCGCGGACCCGGTCGGCCACCCCGGCGTCGCGGGCCCGGCTGCGGAGCACGGCCAGGGCGTTCGCGCTCGAGTCGACGACGGTGACCTCGCAGCCCTGCGCGGCGAGCGGGACCGCCCACGTCCCGCTGCCACCGCCGACGTCGAGCACCCGCGGCGCGGCGCTCCCGCCGGCACGCGTGCGGACGGCGTCGAGCTCGTCGCGCAGCGCGCGGGCCACGGCGTCGACGGCCGTGGGTGCGGACGGGCGTGCGGTCACGGCCACACCGTAGTGCGCGCCCATCGGGATTCACGCGCGAGCCGGTACGTTGCCACCGTGTACGTGACGGGTGTGCTGAGCCTCAAGGGCGGGGTCGGCAAGACCACCGTCACCCTCGGCCTCGCCGGGTCGGCGGCGCGGCAGGGGTTGCGCACCCTGGTGGTCGATCTCGACCCGCAGGGCAACGCCACGACGGCCCTCGAGCCGGCCGAGAGCGAGACCACGATCGCCGACGCGCTGGAGAACCCGTCCCCGGCCGTCCTGGCCTCCTCGATCGCCCCGAGCGCCTGGGACGACGCGATCGACGTGCTCGTCGGCTCCGAGGACATCGAACGGCACAACCATCCCGACCCCGGCTCCCAGCGGCTCGGCCGGCTCTCCCGCCTGCTCGCCGCGCTCCCCCGCGGCACGACCGACGAGGGTCCGGGCTCGTCGGCGGGCTCGCGCCTTCCCTCCTACGAGCTCGTCCTCATCGACTGCCCGCCCTCGCTGGGCCAGCTGACCCGCTCCGCGCTCGTGGCCGTGGACCGCGCGGTACTCGTCACCGAGCCGACGATCTTCGCCGTCTCCGGCGTGCAGCGCGCCTTCGAGGCGGTGCAGGCCGAGCGCGCGCACAACCCGCGCCTCCAGCCCCTCGGCGTGCTCATCAACCGGTACCGGGCCCGCTCGGCCGAGCACGAGTTCCGGGTGAACGAGCTCCGCGAGCTGTTCGGCCCGCTCGTGCTCTCCAGCGTGCTGCCCGACCGCACCGCGGTGCAGCAGGCCCAGGGAGCCGGCGTGCCGATCCAGCGGTGGGACACCCCGGGCGCCCGGGAGATCTCCCGCCACTTCGACAACCTCCTCGGGCGCATCGTGCGGGCCGGGCACCGAGCCCGCGAGCAGCGGGACCCGCGCCGCACGGGCTGAGCGACTCAGGGCTCCCGTCGGCCGGCCACCGTCCGCGTCACGAGGGCGAGGAAGAGGTCGGCCTGGCGGACCATGTCGTCGGCGTCCCGCTGCCCGACCCGGCTGCGGGCGCCCGCCTCCACCGCGGAGCGGGTCGCGGAGTGCGCGGCGAAGAACGCCGCCCACTCGCCGTACTCGGGCGCGACCGCGGTGAGCAGCGTCCACGCGTCGGTGGGCCGGGCGGAGCGCCGGGTGCGGGCCCGGGCCGCGAGCACCGCCGCCGCGGAGCGCAGCGCGGACAGGTGCGCCAGCCGGAACCGCTCCGCCGGGGTGTCGGCGCGCTGCGCCTCACGCAGGCCGTCCCGAGCCGCCTCGAGCAGCGTCACCACCGACCGGGACGGCGGTGGACCGGGCGGGCGCGGCGCGGACGCCGCGGGTCGGGCCGGGCGCCGGTCACGGCTCGGCCGGTCACGGTGACCCCGGCGCGGGGCGGGGGCGTGCACCAGGCCGGTGTCGAACAGGCCTGCCGCGCCCACCTCGGCGTCGGGCAGGGGCGTCGGGAACGTCGGCGTGGAGATCGTCATGGTGTCCTCCCGGACTCGGGGGTGGTCAGGTCAGCCAGCGGAGGTCCCAGACCCCGGGACCGGAGCGCATGCGGAGCACGAACTCCCCCGGGGGCAGGTGCGGCTCGTCGGAACGGCGGGCGAGGACCCGCCAGCACCGGCAGCGGTCTCCCCCGATGGGCATCATCGAGCGGAACGGCCACCGCGACTGTTCGATCCAGCGCTCCCGGATCTCGGTGACCAGGTAGTGGCTGTCGCGTCGGTTCGGGCGACGGTGGAACTCGACGGGATCGCCGTCGACGCACCGGACCCCGACCGGCGAAGGGCTTGCAACCAATGCGTCCTCCACGGGGGCGCGGTCGCCGACCCACCCGGCGCGGGACGGCCTGTGCCTGCCACCGTGGGGAAGCCGGCGGCGCCGGGTGCGACGGGACGCTTCCCCGCGGACCGCCGCACCCGAGTCGAACACGTGTTCGACGGACACGAGTGAACCGCGCCGCCCGAGCCGCGTCAAGTCGGCCGGTCGGATCGTCGCCGACGCCGCGCGGCGGAGGAGTCTCGACGGGCGTGATGAGATGGCGCGATGGACTCCCAGGCGCGGGCACCGGGGATCCCGGTGGCGGTGGCGCGCCGGGCGGGCGGACCGCGATGACCGCCGCCCCGGAGGAGGCACGCCTGGTCGATCTCGACCCCGCGGAGCTGCCCGGACGTCTCGACGAGGCGCTCGACCTCTACGTCGCGGCGATGGGCTACCCGCCCGGCACGGCGCGGCAGCGGGCCCCGATGTGGCTCGAGCACTCGCGGCGCCCCGGGTGGCGGGCGGTGGCCGCGCTCGACGAGCACGACGCGCTGCACGGCATCGCCTACGGCTACCCGGGAGCGCCCGGGCAGTGGTGGTACGAGGAGGTGCGCCGCGGGCTGCGGCGGGCCGGGCGGCCGGCGCGCGCGTCGGCGGGCGGGCTGTTCGGCGCCGGGCTCGGGCGCCTGCTCGGCGACGGCGGAGGGCGCGACGGCGGCGGTCGTGACGGGGCCGGCCCCGGTGGGGCGCCCGACGCGGGCGTCCTGGCCGGCGTGACCGGCTCCTCCGACCTCGACCCCTGGCCCCTCGACGACGATCCGGAGCGCTACCTCGCCGACTACTTCGAGCTCACCGAGCTCCACGTCCGCACCGACGCCCAGGGCCACGGACTGGGGCGCGCCCTGCTGCAGCGGCTCCTCGAGCGGGCCGAGGCCGGTCACGTGCTGCTCTCCACCCCGGAGGCGCCGGTGCCGACCCGCGCCTGGGTGCTCTACCGCCGCTGCGGGTTCCGCGACCTGCTGCGCCACCACCGTTTCTCCAGCGACCCCCGGCCCTTCGCCGTGCTCGGCCGGACGCTGCCGCTCGAGCCGGCCCCCGGCCGCTGAGCGCGGGACGCGCCCGCACCCGACGTCGCCGGGCGCTGTCGGACCCGCCTGGCACGATGGCCGCGTGCCGCTGCCCCTCCCCGCCCGGCCGACCGTCCCGGGTCCGGCGCCCGACCGTCCGGCCCGTCCGGCGACGCGTCGGCCCGCCCCCCGCCGCCGGTCGCTGGTCCTGCTCGCCGCGATGCTCGCGGTGGTGGCCCTGCTCGGCACGGGGTGCGTGCGGGTGCGGGCCGGGCTGGCCGTCTCCCCGCAGGACACCGTCTCCGGGACGATCGACGTCGGCACGCCCGACGGCGCCCCGGGCGGCAACGGGCCGCCGCTGCAGGTCCCCTCGGACCTCTCGGGGGACGTGACCGTCACCCGGTACGAGCAGGACGGCTACGTCGGCTCCCACCTGGCCTTCGAGGACCTCAGCTTCGACGACGTGTCGCGGCTGCTGCCGCAGATCAGCCCGACGACGTCCTCGGCGATCCGGCTGCAGCTGCGGCGGGCGGGCGACCGGGTGATCCTCTCCGGGCAGGTCGACCTGACCCGCGTGACCCCGGAGAGCGCCGACGTCGCGCTCAAGATGGCGTTCCCGGGCACCATCACCCAGACCGACGGCAGCGTCTCGCAGGGCGTCGTGTCGTGGACCTTCACGCCCGGGGAGGTCGGCGAGGTCAACGCCGTCGCCTCGTACCCCGACCCGAACGCGCCGTCCTGGGTGGGCTGGGCGCTGCTGCTGGTCGCGGTCGTGCTCATCGCCGCGGGGGTCGTGTTCGCACTGGCCGCCGCGACGCGCCCGCGGGTGGACCGGCGGGCGCGTCGCTGAGACGGCCCGGCGCCCGTCAGGCCGAGGCGGAGCGGGCCGCCGTGCCGAGGCGCTGCACCACGTCCACGACGGCGGGCGACCGGTTCATGCTGATGTAGTGGATGTTGCCGACACCCTCGTCGTACATCCGCTGCGAGAGCTCGACGCAGAGGTCGATGCCGCACTTCCGGAACCCGTCGGCGTCGTCGGTGTACGGCTCGAGCCGGTCGGTCATCGCCTGCGGCAGCGGCGCACCGGAGAAGTCCGCGCCGCGCTCGGCCGACTTCGGCGTGGTGATCGGCATCAGCCCCGGCATGATCGGGATGTCGCAGCCGGCCGCGGCGATGCGGTCACGCATCCGGAGGAACTGGTCGGCGTCGTAGAACATCTGGGTGATCGCGAACTCGGCGCCCGCCTTCACCTTCTGCACGAAGAAGCGGGTGTCGGCGTCCTCGTCGGCCGACCGCGGGTGCAGGTAGGGGAACGCCGCCACGCCCACGCAGAACGACCCGAGCCGCCGCACCATGTGCACCAGCTCGTCGGTGTACTGCAGGCCGGCGGGGTGCGGCACCCACTCGGCGTCCTTGTCGTTGGGCGGGTCGCCCCGGATCGCGAGGACGTTGGAGATACCGGCCTCGGCGTAGGAGCCGATGACGTGACGCAGGTCCTCCATGGAGGCGTCGACCGCGGTGAGGTGGGCCATCGCCGTCAGCGTGGTCTCGGTGGCGATCCGGCCGGTGGTGCGCACGGTGCGGTCCCGGCTCGAGCCGCCCGCGCCGTAGGTCACCGAGACGAACGCCGGGTCGAGCGGCTCGAGCGACCGGATGGTGTTCCACAGGGTCCGCTCGCCCTCGTCGTTCTTGGGCGGGAAGAACTCCACCGAGAACGTCGGCGTCCCACGTTGGATGCGTTCCGTGACAGTGGCCATCCGGTGACCATACGCAGTCACCACGCGAACGGGGAGCACTCGTGTGACGGTCGACGCCGGTTCGACGCTCATCCGGCCGGTTAATCCCGGCCTGCCTACCCTGTGGTCGGCGGCCCGGCGAGAGGAGCTCGGATGACCGGTGGCCGGACGCTCGTGACCCCGGGCGACCCCCTGATCTGGGACGATCCGGTGGACGTGCTCGCCACCGTCGACGCCGACCTGCCCGCGGCGGTCACCGGTGCCTTGCGGGACTTCCTCGACGCGCGGCGGGAGACGTGCGCCTCGCTGGCGCCGGAGTTCGTCGACGCCGTGGACGACCTCGCCGCGCTCGCGCTCGGGGGCGGGAAGCGGCTGAGGCCCACCTTCGCGTGGTGGGGATGGCGTGCCGCCGGCGGGCCCGCGGCCCCCGACAGCCCGCCGCCGGACGTGGTGGTCACCGCGGTGTCGGCCCTCGAGCTGATCCAGGCGTGCGCCCTGGTGCACGACGACCTCATCGACGACTCCTCGCTGCGCCGCGGCCGCCCGACGGTGCACGCGATCTGGTCCGCGCGGCACCGCGAGCGCGAGTGGATCGGCTCGTCCGAGCGCCTCGGCGCGGCGATCGCGGTGCTGGTCGGCGACGTCGCGCTGGCCTGGGCCGACGACATGCTCCGCGCCGCCGGTCTCGACCCCGCCGCCCTGGCCCGCGCGGCCCCGGTATGGGAGGCGATGCGGACCGAGCTGCTCACCGGGCAGTTCCTCGACGTCGTCGGGCACGCCACGGACCTCTCGACCCCCGAGGGCGTGCTGCGCATCAGCCGGTACAAGACCGCCGCCTACACGATCGAGCGCCCGCTGCACCTCGGCGCGGCCCTCGCCGGCGCCGACGATGCCGTCGTGTCCGCCTACCGGCGGTTCGGCACCGACCTCGGGATCGCCTTCCAGCTGCGCGACGACCTGCTCGGCGTGTTCGGTGACCCGGCGGTCACGGGGAAGCCCGCGGGCGACGACCTGCGCGAGGGCAAGCGGACCCTGCTGGTCGCCCTCGCCCGCCAGCACCCCGACGCCGCGGCCGCGGCCCCCGTCGAGCACGCCCTCGGCAAGTCCGACCTCACCGCCGAGGAGGTCGGCGCCGCCCGGGCGGCGCTCGAGGACCTCGGGGTGGTGGCCGAGGTCGAGGAGCGCATCGACGCCCTGACCGCCTCGGCCCTCGACGCCCTCGCCGGGGCGGACCTGGACCTCACCGCCCGCGAGCGGCTCACCGCCCTGGCCGGCGCCGCCGCGCACCGGTCCTGCTGATGGGGACACCACGCAGGACCGTCCCCCCGTCGCACCGCGTGGTCGTCGTCGGGGCCGGTCTCGCCGGCCTGACTGCCGCCCTGCACCTGCGGGGCGCGGGCTGCGAGGTCACGGTGGTCGAGCGCGAGCCCTTCCCCGGCGGCCGGGCCGGCCGGCTCGACCTCCCGGGGAAAGGGCAGCACGCCGACAGGGGCTACCGCCTCGACACCGGGCCCACCGTCCTGACGATGCCGGACCTGCTCGAGGCGCCCCTGGCCGCCGTCGGGGAGAAGCTCGGCGACCGGCTGGACCTCGTGCGCCTCGACCCGGCCTACCACGCCCGCTTCGCCGACGGCTCCGCCATCGACGTCCACACCGACGCCGAGGCCATGGAGCAGGAGCTCCGCGAGAAGGTCTCGGCGGCCGACGCCGCCGGGTACCGGCGGCTGCGCGACTGGCTCGGAGAGCTCTACCGGGTGCAGATGGCGACGTTCATCGACGCCAACTTCGACTCCCCGCTCGACGTCCTCTCCCGCGACCTGGCCCGCCTCGGCGTCCTGGGCGGCTTCGGGCGGCTCGGACCGCGGATCGGGAGGTTCCTCCACGACGAGCGACTGCGCCGGATCTTCTCCTTCCAGGCGCTCTACGCCGGGGTCCCGCCGGCCCGCGCCCTCGCGGCCTACGCCGTGATCGCCTACATGGACACCATCGCGGGCGTGTACTTCCCGCGGGGCCGCGACGGTGCCCCGGGCGGGGTCCGGGCGCTGCCGCAGGCCTACGCGGACGCCGCCGCCGACGCCGGGGTGGAGCTGCGGCTCGGGACGGAGGTCACCGAGCTGGAGTGGGTCGGGAGCCGGGTCACCGCGGTCGTGGCCGAGGGCGAGCGGATCCCGGCCGACGCCGTCGTCCTCACCCCCGACCTGCCCGTCGTGCACCGCCTGCTCGGCCGGACCCCGCGACGCGGGGTGCCGCTGCGCTGGTCGCCCTCGGCGTTCGTCGTGCACCTCGGCCTGGACCGGCCGCAGCCCGACCTCGGGCACCACACGATCTCGTTCGGTGACGCGTGGGCGTCCACCTTCGACGAGATCATCACCGAGGGCCGGCTGATGAGCGACCCGTCCCTGCTGGTGACGCGGCCGACCGCCACCGATCCCGCGCTGGCCCCGGCCGGCGGCGACTACGTCTCGGTGCTCGCCCCGTGCCCCAACACCGATCGGGCCCCGGACCTGGACTGGGACCGCGTCGCGCCGCGCTACCGCGACGAGCTCCTCACGGTGCTCGCGGCGCGCGGGATCGCGCTCGACCCCGGCGCCGTCGTCGCCGAGCACCGCATCTCGCCCGCCGACTGGGCGCGGCTGGGGATGGCGGCCGGCACCCCGTTCTCCGCGGCGCACACCTTCGCCCAGACCGGGCCGTTCCGGTCCGGCAACCTCCCCCGCGGCGTCGACAACGTGGTGCTGGCGGGCTGCGGCACGACGCCGGGTGTCGGGGTCCCGACGGTGGTCGTGT
Source organism: Actinomycetospora sp. (assembly GCF_036497585.1). Taxonomy (GTDB): domain Bacteria; phylum Actinomycetota; class Actinomycetes; order Mycobacteriales; family Pseudonocardiaceae; genus Actinomycetospora. Next base: position 3,598 of record NZ_DASXJD010000113.1, on the reverse strand, counting down.
CCGGGAAGCTCGCCGCGCAGCGCATCGTCGGGGACGCCGCGTGACGGCGGGGGTGGCGCCGCCGCGGGGCGCCGCGGGCGAGCTCGACGCGGCCGGCATCACCGCGCCCGGCCTGCGCGTGGCCTACGCCCGCTGCCGGGCGCTCAACGCCGCCCACGGCCGCACCTACTTCCTCGCCACGCGTCTGCTGACCCCCGCGCAGCGGCCCGCCATCCACGCCCTCTACGGCTTCGCGCGGATGGCCGACGACGTCGTGGACACCCCGGGGGCCGGCGGGCCGGACGAGGTGGTGGCCCGCCTGGAGGAGGTGCGGGCGCGGATGCGGGTGGCGCTCGCGGGCCCGACCGACCCCGAGGACGGCGCGGCGCTGCTGGCCGAGGAGCCGGTGGTCGCGGCGCTGGCCCACACTGTCGAGCGCTACGACATCGACCACCGGCACCTCGAGGACTTCATGGACTCGATGGCGATGGACCTCGTGGTGGACGGCTACGAGACCTTCGACGACCTCGGGACGTACGTCCACGGCTCCGCGGCGGTGATCGGGCTGCAGGTGCTGCCGGTGCTCGGCACGGTCGTGCCGCGCGCCGAGGCCGAGCCCGCGGCGGCCGCGCTCGGGGTGGCGTTCCAGCTCACCAACTTCCTGCGCGACGTGGGCGAGGACCTCGACCGCGGCCGGGTCTACCTGCCTCGCGAGGACCTCGCGGCCTTCGACGTGGACCGCGAGCTCCTGGCGTGGTGCCGGGCGCGGCTGCGCACCGATCCCCGGGTGCGCCGGGCGCTGGCCCACCTGGTGGCGCGGACCCGCGCGATCTACCGGCGCGCCGAGGCCGGGATCGCCCTGCTCGACCCGGTATCCCGGCCGTGCGTTCGCACCGCAGCGGTGCTCTACAGCCGCATCCTCGACGAGATCGTCGCCGTCGACTACGACGTGCTCGCCCACCGCGTCGTCGTGTCCGAGGCCCGGCGGGCCGCGGTCGCGGGGCCCGGCCTGGCGCGGGCGGTCGCGGCGCGGTCGCTGCGACGCCGGTAGGGACCTGGCGGTGCGACGCGGCGGCCGGGTGCCCGACGAGCTCGTCCTCGCCTTCGACGCGGACTGCCGGCGCTGCCGGGCGGTCGCGGCCGCCGTCGCCGGGCGGGCCCCGGAGCTGGAGGTGCTGCCGCTGCGGGACTACCGCGTGGCGGCGTGGCGGCGGGAGGCCCTCGGCGACGACCCGCCGCACGCCCCGACGCTGCTCGCCGTCACCGTCGCACCCGACGGGACCGACCACGTGCGGGCGTGGACGGGCGCGGCGGTCGCCGCCGGGCTCGTCGCCACCCTCGGCGCGTGGCGCGCCGCGGCGCTGGCCCCGGTGCTGGCGACCCTGGTGGGGACGCGGGTCAGAACGCCATCGCCTGGGCGCGGCGCTTGACCTCGCCGCCGCGGTCGGAGCGCAGCGCCTCGATCGGCGCGCCCGGCAGCGTCGGATCCTCCAGGAAGAGCCACCGCAGGATCTCGCCGTCGCTGTAGCCGCCGTCGCGCAGCACCGTGATCAGGCCCGGCAGGCCCTTCACCACCCCGGAGTCGACGAGGAAGGCCGCCGGGACGATCCACCGGTCGGCCTCCCGGACGCCGAGGAGCTGTCCCTGCTTGATCATCTGGCTGATGCGGGTGCGGGGTACGTCGAGGCGCTCGGCGGCCTCGGCGAGGGTGAGTGCCTCGATCTCCCGTCCCACGAGAGCGGTCAGCGCGGCGGTCATCCCAGCACTGTGCCAGAGGACACGCCCGGACATCACCGCTCCGCGCAGGCGCGCCGTGCCCACGTCGGGTCCGCGCGTCGCCGCGGGGGATCGGCGTCGCCCGCTCGTAGCATCACGGCATGGCCCGCGACGCCCCAGGTGCCCCGAGGCGGGGGACGGCCCGGGCGTCGGGCCCGGCGTCACCGGACCCGGCGGCCTCGGCGACGGTGCTCGACGGCCGCTACCGCATCGGCGAGGTGCTCGCCCGAGGCGGCATGTCGACCGTGCACCGCGGCACGGACACCCGCCTCGACCGCCCGGTCGCGATCAAGATCATGGAGCCGTCGCTCGCGGCCGACCCCACCTTCGTCCGCCGCTTCGAGCGCGAGGCCCGCGCGGCCGCCCGCCTCGCCCACCCCGGCATCGTCGCGGTGCACGACCAGGGAACCCACGACGACGGCACCGTCTTCCTGGTCCTCGAGCTCGTCGAGGGCGGCACCCTGCGCGACGTGATCCGCGAGCAGGTGCGGCTGGCCCCGGCGACGGCGCTCACCGTGGTCGAGCAGGTGCTCGCGGCGTTGCGGGTGGCCCACCGGCAGGGGATGGTCCACCGCGACGTGAAACCGGAGAACGTGCTGGTGGCCCGCTCCGGGCAGCTCAAGGTCGCCGACTTCGGCCTCGTCGCCGCCGCGTGGGACGGCGCCGCCGACGGCTCGCTGGACACCGGCGGCTCGACGTCGGACGACCTCATCCTCGGCACCGCGGCCTACCTCGCGCCCGAGCAGGTCGAGCACGGGCGCACCGACGAGCGCAGCGACGTCTACGCCGCCGGGATCGTGCTCTTCGAGCTGCTCACCGGCGTCCCGCCGCACGGCGGCGACACCGCGCTCGCCGTCGCGTACCGCCACGTCAACGTGGACGTCCCGGCCCCCTCGACCCAGGCGCCCGGCGTGCCCCGCGCCCTGGACCGGCTCGTCGTCGCGGCCACCCGCCGTGACCCCGACGAGCGGCTGGCCTCCGCGGCCGCGTTCCTCGACGCGGCGCGCCGGGCGCGCCAGGAGGAGTCGTTGCCGTTCGCCCCGGTCACCCCGCCGCGGCGGGCCCGGGTCGGCACGGCGGCGCCGCCGCGCACCGGGACCCGACGGTTCACCGGTCCCACCCCGCGCCGCCCCGCGGGCGACGGGGCGCGGGCACGCCAGGTCGTCGACGAGCCCGACGACGGGGCCCTCGACGACGTCGGGGCCGATGCCGACGGTGCCGACACCGACGGTGCCGACGACGCCGGGAGCGCCGACCGGGAGGACGCCGGGAGCGGCGGCGGGCGCGCCCGCGGGCACGTCGACGGCGTGGGCGACCGCGTCGAGCGCCACGCCCGGCGTCGGGACCGCATCCGCTCGCGGCGGGTGTTCGCGGCCTGGATCGTGCTGGTGAGCGCCGCGACGGTCGCCGCGGGGATCGCCGGATGGGGGCTGGGTGCCGGAGGCATGTGAGCATTTTCCGGGGCTATGACCCCGGAAAGTGCTCACGAGGGCTCCGCCCACCTAGGAGACTGCTGAATTAAGCGCCGGGGTGTCGGACGGGGATCTTGGCTGGCGGCTGGGATCCTCGTCTGGTGCAGGGCCACTCGGATGATCAGCGTTAGCTGCTGGACGTGGAGTCGCTGGCTGGGCATCTGATTGACCCCGGCACCGTGTTCGGGTTCCTCGCCGCTCATCGGTTGCGGTTGTTCCCACCGGAGCTCTTCGAAGGTCTGTTCCCCAGTCAGCGGGGACGACCGAGTGTGCCCGGCGAGGTCGTGGCCTCGGTGATGGTGCTCCAGCGCCTGTACAACCTCTCCGACCGCGAGGCGATGGAGGCGCTGCGCTTCGACCTGCGCTGGAAA